>JANMJD010000171.1:0-8785 GCA_031371195.1 Actinomycetes bacterium | reverse complement strand
TCCCGGGTACCGGCAAGACGACGCTGGCCAAGGCCATCGCCGGATCGATCGGGGGATCGTGGCGCCGAGTGCAGTTCACTCCCGACCTGTTGCCCTCCGACATCACCGGGGTGATGGTGTTCGAACCGAGTACCGGGAGATTCAGCTTTCGCGAGGGACCGGTGTTCGCCAACGTCGTGATCGGCGACGAGATCAACCGGGGGAGTCCCAAGACGCAGTCGGCGATGCTCGAGGTGATGGAGGAGGGCCAGGTGACGACCGACGGAGTGAGCCGCGCCGTGCCCCGGCCGTTCTTCGTCATCGCCACCCAGAACCCGCATGACTTCCAGGGGACGTATCCGCTCCCCGACGTGCAACTCGACCGGTTCGCCATGCGACTCAGCCTCGGATACGTGGAGCCCGACATCGAACTGGATCTGCTGATGATCGATGTCGTCCGGCGCGCATCGCCCGACGTGATGCCGGTCGTCACCCTGCACGACGTCGTCGACATGATGTCGGTAGTCGACAACGTCCACGTCGGCCAGGGCATCGGCGAGTACATCGTCGCCATCGCCGGCGCAACCCGCGCCCATCCTGATCTGAGACTCGGGGCGTCGACCCGTGCCGTCCTGTCACTGCTGCGTCTGGCGCGGGCGGCGGCGGCGACGGATGGGCGGGACTTCGTCACGCCGGAGGACGTCCAGCTGATGATCTACCCGGCCCTGACCCACCGCTTGGCGTTGACTCCGCAGGCCGATCTCCGAGGGATCACGGCTCACGACGTCTTGGCCGAAGCCTCTGGCTCCCTCGACGTACCTCGCCGCCGCGTCGAGCGGGCCTGACGCCCGAAGGATCCGGAGAAGCACGATGCCGACGCGTACGGGGCTTGGCGTGATTGTCGGGGCGATCCTGCTCACCGCCATGGGCATCCGGGCGCGCTACGACGAACTGGTGCTCGTCGCCGTCCTGGCCATGCTTGGCGTCGTCGTCGCCGCGATCGTCGTCCGGCGGCCCCCGACCGTCGTCGTCAGCCGTGGAGCCCTGCCGGCGCGTGCCGAGACGGGGGCCGAGATCCGCTGTCGCACCACGATCGTGGCGACGTCGCGGCGTGGCGTGGCGGCGGCGACCCTGCGCGATCGAATCGACAGTCACGACAGTGGACACGCCGGTGGGCAGGCCATCGGCATCGAGATCCCGCACGGCACATCTGATCAGGCCGCGACCGTTTCGTACGTCCTGCGGGCCCACCGCCGCGGTGTGGCATCGGTCGGGCCGATCGCCGTCCGGCGTGCCGATCCGCTCGGTCTCGTGGCCGGCGAGTATCTCGTCCCGGGGACGGTCGGCACCGTCCTGGTCCACCCGCGGGTCACCCCTTTGCACGGTCAACGCCTCCTGCAGCGCTCGTCGATCAACGATGCCGCAAAGCGCGGGGGGAGTGATCCCTCGTCGGGATTCCAGTCGCTGCGACCGTATGTGTCGGGCGACGACACCCGCAGCATCCATTGGCCCACGACCGCCCGCACCGGGGCGCTGATCGTCAGGGAGTATGCCGATCCGCGACGGCCGTCGATCGCCGTCGTGCTGATGACCGAGCGGTCCGATTACCGGGGCGACAGCTTCGAGGATGCCGCCGAGATCGCCGCATCGTTGTGCTCGCATGCGTTTCGGCACGGCATCGACGTCCATCTGACCACCACCGACCGGCGCAGCCCCGGTCGTCCACAGCCCATCGGCGATGAGACCGAAGCACTCGATCTGCTGTCGCGAGTGCGGCTGACATCGCCGGACGAGTCCCGACCGCCGGCTGAACTCGTCCGGCTGATATCTCGATCGACCTGCGCCTTCGTCATCTCCGGGCGGTCGGAGCACGGCTTGAGCCGGATCAGCGACCTGGCGGACCGGGTGATGCATCTGACGGTTGCCGCGACCGCCGACGGGCTGGAACACACGATCGGCAGCCGTGGTGACGATGTGGTGCTGCCCAGCGCCGCCGCGCTGGCGCGCTGGTGGTCGACGGCCTTATGAAGTCCGCCATCCGTCGTCGTTGGCCGGCGATCGCCGCGCCGCTGGTGCTGTGCGCCGCTACCGGGCTGCTCGCCGTTCGGTTGTTCGCGGCGCCGAGTGCCGCGTTGTTGACGCCGATCGTGTTGGTCGCCCTCCCGGCGATCCTCATCGGCCGGCTCCCGGGCGAACTACGCGCCGTCGTCCACGCCGGGTCGTTGGTGGCGGGTTTGGCGGCGGTCGGGGTGACCTTCGGCGGTCGCCTGCCCGGTGACGTCTTCGACGGCATGATCGGCGGTGCCAGCGACATCGTGTCGGTGTCGTGGCCGGCTCCGCTGGATCCGGCGCTGCGTGTGTTCGTCGCCATGCTGCTCGGACTGGCGGCCATTGCCACGGCCGAACTGGCTGCTGCGGAGCGCTTCCGGGCAATGCTGCTGGTTCCGTCCGTAGTGCTCGGTGCGGGGTTGACAGCGCTGGCCGCGCCGGCGGGTCGTCCCTCGAATGCGGTCACCGTCGGATGGGTTGCCGCAGCAGGCATCGTGCTCTTTCTGGCCGCCCACGAACCCGACCGTCACCGACGCGGAGCGCGTCGAGCGAGCGGCATCGTCACTGTGGTGATGCTCGTTGCGGTGGTCGTCGCCGGACTTGGGGTCGGACGGCTCGCGCCGTCATGGACGACACGCGATCGGCTCGACCCCCGTGTCGGACGGACGATCACTACCGAGGAGTTGATCGGCACCGCATCGCTGGCCGGCGTGGCCGCCGAGCGCGCCACCGACCCGCCGATCGCCCGGTTCCGGGTCTCCGACCGAAGCGGCTCCCGGTGGCGGCTGTTCGGCCTGGATCGATTCGACGGGGTCGAGTGGAGTATTGGATCGACGTTTCGTCGTGTGGGACGCCGCCTGGACCCGGCAACCGCCACCACCCACCCGAGTGTGACAGCAACGGTCACGGTGGAACCGTTGAGCGGACCGCTGACGTGGCTCCCGCTCGCCGGAATCCCGATGGACCTGGCCCATCGGGCAACGGCCAGCGGTGATGGCTCGATGCTGCTGATCGAGCCGGCGGTCGCCGTCGGCGAACGCATCTCGGTGACCGTCGGTACGTCGATGCCGCAGGCTGACGGGTCGACCGTGGGCATCGGTCGACCGGTCGACGAGATGGCCGAGGAGTTTCGCAATATCGCCGACGGCATGATCGCGGCCGGCCCGAGGCCTCCCGGTCCCGCCGGCGCCGGTCTGTACGACGCGCTCCGCTCGATCGAGGCCGGGTTGCGCTCCCGCTATCGACTGAATCCCGATACGCCCGTCTCGAGCAGCGTCGCTGCGCTCAAGGCCGTGCTGCAGTCGTCCCTGCAAGGGGCCGAGGAGCAGTTCGTCGCCTCCTTCGTTCTGCTGGCGCGGTCCATCGGGGCCGAGTCCCGGGTGGCCGTCGGCTATCGGGCGTCGGCGGGGAGTGATGTACTGACGAGCGCCGACGCCCACTCGTGGCCGGAGGTGTGGTTCGACGAATCGGGTTGGGTTGCATTCGACCCGGTTCCGGCCGCAGCGGCGGCGGCCTCACCGGCGCCGTCCAGCCCGGTCGGGGGCGGCTCGCCGGCCGTCCTTCCCGATTCGAACACCGTCGCCGGTGAGCAGCCCGCCGCGTCGCACGCCGGCCCGACTCCATCGACATCGACTGGTGGCGGCCGGCGGCAGATCGACTGGATTGCGTTCCTGGGGGTGATGGTCGGCCTGGTGGTCGGGTTCGTCGTCGTCGGGGTCGGGGCCACGATCGCGGCCAAGCGTCGGCGTCGGCGTCGTCGGCTCCGGGCCGTCGATCCGGCCGACCGGGTGATCGGCGCGTGGGCCGAGACGACGGACGCCTTCGTCGATTTCGGCGCGGAATTCGCCGGACATCAAACCAACGTCGCCATCGCCGCCGATCTCGATGCGTTCGTCGATCACGAAGGGGCCAGGGCGGCGGCCGGGTTGGCCGGTTTGGCGAATGCGGCAGCCCATTCCCGTGACACTCCGGATGACCTGACGGTCGCCCTGGCGATCCGCTTGGCTGCGCAGGTCGATGACGCGTTGCACAGGAGTCATCGCAAGATGCAGCGATACCGCGCCAGGATCACATTGCGCTCGTTGCGCCGGGCAACCCGATCGCCGGTGCGCTGATCGGGCCTACACCGACCGTCGCGGCGAGCGAGAAATCCGTCGTCGAGCCGTAGGAGATGCGGGATCTGCTTCGATGAAGGGACGAGAGGGAGGCATCGTGATCGCCAAGCAGTTGAGATCCCGACAGGAGTGGCGGTTCTTCGTAGAGCTCCGTCACGCATCGCCGGGCTATGCGACGGTGTGGTGGCTGCTGATCGTGGTGCGGGGCCTCTCGCCCGCGGTCGTCTCGGTCGCCTTCGGTTGGTTGGTCGGCGCGATCACCCGCGACGACACGTTGACCGCGCCGCTGGTGCTCATCGGCGTCGCCTTCGCCATCTCATTGGTCGTTCATCCGCTGCACCAGGTCATCGGTTCCAACCTCGGCAGCAGGATGGCGAATCACCTGTTCGACCGCCTGATCGGGGTGACCGTCGCACCCGCCGGCCTGGCGCATCTCGAACGTCCCGAACTGGCCAACGATCTGGCGATGGCGCGCGACTTCGATCTGGGGATGATGGGACCACCTCTGGAGATCTCAATGGATTTCATCGCTGGTGGTCTGGTCGATCTGGTGATCGGGGCCGGAGCGGCGGTGCTCCTGTTCGGGTTCCACTGGTGGGCGCCGCCGATGCTTCTCGGGGCGTGGATGTCGACCCATTGGCTGTTGCGTGAGAGCGGAGTGTGGAAGGACCGCAATACCGATGAGGTGCGTACGGCCCAACGCCATGCCGATTACTCGTATCGTCTGGCGGTCGATGCGGCCCCGGCCAAGGAACTGCGGTTTTTCGGACTGGCCGGGTGGGTGATGGAACGATTCATCACCACTCGCACCCGGCTGTACCAGTTGCAGTACGACGCCACCCGTTTGCGGGAGAAGTCGGTGGCGGCCTGCCTGGTAGTCGTCGCCGTCGCCAATGTCGTGGTGTTCGTGGCGCTGGCCCGCGCTGCGGATACCGGTGCGCTGACCAGCGGTCGCGTCGTGCTCTTCGTGCAGGCGGCGATCGGCGTTTCGATGGTCGCCTTCGGCGGGCTCAACTGGGCGCTTGACGGGGCCGCGGCTCCGATGGCCGCGCTCGCCCGGCTCGAACGGTCGGTGGCGGCCGGCGGCGACCTGCTCGTGGGTGGGAATCGCACCCTCGCGCCGTCATCGGCGGGACGGGCGATTCGGTTCCGTGACGTCAGCTTCTCGTACGAGGCCGACGCCCGCCCAGTGCTCGATGGGTTCGATTTGACCATCCCGGCCGGGACGTCGATGGCGATCGTCGGGCAGAACGGTGCCGGCAAGACGACTCTGGCCAAGCTGCTGTGCCGGTTGTACGACCCCGTCGGCGGATCGATCGAGATCGACGGTGTCGGCTTGACCGACCTCGCCCCCGGTCCGTGGAGATCCGAGGTCACCGCCGTTTTCCAGGACTTCATCCATTTCGAATTGGCCCTGCGCACCAACGTCGCCCCGAATGGAGCCCCCGACGACGTGATCCGAGCAGCGTTGGCCGACGCCGGTGGAGCCGAGTTGGCGGGCGGTGATCTCGACATGGTCCTGTCGAAGGGCTACCCGGGTGGGACCGACCTCTCCGGAGGCCAATGGCAGCGGGTGGCGTTGGCCCGGGCGCTGTGTGCCGTCCGCCAGGGCGCCGGCGTGGTGCTCCTCGACGAGCCGACCGCCCAACTCGACGTGCGGGGCGAGGCCGAGATCTTCGAACGCGTGCTCGCGGCAACTCGCCGGTGCACGACGATCCTGATCTCCCACCGCTTCTCGACCGTTCGCCTGGCCGACCGCATCTGCGTGATGGAGCACGGCCGGGTGATTGAACTCGGCACCCACGACGAGTTGATCGCCCTGGGCGGTCGCTATCACACGATGTTCGAGCTGCAGGCCTCCCGCTTCGGCGACGTCGTCGCCGCTCCCGAGTTCGACGATCTTGGTCAGGAGATCGTCCATGAGCGCCTCTGACGTACCGGATGGCGCCGAGGGCACACAGGGCCGCCTCCGGGCCAACGACGACCTGCCGCCGGCGTTCCAGTCGCTGTGGCGCACGTTCCGCCTCGGTTACCGGGCCGAGCCGCGTCTGCTCGGATTGTCGCTCGGGCTGGCCCTGCTGATGATGCTGCCCGACGCGTTGTTGGCGCTGTGGCTGAAGCTGCTCGTCGACGGCATCCAGAGGACGTCGGGAAGCGATGGCCGCAAACGGTTGATCATGATCGCCGCCGTCGGTCTGGCCGTCTCACTCACGGCGACGTGGTGTCTGGGCATCCTGTCGAACCGGGTGCAGCGCCGGTTCCGCGACAAGATCGCCATCGCCCTCGAGTCGCATGTGGCCGGGCTGCAGGCCTCGGTGCCGACGATCGAACACCATGAACGCCCGGAGTACCTCGACCGCCTGGCCATGCTGCGAGACCAGGTCTTCGCACTCGACCACATGTTCATGTCGCTGTTCTCCACGCTTGGATGGTTGTTCCGTCTGGCGGTCACGGGGGCGTTGCTCGCCTCGATCCATCCGTCGCTGCTGCTGTTGCTCGTCGCCGCATTGCCGGCGTTCGCCACCTCGACATGGCGGCCCGGCGTGGAGCGGCGCACCGAGGAATCGGTCATCGCCCACAGCCGGTTGGCCCGCCACCTGTTCGTGGTCGGTACGACAGCAGCCCCCGGCAAGGAGGTGCGCGTCACCGGTACCGGCCCGTGGTTGGTCGATCAACGCGGGCAGGCGTGGGCGCGGTGGTACGGGCCCGTGGCGCGGGTGCGGTGGACGACCGCCTGGTGGCACACGGCCGCGTGGGCGTTGTTCGCCGCGGCGTACGTCGGCTCGATCGTGTTCGTCGTCGCCGGCCTGGATCGCTCGGTGGGCGACGTGGTCCTCGTCATCGCCGCCGGCACCCGCTTGGCCAACTACATCGGAGCGACCGCCGGTGAGCTGGGATTCCTCCGCGGATTCTGGCTCGATTCGTCCCGGCGCCTGACCTGGCTGGAGGACTATGCCGCCGGGCTGCGGTCGTCGGGCGAGGGTGTCGCTCCTGCCGTGCTGCACGACGGCATCCGCTTCGAACATGTGTCATTCCGGTATCCGGGCACGCCTCGGCTGGTGCTCGACGACGTCGATCTACACCTGCCCGCCGGCTCGGTGATCGCCATCGTCGGCGAGAACGGCGCCGGCAAATCGACCCTGGTCAAGCTGATCGCCCGGATGTACGCGCCGACCTCGGGTGTGATCACCGTCGACGGGGTGGACATCTCCACCATTCCCACCGAGGCGTGGCGCGAGCGGTTGGCCGGGGCGTTCCAGGATTTCTACCGCTTCGAGTTCCATGCCCAGCACACCGTGGGAGTCGGTGATCTGCCGCGTCTCGACGAACGCTCGGCGGCAGAGGTCGCCGTCGACCGGGCCGGAGCACAAGACGTGGTGGATCGCCTGGCCTACGGCCTCGACACTCAGCTCGGCCCGACGTGGGACGAGGGTGCCGAGTTGAGTTTCGGCCAATGGCAGAAGCTGGCACTCGCCCGGGGATTCATGCGCGATGCACCGCTCGTCCTGATCCTCGACGAGCCGACGGCCGCGCTCGATGCCGAGACCGAGCATGCGCTGTTCGAACGTTTCGCCGAGGCGTCACGGGCCCATTCCGATGAAGGTCGGGTGACCGTGCTGGTCAGCCACCGGTTCTCGACCGTACGGATGGCCGATCTGATCGTCGTCCTCGACGCGAACCGTGTCGCCGAGTTCGGCAGTCACGACGCCTTGATGGCGCTCTCCGGTCAGTACGCCGAGCTGTTCAACATCCAGGCGGCCGCCTACGGGTGATCAGTGCGGGGCGGGGCTGACGTGTTCATGGAGCCCCAGCCAACGACCGTCGTGCTCCCGACGGAAGATAATCGTTTCGCGTTCGACCAGATCGTGGATGCCATCGGGATCTTCGACGGTGGTCAGCACCCGATGGACGAAGACGGCCGTGTCGTCGCTGATCGGATCGATCCACTGGTCGTGAGACGAGCAGCTGACCACCCGAAATCCGCCGTCGACCCATGCCGACCACTCGTCCTCGTACGAGGCGCGGGAGTCGAGGAACCGCTTGGTGCCATGGAACACGAAGCTCGCCTCCGGAGCGAAGCAGGCGAAGTACGCATCGCGATCGAAGGCGGCGAAACAGGCGATCAAGTGATCGGCGGCCGCCTTGATCTCGATTCTCGGGTCATGGGGGTGTTCGATCGTGGACGATTCAGGCATGGCGTTGGGCTCCTGGTGGAGTGGGCGGAGGGCCGTCGAGGGGATAGGGCCCCAACGAGAGGTCGGGAATGTCGGGGACGCGTTCGGTGACGTGGGGTGAGGCGAGGGTCGCCTCGGCGATCTCGCCGAGCGGGGCGATCCACACGTCACCGCAGTCGCGGGCGTACCCGATGATCTCGCGCAGCACCTCGGAGCGCGACGCCCGGCCCGACAGGAACGGGTGCATCGTGCCAACGACGAGACCGCCCTCCTTGCGTTGGGCGTTGAGTTCGCCGCGCCACAGCTCCAGCACCTTCGACGGCAGTTCGATGCCGTTGCCGATCACCGGGTCGGGCAGGAAGGCGTACTGCTCCCAGTCGTCCAACGACCAGTGGGGCGGCAGTTCGGCCAGGCGATGATCGCCGATGCGCAGCACGTACGGCCGGTCGTCGTCCATCAGGCTCGAGT
>JANMJD010000161.1:0-34565 GCA_031371195.1 Actinomycetes bacterium | reverse complement strand
GCTGCTCGAGACCATCGCAACCAGCGACGATGCCGTGATGGAGAAGTACCTCGCCGGCGAGGAGCTGTCCGAGGGCGAGATCAAGCGGGCCATCCGTAAGGGCACGCTGGCGTTCGACTTCGACCCGATCCTGTGCGGTTCGGCGTTCAAGAACAAGGGCGTCCAGCCGATGCTCGACGCCGTCATCGACTTCCTGCCGAGCCCGCTCGACATTCCGCCGACCACCGGCGTGCGCCCCAACCACGAGGACGAAGTCCTCACGCGCAAGGCCGACGAGAAGGAGCCGTTCTCGGCATTGGCCTTCAAGATCGTGGCCGACCCGTTCGGCAAGCTCACCTACTTCCGGGTGTATTCGGGCACGATCAACAAGGGCGACGAGGTCTACAACTCGACCAAGGAGCGCAAGGAGCGGCTCGGCCGCATTCTGCTGATGCACGCCAACCAGCGGGAGGACCTCGAAGTCGCCATGGCCGGTGACATCGTCGCCGGGCTCGGCTTCAAGCAGACAACCACGGGCGACACGCTGTGCGACTCGTCGCACGCCATCATCCTGGAGCGGATGGTCTTCCCCGAACCCGTTATCCACGTCGCCATCGAACCCAAGACGAAGGACGACCAGGAGAAGCTGGGCAAGGCGCTCAAGTCGCTGTCCGACGAGGATCCGACGTTCCGCGTCCGCACCGACGAGGAGACGGGCCAGACGGTCATCTCGGGCATGGGCGAGCTTCACCTCGAAATCCTCGTCGACCGCATGATGCGCGAATTCAACGTGGTCGCCACCGTTGGCAAGCCGCAGGTGGCCTATCGCGAGACGATCACCCGCGCCGTCGACACCGTCGAGTACCGCCACATCAAGCAGACCGGCGGTACGGGACAATTCGCCGTCGTCAAGGTCAGCCTCGAGCCGAACCCCGGCAAGGGCTACGAGTTCGTCGACAAGATCTCCGGCGGACGCATCCCGCGTGAGTACATCAACCCGACCAACCAGGGCTTCCAGGCCGCGTTGGAGTCGGGCGTGCTCGCCGGCTACCCGACGGTCGACGTCAAGGCGATCCTCGTCGATGGCGCCTACCACGATGTCGACTCCTCGGAAATGGCGTTCAAGATCGCCGGTCAGATGGCGTTCAAGAAGGCGGCCGAGATGGCCAAGCCGGTATTGCTCGAGCCGCTGATGGGCGTCGAAGTGGTCACCCCCGACGAGTACATGGGCGACGTGATGGGCGATCTGTCGAGCCGCCGCGGCCGCATCGAGGGTATGGAGGCCCGAGGCAACACCCAGGTCGTCCGGGCCCAGGTGCCGCTGTCGGAGATGTTCGGCTACTCGACCGACCTGCGCTCGCGCACCCAGGGCCGGGCGACGTACACGATGCAGTTCGCCAAGTACGACGAGGTGCCGAACAACATCGCCACCGAGATCGTCAAGCGGGTCCGCGGCGAGTAGTGCCGCTCGACAACCGATCACGTGAGAGGAGCCCCCTGCGGGGCGCTCCTCTTCGTTGTGCCCCGAATGGGGTCACACCAGGTCGGCAATCACCTCGGTGAGCTGGCGCAGGGTGCGGACTTCGAATACACCGGCGCAGAACGGCTGGTAGTCGGCCACGACGGAGTCGTCGGTGTTCCATCGCGCCTCGGGCTCGGGGTTCAGCCAGTACACGCGCCGGGCCGCGTCGGCCAGTTGACGGAACGCCGCCCCATTGGCCGGGCGATAGTTCGATCGGCCGTCACCGGTGATGATCACGGTCGTTCTCGGACCAACGGCATCACCGAGATGTTTCGCGGCGAATTCGCCGAACACCCGCCCATAGTCGCTATGGCCATCGGGGCCGAGCACGCCCTTGCGTTCGATGAATCGAGCGACGGGGATGTCGTATGTTGCGGCGGCGAAGAGGTCGGTGACCTCGCCGATGCCGTCGATGAAGGCAAAGCTGCGTACCCGCGCCAGCTCCTCGTGGATGGCATTGACCAGCGTGAACGTGAACTGGGCGAACTCGACGACCGAGCCGGATACGTCGCACAGCAGTACGACCTGCGGCCGGTGCGGGTGGCGTCGTCGATTGATCACCTCGATCGGGACGCCGCCGGTCGCCAGCGACCGGCGAATTGTGCGTCGCGGGTCGAGCCGGCCGGTTGACGAGAGCTTGCGTCGGCGGCCGATCCGGGCGGCGAGCTGGCGGGCGAGGGGTTGGACGGTTCGGCGCAGCTCGGTGAGTTCCTGCCCGGACAGGGCCAGGATGTCGCGCCCGGCCGGGTCGGTCACACCGTCGGCGAGATCGACCTCGACATGACGCTCGTGGAGTCGGGCGGCGATCTCGGCGGCCAGTTGGCGACGGAACTGCTCCAGACGCTCGCTCAACTCCGACCGGTGGAGCGCCAATTCCAGCTCGCTCGTCGTGCCGTCGCGTCGGGCCTGTTGCAGCGCGGCGGACAGCATGCGTGAGAGGTCGATGGCCCGCAGGACGCGGTGGAGGAAGTACGCCTCGCTCCCCTCTCTACGCTCGAGGCCGGCGGCCAGATCGACCGCCTGGGCGGCGAGTAGCCGGAGCTGCGCAGCATCACCCCGCCGCAATGCGTCGAGGATCTCGGCCGACAGCCCGGGGCGGGCCACAGCATCGCTCGACTGTGGGTTCGAACCCGACGTCGCACCGTCCGATGATGCCGGCGACGGCGGGGTCACCGGTGGGATCTCGACGCGGAAGATCAGATCGAAGAGTCGGTCGAACCGATCGACGCCGACGGCGCTCTTGACCATCACGGCCCGCAGCGTCGCCTGGAGGGTCGATCGATCGGCCAGATCGAGGTATCTGAGTGCCATCGACGCGTCGATCAACTCTCCGGTCGACACGTCGATGCCCGCCCGACGCAGCGATTCGGCGAGTCGGAGCAGCCGATCGAAGAGCGGCGAACCGGACTGCGTCATCGTTTTGCGAGTTGGGCGGAGATGGCTCGGGCGGTGGCGAGCAACTCGGGGACGATGCGCTCGTGGAGATCGGCAAGTGAGACCCGTGCGGCCGAGGTGCCGACGTTGAGCGCAGCGACGACGCGTCCGCGGCCGTCCGTCAACGGCGCGGCGACAGAGCGGACATTGTCCTCCAGCTCCTCGTCGAGGAGGGCGAAGCCGGCCCGGCGACACTCACCGAGCACATGACGCAGTTCGTCGGGAAACCGGATCGTGCGGGTCGTGCGGGGCGTCCACGACGCCGTGGCGAGGAACGCCTCGAGCTCGGGCGGCGCCAGCGCGGCGAGCAGCACACGCCCCATCGAGGTCACTGCGGCGGGAAGCCGCGAGCCGAGACCGAGGGAGATCGACATCACGTGCTTGGTCGGTATGCGGGCGACATAAACGATGTCATGCCCGTCGAGCACGGCGGCCGAAACGCTCTCGTTGACCGCCTCGCTGAGCGCTTCCATGTAGGGCTGGGCGATCTCGGGGAGCTGGAGCGACGAGATGTACGCGTACCCCAGATCGAGCACTCGTGGAGTCAGCTCGAAGCGTTTGCCGTCGAGGCTCACGTAGCCGAGTGCCTCGAATGTGAGCAGCAGACGCCGCGCCGTCGCCCGGGTCAGCCCGGCTCGCTTGGCCACTTCGGTGAGGGTCATCGATGGCGATGAGCTGTCGAAGGTTCGCAGGACCGCCAACCCGCGGGCCAACGATTGAACGAAGTCGCCGTTTGCTCCCTCGTCACTTGACATTGTCGACCCTCCGATGGAGAATGTTCTCACACCGCACAACTGTTCGCAATGCGAACTTTTTCGAGAGGTAGGGGAATGACGACCTACGTCACCAAATTCGGATCGCTCGAGAGCTACGACAAGGGCCGTATCGAGATCATCAACGACGACCCGAAGCACTACGTCTTTTCCAATGTGTTCGAGGTGGCGAGCAACGCCAAGCCGTACGAGAAGATCGCCGTCGGCAAGAACATGGAGTACGTCCTCGAAACGATCCGCGCCGAGGGCGTCAGCGAATGGCGGACATGCGCCCACGACGAGTTCCCGACTGTGCTCGACGGTGAGGTGCGGGTCGACCTCGTCAAGCTCGATACGCCCGCCGTCCCCGCCGACAAGAGCGGCTCGGTGGCCCTCGACGGCGAGCCGGCCGGGGCCAAGATGGGTCACGTCATTCTGCGGCGCGGGCATATGTGCCTGCTTCCCGCCAACGCCGCCTACCGATTCTCGGCCGACAAGCCGAGTGTGATCCTGCTGCAGACCATCCAGGGCGACGACACGATCGAGCGCTGGGCCGAGATCTGTCTCTCCTAGTGGCGGGTTCGTCGTCCGCTGCGCTTCCTCCTCGCGCCGCTGTGCGGCTCGTCGCTGGCGCTTCCCTCGCCGCCTTTGAGCGGACCCATCCTCTGAAAGGACACTGATGACTGACACCGTTACCTCCTCCGCTCCGAACGAACAGGGGTACCGCGGGTTCACACTCGGTGGATTCCAATTCGCCCGGGACGAGTTCTTCGTCTCGATCATCTGGCCGACCGGCACGCACCTCATGTCGGCCGACGTGTTCCTGCGGGCGCTGCAACGCGACGTGGCGTGGAACTTCTTCTACGGCACGGTCAACTTCGACCACGTCTTCGGCACCGTGAACCACTACGGCACCGTCGACATGTTCGCCGGCCGGTTCAACGAGGCCTACCGCAAGGCGGAACTCGATCACGTCGAGAACTTCGAATCCGACGACATCATGGCGACGTTCAAGGAGATGCTCGACGACTGGACGAACGCCAGTTACGACCCGTTCGCCAGCCCGTCGGAAACCGACAAGCCCTTCGGTGTGAAAAACGGTTCGAACACCGCGGCGGTCACCCGCCGACGAGTGGCCGCCGATCGAATGGTCGCCCTTCCCGGTGATGAGGAGATCCGTACCGACGCCACGCACCCGGTCAACCGCATGTTCGCCGACGTGCCCCAGGACGAGCCGGAAGTGCATGTCGAGCCGGGCTTCGAGAACGAGGTCGCCGCCTACAACCTTTTCGCCTACATCTCGCGTTCCGATGTGACCTGGAACCCTTCGGTGGTCAGCGTCTGCAAGGCGTCGCTGTACTGTCCCACCTCCGAGGAGTACACGCTGCCGGTGTTCCACGGCAACGACCGCATCGAGTGGTTTCTGCAGCTCACCGACGAGATCACCTGGGAGGTGCAGGATCGCGATACCGGTGCACCGCGCGCCAAAGTGGTGATGAAGGCCGGAGACATCGCCGCGATGCCCGGCGACATCCGCCACCAGGGCTATTCGCCGAAGCGTTCAATGCTGCTCGTGTGGGAGAACGCCTCGCCCGAGCTGCCCGAACTCATCCGTACCGGCAAGGCGAGCGTCTACGCCGTCGATTTCTGACTGCTGTGCAGAACAAACTGTTCATCGGTGGGACGTTCGTCGACGCTCTCGACGGGGGCACGCTCGATGTCCTGAATCCACATGATGGCTCGGTGATCACACAGATCGCCGAGGCGCGCGCGGCGGACGTCGATCGGGGGGTCGACGCCGCCGCTGCAGCATTTCCCGCCTGGAGGCGGATGGCGGCGGCCGAACGCGGTCGGCTCCTGCTCAAGTTGGCCGACGCGATCGAGGCTCACACCGACGAGTTGGTCACCCTCGAAGCGACCGATACGGGCCATCCCGTGCGGGACGCACGGATGCTCGACGTCCCGCGGACGGCGGCCTGCTTCCGCTACTTCGGTGGGATGGCCGACAAGCTGCAAGGTGACGTGATCCCGGTCGATCCCGGGTTCCTCAACTACGTGCAACGCGAACCGCTCGGGGTGGTCGGGCAGATCGTGCCGTGGAACTTCCCCCTGATGTTCTGCTCGTGGAAGATGGGGCCGGCTCTGGCTGCCGGCAACACCGTCGTGCTCAAACCGTCGGAGTTGACCCCACTGTCGACCCTGCGGCTTGCCGAACTGATGGTCGAGGTCGGGTTCCCACCGGGCGTCGTGAACGTCGTTCCCGGCTACGGCCATACGGCGGGTGAGCGGCTGGCAATGCATCCCGATGTGCGCAAGATCGCCTTCACCGGCTCGACGGTGACCGGTCGCCGGATCGTGGAGTACTCCGCCGGCAACCTCAAGCGGGTACAGCTCGAACTGGGCGGCAAGGGCGCCAACATCGTGTTCGACGACGCCATCATCCCCGCCGCCGTCGGCGGATCGGCGTTCGCCATCTTCCACAACCAGGGCCAGGCCTGCATCGCCGGTTCGCGATTGATTCTCCACGAGCGGATCGCCGACGAGTTCCTGGCCCGGTTCGTGGCCCTGGCCCAGTCGATCAAGGTCGGCAACCCCCTCGATCCGACGACCGAGATGGGACCGCTGACCTCCGAGATGCATCGCGACCGGGTGCTGAGCTACGTCAAGGTCGCCCTCGACGAAGGCGGCGAGATCCTCACCGGCGGAAAGGCCCCCGACAACCCGGCCCTGGCCAGAGGGTGCTACATCGAGCCGACGATCATTCGGACGAACGCCGACTCGCGTGTCTGCCACGAGGAGGTCTTCGGGCCGTTCGTGACGGTGACCACCTTTTCGACCGAGGATGAGGCCCTGGCGATCGCCAACGGCACCGAGTACGGCCTCGGGGGCGGGTTGTGGACACAGAACCTGTCGCGGGCCCATCGGTTCGCCGGGGCGATGCGCTCCGGCATGGTGTGGGTCAACTCCTATAAGCGGGTGAGCCCCGGATCGCCGTTCGGCGGCACCGGATTGTCGGGGTACGGCCGAGAGATGGGATTCGAGGCGATGCGCGAATACACCGAGGCCAAGAGCGTGTGGATCAACGTCGACGCCCATATCCCCCCGTGGTACCCGCGTTGATGCTTCGCTTGCTCCACTTCGTTCCGCGGCGCTCGGTCTCGCTTCGCTCCGTCAATCCTGCCGGTCCACGAGACGCCGGGCGATTCGCCCGGCCAACCGAGAGGTCACAGCCGTGACCGAGGTTCTGATGTCCTTGCGCGCGGCTGTGGCGGCGAACGTGCGGGATGGTGACACCATCTCGTTGGAGGGATTCACGCATCTCATTCCCCATGCCGCAGGGCACGAGATCATCCGCCAGGGACGGCGCGACCTCCACCTGGTGCGAATGACACCCGACATGGTCTATGACCAGCTGATCGGGTCGGGGTGCGCCACGAAGCTCACCTTCTCGTGGGGCGGCAACCCCGGGGTGGGCTCGCTCCAGCGGTTTCGTGACGCGGTCGAACGTGGGTGGCCCCACCCGCTGGCGATCGAGGAGCACTCGCATGCCGGAATGGCCACTCGTTACGCAGCCGGCGCGGCCGGGCTGCCCTTCGGCATGCTGCGTGGATATGTCGGCACCGATCTGCCCAACCACACGGCGTCGATCGCGACCGTCGACTGCCCGTTCACCGGAGAACGCTTGGCCGCAGTCCCTGCCTTGAATCCCGATGTTGGCATCATCCATGCACAACGCGCCGACCGCGACGGCAATGTGCAGATCTGGGGCCTGGTCGGGGTGCAGAAGGAGTGCGTGCTCGCCTCGAAACGAGCGATCGTCACGGTCGAGGAGATCGTCGACTCGCTGGTGCCGTTACCCGGCGCAATTGTGCTGCCGCACTGGACCCTGAACGCCGTGTGCGAGGTGCCCAACGGTGCCCATCCGAGCTTCGCGATGGGCTACTCGGTGCGCGACAACACCTTCTACAAGGCTTGGGATGCGATCTCGAAGGATCGGGAGTCGTTCACGGAATGGGTGAACACCCATATCCTCGGCACCGACGATTTCGCCGGCTATTGCGCGTCCGTCGGGCTGGAGTTCGGAGGGCCATCATGACCACCTACACGACCGACGAGCTGATGATCGTCAACGCCGCCCGGCAGCTCGGCGCGTATGCCGCGGCCGGAAAGCCGGTGTGTTTCGTCGGCATCGGGCTGCCGTCGACCGCGGCCAATCTGGCTCGACGGCTGTATGACCCGGCTCCGGTGCTGATCTACGAATCGGGCTGCATCGGTTCGAAGCCGACCAAGCTGCCGTTGTCGATCGGCGATGGCGAGTTGGCGGAGACCTCCGACGCCGTGGTCAGCGTGCCCGAGATCTTTGCCTACTGGCTGCAGGCCGGGCGGATCGATCTCGGCTTCCTCGGTGGAGCCCAGCTCGACAAGCGCGGCAACATCAATTCGACGGTGATCGGACCGTACGACGCGCCGACGACCCGCCTGCCCGGTGCCGGCGGTGCTCCCGAGATCGCCGCATCGGCCGGACAGGTGATGGTGATCATGCGCCAGGGCAGCCGGGCGTTCGTCGAGAAGTGCGATTTTCGCTCGTCGATCGGGTTCGGCGATCACCTGGGGCATCGGCGCGAACTCGGACTACGAGGGGCCGGGACGACGATGATCGTCACTGACCTCGGTGTGCTGCAACCCGACCCGGAGACCGAGGAGTTGATCATGACCGCTCGGCATCCCGGAGTCACCCGCGAACGGGCGATCGATGCGACGGGGTGGGCGTTGCGGTTCGCCGACGAGCTCGATGTCACAGCCCCGCCGACCGATCACGAACTGGCGACTCTGCGTGCCCTGCAGGCGGCCTGAGATGTCGTCGTCGGCGCATCCGAGGGGTCGGCGATGACCCCGTTCGTCTACGAGGCATTGCCTCAGCGGGTCGTCTTCGGCCCCGGCTGCCGTGCCGAGATTGCCGCCGAGGTCGACCGGCTGGGAGTCGAGCGGGTCTTCCAGATCACCGACGGGGCAGCTGCCGGCGTCGGCGACGAGCTGGCCGGGCTGCTCGGCGGCCGGGTCGTGCAGCGTTGGGGCGAGGCGATTCAACATGTCCCCGAGGAGTTGGCGGCGCGGGCGCGCGCCGCGGTGACCGAATGCAGTGCCGACGTCGTCATTACCCTGGGGGGTGGTTCGTCGACGGGGCTCGGCAAGGCGATCGCCGCAAGCCACGGGCTGCCGATCATCGCGGTGCCGACGACATATGCCGGCTCGGAGCAGACGATGATCTACGGCGTTACCGGCAATCGTCACAAGGAGGTCGGCAAGAACCCGGCCGTTCTGCCCAAGACGGTGATCTACGACCCGGAGCTGACCCTGGGCCTGCCGACCTCGGTGACGGGGCCGTCGGCGTTCAACGCGCTGGCCCACTCGGTCGAGGCGCTGTACGCGCCCGGTCACAACCCGGTGATCAGCGCCCTGGCTCTCGACGGTGTGCGGGCGATCCATCGCGCCCTACCGATCGTGATGGGCGCCCCGAGGGACGTGGAAGCCCGCGGGGATCTGCTGTATGGCGCCTACCTGTCGGGTATGGCACTCGGAGCAACCGCGGCGGCATTCCACCACAAGATCTGCCACGTCCTCGGCGGCGCGTTCAACCTCGTCCATGCCGACTCACACTCGGTGATCCTGCCGCATGCGATTGCGTTCAACGCCCGGGCGCTGCCCCACGAGATGGCCCGGCTGGCCGAGGCCCTCGGTGTGCCCGGTGGTGATCCGGCGGCCGCGCTGTGGGATCTGGCCGTCGCCAGCACCGTCCCGACCTCGCTCGAGGCCCTCGGCCTGCAGCGGGGCGATCTGGGGGAGGCGGCCCGGCGGGCATTCGCCGAGATTCCCCCCGACAACCCCCGCCCGTTCGATGAGGCCGATCTACTGGGTCTGCTCACCCGAGCATTCGACGGCTCCCGCCCAGGAGGCTCCCATGGCTGACGCCTACATTCTCGATGCCGTGCGTACTCCGGTCGGCCGCCTCGGCGGTGCCCTGGCCGGGGTCCGTCCCGACGATCTGGCGGCGACCGCGGTCCGTGCGCTCGTCTCCCGCTCGGGGAGTCTCGATCCGGCGGCGATCGAAGAGGTGTACTTCGGCGACGCCAACGGCGCGGGCGAGGACAATCGCAACGTGGCCCGGATGGCGGTACTGCTGGCGGGCCTGCCGGTGACGATCCCGGGGGCGACGGTGAATCGGTTGTGCGGCTCGGGTCTCGAGGCGGTCTTCTCCGGGTCTCGCGCCGTCGCCGTCGGCGATGTCGAACTGGTCGTCGCGGGGGGCGTCGAGTCGATGACCCGGGCCCCGTGGGTGATGCTCAAGCCGGCCAAGGGCTTCCCCACCACCCACGAGCAGTTGTGGAACTCGGCGCTCGGCTGGCGGATGGTCAATCCGACCATGCCCGGCGAATGGACGATCAGTCTGGGCGAGGGCGCCGAGGTGCTCGCCGACAAGTACTCGATCACCCGCGACGAGCAGGACGCCTTCGCGATCTCGTCGCATCGCAAGGCCGCCGCGGCATGGTCGGATGGACAGTTCGACGGCGAGGTCACCCCGCTCGAGGGAATCGAACTTCCCCGCGACGAGTGCATTCGCCCCGATTCGTCGATGGAGAGCCTGGCCAAGCTGAAGCCGGTCTTCCGTCCCGGGGGCACGGTCACCGCAGGAAACTCGTCGCCGATGAACGACGGCGCGGCGGCCCTGCTCATCGGCTCGGAAATCGGCGCGTCCCGCGCCGGTCGTACGCCTGTGGCCCGCATCGTCAGCCGGGCCACGGCGGGTGTCGAGCCGCACCTGTACGGCATCGGACCGGTCGAGGCCATTCGCGGCGCACTACGTCGGGCGGGCATCGGGTTCGGCGATCTATCGGCGGTCGAACTGAATGAGGCGTTCGCCGCCCAGGCACTGGCGTGCCTACGGGAGTTCCCGGAACTCGACCCGGCAATCGTCAATCCGCAGGGCGGCGCGATCGCCATCGGACACCCGCTCGGCGGCTCGGGGGCCCGCATCCTGACGACGCTGGTGCACCATCTGCGCCGCACCGGCGGCCGATACGGCCTGGCGGCGATGTGCATCGGAGTCGGTCAGGGAATCGCCATCGTCATCGAGAACATGGGTTGAGCGAACTCGACGTCGAAGAACTCGACATCCTTGCCGCAGCAGGTTCCCCTCGGTCGCGCCGGTCTCGGCTACCCGCCCGCACGAGGCTCGATTTCTGGCTTGACCTGGCCATCTTCGTGGCGTTCACGCTCGACTACGCCTTTCGACTAACCGGACTGTCGGTCCACGAGTGGATCGGTCTCGGCTTCGGTCTTGCTTTGATCGTCCACCTGACGCTGCACTGGACTGGGTGCTCAAGACCTCGCGTCGACTGCTCGGGGCACTTGCCGGTCGGGAGAAACTGCGGTGGGTGGTCGATCTTGGTCTGCTGTTGACCATGACATTGTGCGTGTCGTCGGGTGTGCTGATCTCCCGCTCGGCGTTGCCGGCGATGGGACTTCATCCGCGCCCTGACGGCTTCTGGACGTCGCTGCATACGACCACGGCCGACATCACGTTGTTCATGGTCGCCATCCACGGGGCGCTCAATTGGCGGTGGATTCTGACCGTCGGTCGCCGCATGCTCAGGCTCGGTCGGCGACCGCCGACGGTGCAGGCGTGAGATTTTTGCGCCATCTCGTGGCCGCGATGGCCGTTGTCACCATCGTGGTCGCGCTGGGTTTCGGGCTCAAACACAGCCCGGCAGCCGGGTTGATCGCCGACGATCACGGCGGCATCGGCGATCGTCGACCGCCCGCCGGAGCACCGATCGATCCTCGGCGAACCGGCGGCAATGGACCCGCCGGCGACCGCGGACCCCGTGGCCCGGGGGGATTCGATCTCGGACAGATCGGTGAACTCGGCCAAAGCCTGGCGGTACAGGCCGGGGCCGTCGTGGTTGTCGTCGCGGTCGATCGTCGCCGTCGTCGGCGGCGGTCGGGACCCTCTGTTCGGACCAGCGGTTCGGCGGCTGGCGCGCCGGGGTGATCGTCGTGGACCACCGATCCGACGACTCCGTGGGTCTCACGGGGGAAACGGCCAGGATTCAGGCGTTGGGGACGAAGCGGTTCATCTTGGCGGCGAAGCGCTTGCGCCAGTCGGCGTAGGGCTCGTACCCGGGCTGCTCGCGGCACATCGCCTCGGTCAGCGCGTGGATCTCGTCGTCGGTCTGAGAGAGATCGAGCGGCACCAGAAACGGCTGGGGGAAGTACCAGTCGGTGTCGACGAACAGCTCCAGATTGTTGCCGTCGGGATCATGGCAGTAGATGCTCCAGGCGATCCCGTGATTGGCGACCAGGATGCTTTCCACTTGCTCGCGCTCCAGGATGGCCAGCAGTTCGCGCAGCCCGCCGAGGCTCCCGACGCGGAACGAGATCTGGTTGATCAGGCTGCCGAACTGGGGCGTGAACGGATTTGGCGGAATGTTGTCGGGCCGACCCGAGACGAGGATGATCTGGTGGTGGTCCATCGGATCACGGGACATGAACACCAGGTCCATGCCCATCACCTCGCCCCGATCGGTCACGGTGAATCCGAGCACGCGACCGTAGAAGTCCTCCATCCTGGGCATGTCGCTGACCGCGAACCCCATATGGCTGAACATCAGATTGGGCACGTATGCAGGTGCGATGTCGGTGGTCATGATGAGCTCCCTATGGACTGGACGGGCCGACTAGACGAGGAACGTGATGCCGTCGGTGAAGCCCATCAGGGCCCGGCCGTAGATCAGCATGCTGGTCTCGGGGGCGATGACAGCATGGCGACTGGCGATCTCGGAGTCGCGCCACCACCGCTGCATCGGGCTGCTCTCGGAGAACGATCCGGCTCCGTGCGCCGAGCAGAGGATGCGGATGGCTTCGCGGGCCGACTCGACGGCTGTGCCGGCGTTGCTGCGCAGCCGGGCCCGCTCGTCATAGTCCATCGTTCGGCCGGCCACGGCCGCTGCGTCGATCTCGTCGGCGACGCCGTAGGCGAAGTAGTGAGCTGTCTGGACGAGCGTCGCCGCCTTGGCCACTGCCAACTGGAAGGTCGGCGCGTCGCGCTGGAACTCGAAGTCGGTATAGGCGATGCCCCGCTTATGGCCCATGGCGATCGTGTAGTCGAGTGCCGCCTGGGCGAGGCCGAGCTGCGGGCCGGCGAGGATGATTACGGCCGAGGGCACGAACGCCGACTGGTACAGCGCCTCGCCGGTGAAGGGCGTGTCGTGCTGATGGGTCAACAGGTGGGGGACCGGTTGCACCCGATGGTCGGGCACGAACGCATCAACGGCGTGGACGGTGTTGCTCGCCGTGCCGCGCATCCCCGACGTGAACCAGGTGTCCTCGATGGTGATGTCGCTCTTCGGAATCAAGACGGTTGCCGGGTAGGCGAAGTTGCCGTGCTCGTCGACGATCGGTACGCCGACGTAGGCCCAGTCGGCGTGGGCCGAGCCACTGGCCCAGTTCCATGCCCCGTTGACGATGTATCCGCCGTCGACCTTACGCGAGGTGGACGACGGCGTCAGCACGCCGGCCACGCGGGCGTCGGGGTTGTCGCCCCACACGTCGTCCTGCGCCTGTTCGTTCATCATGCCGGTGAAGAAGGCACACACGTTCATCAATGCGGTGACCCAACCCGTGGAGCCGCAGCCCTTGGCGACCTCGCGGGACACCTCGAGTTTGTTGCGCACACTCGTCTGGTAGCCGCCGTAGCGCTTGGGCACCATGATCTTGAACGCACCGGCGTCGCGCAGGGCGGTGATGTTCTCTTCGACGACGCGGCGATCGCGTTCGGTCTGGCCCGTGTTGCTCTCGAGCAGTGGCCGTAGCGCAGCGATGCGATCGAGCAGCCCGTCGGCGGAGTGGGAAGGAGCTTGGGTCATCGTGTTCAACCTTTCAATGTGTGGAGCGGTCAGCTCGGGTTCAGCGCGGTTTGGTTCAATTCGAAGGAGAAGTCGATCGGGAGATTTGGGGACGGAGGCAGGGTGGTCGAGGTTGCCGCATGGGCGGCATCGTGTTCGACGCCCATCACCCGCAGCACGGCTTGCGCGCAGTGCTGCTCGCGTTCGGGGGAGATGTGGCCGTCGGAGATGTCGCGCCCGGCCGCGGCGATCAGCCAGACGAGGTGGCTCCAGGCGAGCGCCGGGTCGTCGCCGATCAGGTGGTACTGACCCTCCTCGACGGCACGGTCGATATCGCGCAGGCCGAACGGGCCGAACCCGATGCGCATCCGGTCGACGAGCAGATCGAGTCGGGCAAGCCACCATCGCCACATCGAGTTGGTCGTCAGTTCGCGGATCACAAAACGAACGGAGTTGGCGACGATGCGGACGCGGTCGGTTTCACCGATCTTCAGCGTGACCAGGTCGTTGCGTTCGCCGATGTTGTGGACGACGCAATCGAGGACCTCGAGGGCGAGCGCTTCCTTGGTCGGGTAGTAGTTGTAGAACGTGCCGAATCCGACGTCGGCAGCATCGGTGATCTGCTGGATCGTGGTGGCATCGACGCCTTGCGCCGCCATCAGCTTGTACGCCGCGGCGCGTAGCCGAACACGAGTCCGGCGTTGCCGGAGCTCGGTACGGGTCGGCTTCAGGCCCGGTTCCGTGACGATGCCCATGCTGAGCGGCACCGTACTCCTCGGGAAAGATCTTGACAAGACATCAGAAATGATGAATCATCATTTTTACGCCTTGGGGGCGTTGGCATGCCGAAGCCCCCCGTTGATGATCGGGGTGCCGCATGACCATGACCATGACCGTCGATTCCGCAATCGCCGCCGACGCCGTCGCCCGGACCCGCGCGTTGATCCCGGCATTGCGGGAGCGCGCCGCCCAGACCGCCGTCGATCGCCGTCTGCCGCGCGAAACGATCGCCGACCTGCGCGCCGCCGGATCGATGAAGACCCTCCAGAGCACGCTCAACGGTGGCTACGGCTTGGGGATTCGCGACCATCTCGACGTGATCTCGGCGCTCGCCGAGGGCTGCGGGGCGACCGCGTGGGTGATGGGCGTCGTCCACGCCCACTCGTGGCTGATGAGCCACGCGTCCGAGGAGGCCCAGGCCGAGACCTATCGCCGCAACCCCGACCTGATGATCTCGGCCGTCATCGGCCCGCGTGGCCAAGCACTCAAGACGGCCGACGGCTACCTGCTGACCGGCGTGTGGCCGTTCACATCAGGCTGCGAGAATGCAGATTGGCTGCTGCTCGGCGGCATGGTGATGGAGGGTGATCAGGTTGTCGATCTCGGCGACTTCCTCGTTCCGCTGACGGACGTCACGATCATGGACGATTGGCATACCGTCGGATTGACCGGCACCGGCTCGTGCACGACCCGGGTCACCGAGCTGTTCATTCCGGCCCACCGGTTCATCTCGCTGCCGTTCATGGTCTCGCCGATCGCCACGATGGGCACACCCGAGCAGGACGGCTGGAACCATCGCTGCGCGCCGGTGCCGGTGCTGGCCATCGCCCTCACCGGTGGGGTGATCGGCATCGCCCGTCAGGCCCTCGCCGACTTCCCCGTCGTGATCAAGGGCAAGACGATCGCCTACACCCGCGACGATCAGTACAACCATCCGAACACGCACCGGATGGCCGCGGATGCGGCCATGCTGATTCACGAGGGTGAACTCATCCTCTACCACTGCGCCGATCAGATCGATGCCGCAGCACAGGCCGGTGAGGAACTGCCGCTCCTCACCCGGGCGCGGATGCGCCTCGATTGCGCCCAAGGGGTTCGACGCTGCCTGGAGGGCGTCGAGGTGCTGTTCAAGATCTCGGGCGCTTCGGGTATCCGCACGAGCAACCCGCTCAACCGTGCCGTGGCCGACCTGCGGGCGATCAACCAGCACGGCCTGCTGAACCTGGAGATGAACCAGGAGCTCTACGGCCGGGTGCTGCTCGGCCTCGAACCCAACTCCCCGCTGATCTGAGGACACGACATGGCTCTGCACGGGCTTGCCCATCTGACCCTCGGCGTGCCCGACGTCGAGGCCGCCTCCCAGTTCTACGACGAGTTCGGTCTGACCCCCACGGGTGACGGCCGGTTCGCCTCGAGCGATGGTGGCGAGCAGTTGGCGATCGTGCATCGGCCCGTTCGCGCCTTGGTCGAATACGCGTGCGCCGCCGACGATCGTGACGACATCGACCGGATACGTGCCGCCGCGGTGCGCCACGGTCTGGCGACGCAGGACGAGGGCGACGACCTGGTGATGCGCGAGCCCGTGGTCGGTATCGGGGTGCGGGTGACCGTGCGGGATCGCATCGTGCAGGTACCGGTCAACGTCGAGCCGATCAATGCCCCGGGTATCCGGGCGCGTGGATCGCTGCGGGCTCCGGGCATCGTCGAACGTGACGGCGCCACACCGCGCCGGCTGGGTCACGCGTTGTACACGACGCCCGACCTGGCTGCCTCGCAGACCTTCCTCACCGACATACTCGGGTTCCGGACCAGCGACATCGTCCCCGGGATCATCTCGTTCAACCGTTGCTCGACCGATCATCACAACATCGGCCTGATCAACGCCCCGGTCCCGTTCTTCCACCATTCGTCGTGGCAGGTCGACGACATCGACGCCATCGGCCATGGCGCCCACAAGTTGCTGGCCGTCGATCCGAAGCGCAATGCGTGGGGGCTCGGCCGCCACTTCCTCGGCTCGAACTACTTCTGGTACTTCCGCGACCCGGCGGGTCATATGGCCGAGTACTTTGCCGACCTCGATCAGATCGACGACGCCGAGTGGACGACCGGTTCATGGGAACCCGACAAGTCGCTCTACTCGTGGGGGCCACCCGTGCCGCCCGATTTCGTCGTCCCCCCCGACATCGAAGAACTGTCCGCGGCATACGCGGCATCGAAGGAGCATTCATGAAGATCGCCCGGTTCAACCACGGCGGACAGGTTCGACTCGGTGTGGTCACCGGAGACGAGATCGCCGACCTGGGTGGCCACCCCGACATCCCGACCGATGTCGGCGACCTGCTGAGCCGAGATGGCGTTGCCGGTTTCGCCGCGGTGCGCGCCGCGGCCGAGCAGGCCCCGCGTCTGGCGCTCGCCGACGTGCGGTTGCTCGCTCCGATCGCCCAGCCGCCGAACTTCCTGGCCATCGGTTTGAACTACGCCGCCCATGTCGAGGAATCAGGTATGAACAAGCCAACCGTACCGGTGGTGTTCAACAAGCAGATCACCTGCGTCACCGGACCGTTCGATCCGATCGAGATCCCCACCGTGGCGCCGACCCTGGTCGACTACGAGGGTGAACTCGGTGTGGTCACCGGCCCACGTTGCCGCAACGTGCCCGCCGAATCGGCCAAGGACGTCATCGCCGGCTATCTCGTCGTCAACGACGTCTCGGTGCGTGACTGGCAGCGGGCGACGCCGACGATGACGATGGGCAAGTCGTGGGATACGCACGGTCCGATCGGGCCTTGGTTCGTCACCGCCGACGAGGTCGCCGATCCGCACGACCTGCGGATCCGTACCTGGGTCGACGACGAACTGCGCCAGGACGCCTCGACCGCGCTGATGCTGACCAACTGCTACGAGATCATCGCCCATCTGTCGACGGCGTTCACGCTGTTGCCCGGGACGATCATCGCCACCGGGACACCGGCCGGGGTCGGGTTCGTGATGAACCCGCCGCGCTGCCTCAACCCGGGCTCCCGGGTCAGGGTCGAGATCGACGGCATCGGCACGATCGACAACCCGTGCGTCGCCCAGCCCGAGCATTAGGTCGCGGCAATCCATCGTGACAAGAATCACCATCGACGCCCGTCCATACGGGCAGAACATCAAGGGGGACACCGATCATGAGTACCAATGACGACCTGACGCCGGAGCCGAAGCACGATCCGATGCTGCGCCGCATCCTGACCCGCCGTCAGCTGATGATGGGCGCCTTCGGTTCGGCCGCCGCGGCTGCGGTGCTCGCCGCCTGTGGCAGTTCCAAGGCGGCCGCGCCCAGCGCCACCACGGGTGCCGCGCCGGCGACCGATGCGGCTGCGCCGGCCACCGACGCACCGGCTGCCACCGATGCCGCGACCCCGGCGACCGATGCCGCGCCCGCGGCGACCGATGCCGCGCCTGCGGCGACCGACGCGGCCGCGCCGTCGGCGGGCGGCGCCAACTCGGCCAAGTTCGGCGGTGGCGGTGGCGACGGCACGCTCAAGATCGGGTTCACTGCTCCGCTCACCGGGCCACTGGCCGGCTTCGGCGAGGCGAACGACTTCATCCTCGCCGGCATCAACGAGCTGATCAAGGACGGGATCATGCTCGGTGACAAGTCGTACAAGATCGAGATCATCACCAAGGACACCGAGTCCTCCTCCGATACCGCGGCATCGCGCGCCGGTGAGCTGATCGTCGACGACGAGGTCGACATGATGCTGGCCATCGCCACCCCGGAAATGATCAACCCGGTAGCCGACCAGTGCGAGGCCAACGGCGTGCCCTGCTTGTCGACCCTGGCCCCGTGGCAGCCCTACTTCTTCGGGCGCGGCGGCGACCCCGCGAAGGGATTCGACTGGACGTACCACTTCTTCTGGGGCGCCGAGCAGCTCGTCGGCAACTTCGTCGCGCTGTGGGATTCGGTCGAGACCAACAAGAAGGTCGGCCTGTTCGCCCCGAACGATCCCGACGGCAACGCACTGTCCGATGCCAAGACCGGCTTTCCGGCCGGAGCGACCGCCGGTGGCTACACGATGGTCGACCCGGGTCGCTACGAGACGCTGTCGAACAGCTTCGAGAGCATCATCTCGAAGTTCATCGACGAGGAGGTCGAGATCGTGGTCGGCATCCCGATCCCGCCTGATTTCGCCAACTTCTGGACTGCGGCCAAGCAGAAGGGCTTCAACCCCAAGATGGTCACCGTTGCCAAGGCGCTGCTGTTCCCGGCCGCCGTCGAGGCCCTCGGCAAGATCGGTGACGGGATCTGCACCGAGATCTGGTGGACGCCCGATCACCCGTTCGCCAGTTCGTTGAACGGCATGACGGCCAAGGACCTGTCGGCCGCCTACGAAAAGGCGACCGGTAAGCAGTGGACCCAGTTCGTCGGCTTCGTCCACGCCCTGTTCGAGGTCGCCCTCGACGTCGTGTCCCGCGCCGGCTCGACCGACAAGCAGGCGATCGCCGATGCGGCAGCGGCCACCAAGCTCGACACCGTGGTCGGCCCGGTGGCCTACGGGGCCGGTGGCGTGCCGCGCAACATCAGCCCGACCTCGCTCGTCGGTGGCCAGTGGCAGAAGTCCGACGGCGCCCACCCGTTCGAGTTGTATGTCACGAACAACCCGTTGTCGCCGGAGATCCCGACGACCGGCACGCTCAAGCCGCTCGGCTGATTGCTGCCTCGGGCCGTGGGGGACCTGCTGCAGGTTGTCAACCTGACGAAACGCTTCGGCGCCCTCGTCGTGGTCGACGAATTCACTTTCGACGTTGCCGAGGGCGAGGCCCTCGGCATCGTCGGGCCCAACGGAGCGGGAAAAACCACCCTGCTCAACCTGATCGCCGGGGACCTGCGTCCCGACGCGGGCACCGTCGTCCTCGACGGGACCGACATCAGCCGAATGCCCGCCCATCGCCGGTGTCACCGCGGGATCGGGCGGACGGCCCAGATCCCGCGCCCATTCGAGGGCCTCACCGTGTTCGAGAACGTCCTGGTCGGAGCGTCGGTCGGGGCCGGCGGCCGGCTGATGGCTTCCGCCGACGAGGCGGCGATCGAGGCGGTCGAGCGGGCCGGGATGATCGACAGGATCAACACAGTGGCGGGGTCGTTGACGCTGCTCGATCGCAAGCGGCTGGAGCTGGCCCGGGCACTGGCGACCCAGCCGAAGCTGTTGTTGCTCGACGAGATCGCCGGCGGCCTCACCGAGGCCGAGGTGCTCGCCCTGGTCGAGACGATCAAGCAGATCCATGCCTCCGGCGTGTCGATCGTGTGGATCGAGCACATCGTCCACGCCCTGCTGCGCGTCGTCGACCGGATGATGGCGGTCGATGCCGGGCGCAAGCTGATCGAGGGAGACCCCCGAACGGTGATGGCGTCCGACGAGGTGCGGTCGGTGTACCTCGGTGACGACCTGGCGGGGACGTCGTGAGCGAGATGCTGGCGGTGGATGCGCTCGACGTCGGCTACGGGGATTTCCAGGCGTTGTTCGGAGTTTCGTTGCATGTCGACGCGGCCGAGACCGTGGCGATCATCGGGGCGAACGGTGCCGGAAAATCGACCTTGCTCAAGTCGATCGCCGGGTTGGTGTCGCCCCGTCGGGGCGCCATCAACTTCGCCGGGGTGACCATCACTGATCGACCGGCCCATCGGCGGGTCGCCGAGGGAATCTCCCTGGTCCCCGAGGGCCGAAGGATCTTCTCATCGTTGTCGGTGCGCGAGAACCTGATGATCGGAGCACACACCGGGCGGGCCGGCCCGTGGAATCTCGCCGGGGTTCTCGCCGCGTTCCCGCTGCTCGACAAGTTGAAGGACCGCGCGACGACCGGGTTGTCGGGCGGTGAGCGCCAGATTCTGGCCATCGGTCGGGCGTTGATGTCGAACCCGAGCCTGCTGTTGATGGACGAGGTGTCCCTCGGACTGGCGCCGATCGTCGTTCGGCAGGTCTACGAGGCGGTGCCGATCATCAAGGCCCAGGGCACGACGATCCTCATCGTCGAACAGGATGTCAATCAGGCCATGTCGGTCGCAGACCGCTTCTACTGCATGCTCGAGGGGCGGATCTCGCTGACGGGAACGCCGGCCGGCGCCGATCGTCAACAGATCACCGAGGCCTACTTCGGATTGTCGTCGGTCGACCAGGCGAGCACGGGGAACCACTGATGGTCTGGATCGACGCCGTCATCCAGGGAATCCTGCTCGGCGGCCTCTACGCCCTGTTCGCCACCGGGTTGTCGCTGGCGTTCGGGGTGATGCGCTTCGTCAATCTCGCCCACGGTGACCTGGCCATTCTCGCCGCCTTCGTGACGTTGTCGTTGTCGACGACGGCCAAGCTCAACCCGCTGGTCGCCCTGGTGATCGTGCTGCCGGGCGCATTCGTCGTCGGGTTCCTGCTGCAGCGGTTGATCTTCGACCGGGTGGTCGGCGTCAACCCGGCATTCCAGATCGTTGCCACGTTCGGCCTGGGCATCGTGGTGCAGAACCTGTTGCTCGAGAAGTACACGGCCGACGCCCGCGGGCTCAATGCCGGCAGCATCGAGACGGCGAGCATCCGGGTGAACGACAAGATCCACATCGGATGGCTCCCGCTGATCACGCTGCTCTGCGCCATCGCGGTGCTCAGTGGTCTCGCGCTGTTCATTTCGCGGACCAAGCTGGGCCGGGCGTTCCGAGCCACGTCCGACGATCTCGATGCGGCCCGACTGATGGGTATCGACGTCCGGCGGGTGTATTCGGTGGCGATGGCGCTGGCGATCGCCACCGTGGCGTTGGCCGGCGTGTTGCTCGGTACGAAGCAGTCGTTCAGTCCATACTCCGGCCCGGAGAACCTGATCTTCGCCTTCGAGACGGTGATCATCGGTGGGCTCGGGTCGCTGTGGGGAACCCTTGCCGGCGGCGTCGCCCTCGGCGTCGCCCAATTGGTCGGCAACCAGATCGATCCGCAGTATGGGCAGCTCGCCGGCCACATCGTCTTTCTGGCGGTTCTCGCCACCCGACCTACGGGCATGTTCGGCAAGGTGGAGGTCAGGTGAGCACGGTCACTCCGGTATCGGCCAGTGGGTTTCGGGTGCGGCGAGGAACGACGGCCAGTCGCGTCTTCACCGTGATTGCTGCCGCCGTCGTGGTGGCCCTGGTCGCACTGCCCTCGTGGGGGAGTGACTCGTTGCAGCGCAAGATCCTCGAGCTGATGGTCCTGCTGTCGATGGCCCAGATGTGGAATCTGTTGGCGGGATTCGGCGGCGTGGTCTCCGTCGGCCAGCAGGCGTTCGTCGGGCTGGGTGCGTACTCGATGATCTTCTTCGTCAACGTCCACGGCGAGAACCTGTATTGGTCGATTCCGCTCGCAGCCCTGGTCGCCGCGGTGATCTCGATTCCCATCGGCCTGGTCGCATTCCGGCTGCGCGGCAGCTACTTCGCCATCGGCACGTGGGTGCTGTCGGAAGTGTGCTCGAAGGTGATCGTCACCCAGAAGAAGCTCGGTGCCGGTGACGGAGCCTCGCTCAAGGTCAAGGGATACTCCAAGGCGGTCCGCCTCGACATGGGCTACTGGTGGGCGCTGGTCGTCGGTCTCGGCTCGGTGCTGATCGCATACCTGGTGTTGCGCAGCCGCCAGGGCCTGCAGATGCAGGCGATCCGCGACAACGAGGAAGGCGCCCGTGGACTCGGTGTCAACGTCTATCGCACCCGTTTCGTGATCTGGGTCATCGCTGCGTTCTGGACCGGCCTCACCGCGGCGACGTACTACACCTGGCAGTTGAGGGTGCAGCCGGCCGGATCCGGCGGTGCGTTCAGCGTGATCCTGTGGACGGCGCCGATCATTTTCATCGTTGTCATCGGCGGTCTGGGCACGATCGAAGGCCCGATCATCGGCGCCGTGCTCTTCTACTTCCTACGCGACGCCTTCAAGGGGCACGGCGTGGTGTACTTGATCGCCACCGGTGTCGTCGCCATCGCCGTCGCGCTCGTCCTCCAGTCGGGGCTCTGGGGATGGATTCGGAACAGGTCGGGCATCGATCTGTTCCCCGTACGGCGCCGTCTCGTGAAGCACGAGTAGCTGCGCCGGGCGATTCTCAGTGCGACGGGGCTGAGCGGTCGGCGTTGTGGGGCCACCAGCTGAACGCCCGGCGCTGCGCCTGGCGCCGCTCGACGGCGGTGAGGCGGTCGTCGAGGAGTTGGGCTCGCCAGAGAGCCTGCTGGGCGGCGGGCCCACCCGTACGCTCCACGTCGGCCAAGCGAGCCTCCAACGTCTCGGTGCGATCTTCCAACGCCTGACGGCGATCCTCGACGTCGACCAGCCGGTTGACCACCGAGACGACCCATGCATCGAGCTCGCGCCGTTCGGCCCGTTCAAGTTGCAGCTTCTCGTTGGCCCGTTCGAGCAATCCCTGAAACTCGCCGTTGAGTTCGCGGCGAGGGGTGGTTGCCGCAACCGCGGGCGATGCGACCGCCGGTGCGATCGGTGTCGATGCGTTGGCCGCCGACTCGGACGTGTCGTCGGGATCCGCCGTCGGTGTCGACGAGACGATGGTCAGCCGCGGCTTCGGTGGAGGCAGGACGCGTGCCGACGGTTGGTACCAGACCAGTGGGGGAGGCAGGGTGGCGGTCGGCGTCACCTGCCGGTTTGATTCGTCGGGCGACGCCGGGCGCGCCGCGACGCTTGGTGCCTCCCACATCGTTGCTTGAGCCGCCCTGGACAACGTGCCCTCCTGTCCCGTCTCGCCGAGAGAAACATCACGAACAGTAATGACCGTATACCTACCGTGGGTAAATGGGTAGTCGGGTTCAGATTTCGCGCGATGGAGATCGCGCGCCGTGCTTATTCCGGGAGGATTTAGGCGTTGAGCAGGTGCCAGACCTTCTCCGGCGTGATCGGCATCGAGACGTCGCGCACCCCGAGATGGCTCAGGGCGTCGACGACGGCGTTGACGACGGCGGGCGTGGCGCCGACCGCGCCCGACTCGCCGAGTCCCTTGGCCCCCATCGGGTTCGACGTGGTCGGGGTGACGGTGTGATCGAGTTCGAACATCGGGAACTCGGCCGCCGACGGCACCAGATAGTCCATCAGCGTCGTCGTGCGGGGCTGGCCCGACGAGGGGTCGTATTCCACCGATTCGTACAGCGCCTGGGCGATGCCCTGGGCGACGCCTCCCATCACCTGACCGGCGGCGTTCGCCGGGTTGATGATCACGCCGCAGTCGTCGACGGCGACGAATCGCTGGACGACGACCTCGCCGGTCTCGCGGTCTATCTCGACGATTGCACAATACGCGCCGCTGGGAAACGTGAAGTTCGACGGTTCGAAGTGGGTCAGCTCCTCGAGAGCGCCGATCTTCATGCCCTCGGGCAGTGAGCCGCCCTGGAACCCGGCGGTGCCGATCTCGGCCCAGGTCTTGGTGCGGTCGGGCGACCCGACGACCTGGAAGGAACCGTCGACGAGCACGATGTCCTCGTCGGCGGCTTCGAGCAGGTGCGCGGCGATCTTGCGGGCGCGGTCGACGATCACCTGGGCCGACGTGTACACCGCACCGCCGGCCACCGGGGTGGCGCGTGAGCCCATCGTGCCGATGCCCTGGGGGACCACGTCGGTGTCGCCATGGAACACTGTGATCCGGTCGAAATCGATACCGGTCACCGACGAGGCGATCTGCGACAGCATCGTGTAGGTGCCCTGGCCGTGGGGCGAGATGCCGGTGGTGATATGGCACGAGCCGTCGGGCAGCACCCGCAGCCGGGCCGACTCCCACGAGCCGAGATGACCGAATCCCTCCAGTGAGCCACGCGGGCCGAAGCCGGCGATCTCCAGCCACGTGGAAAAGCCGATGCCGAGCAGCTTGGCCGATGGGTCGGCCAGCCGGGCGGCCTGATCGGCCGTGAGCGCGTCGATGTCGATCATCGTCATCAGCTTGTCGAGTTGGCGGGGGTAGTCGCCGCTGTCGTAGTTGACGAACCCTCCGGTGTGGGCGATGGTGAACGGGAACTGGTCGGGCTGCAGCATGTTGCGGCGGCGCACGGCGATGGGGTCGAGACCCAGTTCGTCGGCGATCAGGTCCATCGTGCGCTCGATGAGGAACGACGCCTCGGGACGGCCCGCCCCGCGGTAGGCGGCGAGCGACATCTGATTGGTGAACCAGTCGGTGATACCGGCATAGACCTGGCCGATGTCGTAGATGCCGCCCGACATCCACGAGGTGAGCATCGCCAGACCGAACCCGGTCGGGTCGGCATATGCGCCGACGTTGGCGTTGATCTGCACCTTGAGGACGTGGACCTTGCCGTCGTCGTCGCAGCCGACTTCGATCTGTTCGATCTGGTCACGTCCGTGGACCATCGCCATCATGTTCTCGGTGCGGGTCTCGGAGTACTTCACCGGCCGACCGGTGAGCTTCGACATCAGCGGGATGAGGAAGTGCTCGGGATACCACGGCACCTTGGCGCCGAATCCCCCGCCGACCTCGGGCGTGATGATGCGGCATTCGTGATGCCCGAGGTTGAACGTGGTCGCCAGCAGGTTGCGCACCCCGTGAGCACCCTGCGTGCTCAGCCACATCGTCAGGCCCTGCGGACCCCAATCGGCCAGGTAGGCATTGGTCTCCATCGGCACCGGGGCGCAGCGCGTGTTGCGGAGTTGCAGCGAGAACCGATGGGCGCACCCGACCAGCGCCGTCTCGGCGGCCTCGTTGTCCATCGGCACCAGGGGGACGGCATTGCCACCCAACGCCGGCCAGATCGCCTCGCCCCCGGCGAGCGCCTGCTCCAAGGTGGCGACAACCGGCAGCGCGGAGTAGTCGACGACGATCGCCGCGGCCGCGTCGGCGGCCCGGTACCGGGTATCGGCGACGACCACGGCAACCATCTCACCGACGAAGCGGACTCGGTCGATGGCCAGGCACGGCCGTTCCAGCCCAGGGATCGGGACCGATGGGAGTGCCGCCAGATCGGGCAGGTCGGCGGCGGTCCACACGCCGATCACGCCGGGCATCGAGCGGGCCGCCGATGTGTCGATCGAGCGGATCTCGGCATGCGCCTCGGATGAACGGTGGAAGGCGGCGTGGGCCATCCCGCTGAGCACCAGGTCGTCGGTGTACTTGCCGCGCCCGGTGAGCAGGTTCGGGTCTTCCTTGCGCACGACGACCGAGCCGACCATTGATGCCATGACGAAACCCCTTTGAAGCTGTGACGCGACGATTCCCCGGCGCTGACAGTATCGCGACGGTCCTTCCCTGCTTGCCTCGTCGATCGCCGTCTGGCGTGGCCCGGCCGGTCGTTGACGCCGAGGTTTCGGAGTCCCACTCGCCCGCGCGTCGGACCATACGATGGCGTCGTGCAATGTCTGGGATTCGTCGGCGGGTGGGCCCATCCGGCGGCGTCGACCGGGCCGGCGATCGCCGACGCGCTGGGATCGCTCGGCCACGACGTCGTGGTCGTCGACACGTTCGAGGCCGCCGCCGACCGGCTGCGTCGTGGCGACGTCGACATGCTCGTCGTGCATGCGTGCCGGTTCCGGATGCTCGACGCCAGGTATACGCCCGAGCAACGCCAGGTCCACGCATCGCGGACTCCGACGATGTTTCGCCAGGCAGTTGTCGCCCATGTCGGTGCGCAACGACCCCTGCTGGCGATGCACACCGCATCGCTGTGTTTCGACGATTGGCCGGCATGGACGCAGATCATCGGCGCCTCGTGGACTTGGGAGCGGTCCAATCATCCGCCGCTCGGCCGGTTTCAGGTGTCGATCACCGGCCACCCCGTCGTTGCCGGCCTGTCGCCGTTCACCGTCACCGACGAGCTCTATCGATTCGTCGAACCGGCTGATGACGCCGGCGTGGTCGCCACGGCGACCGATGACGAGGGCATCGTCCACCCGGCTGCATGGCTCCATCAGTCGGGCGCAGCGCGGGTGGCCTACACCGCACTCGGCCACGACGAGCGATCGCTGACCGAGCCGGGGCACCGGGCGCTCCTCGGGCGGATGGTCGACTGGCTGGTGTCGCGGTGATTCGGCTCGAGAGCTACGGCGAAGTCGTCGAGGCGCTGCGGGCGCGTGAGCTACGTCAGGCGTTGTACGACGCGGGTGAGTCCCTGATGGGGTCGGTGATCGTCAACCTGCATGGCGACGAACACCGCGATCGCCGCCGCTTGGAGAATCGGCTGTTCCGCCGCGATGTATTCGCCACCTGGGAGCGGGATCTGGTTGCACCGACGATCGATGCCGTGCTGGCGCCATCGCTGGTCGACGGCGAGGTAGATCTGCTCCCGCTGGCGCGAACGGCGATGATGACGGTGTCGCGCCGCGTGGCGGGGATCGACCTCCCCGACGATCGACCGGCGACCTTGGCCGCGTTCGCCGCGTTGATGAATCGCCTGGCCGTGGCATCGATCGTCGTGCATTCCACGTCGCCCGCCGCCGACATCGTCGCCGACGGCGACTGCGCCCTTGCCGAGTTCGCCATCCGGTTCTTCCAGCCGTCGTGTGATCGGCGGCTGGCCGCGCTGGCCGACTTCGAACGGGGATCGCTCACCGAGGAGTTGCTGCCTCGCGACGTGCTCACCGTGTTGCTGCGCAACCAGGATCGTCTCACACTGGCGGATGCCGACATACTGCGTGAGACCGCGTACTACCCGTGGGTCGGGGCCCATTCGACCTCGATCGAGTTCGTGTTCGCCATGGACGAGATCTTCGGCTGGTTGGCCGAGCACCCCGAGGACCGGGCGCGGGCAACCGATCCGAAGTGGTTGATAGCGTGCGTCCATGAGTCGCTCCGGCTCCATCCGGCCAGTCCTGAGGCGCGCCGGCGGGTCGTCGAACCGGTCACCCTGGCGTGCGGGCGACGGCTTGAGGTGGGCGATGAGCTGACGCTGGCGATGGACCTCGCCAACCGTGACCCGGCGGTGTTCGGTGAGGATGCCGACCGGTTCCGTCCCGGCCGCGAACTTCCCTTGCGGGTTGCGCCCTGGGGTGTGAGCTTCGGCAGTGGGACCCATGCCTGCCTGGGCGCGGCGCTCGCCGGAGGGCTCCCGCTCGACGGCGAAACCGACGGGACCGACGGGACCGACGGCCACCTGTTCGGAGCGATCGTGACGATGGCACAACGCCTGTTCCGTCATGGCGCCCGTCGCCACCCCGATCGTCCGCCCGAGCCCGACACCCACACCACCCGTCCCAACTTCGCCGGCTACTGGGTCGCGTTGGGCTGACCTGCTAACCGTCGGCGCATCGGCGGCGGCTGTGGCACAGTGAGTCCATGACGGCTACCGGCGACGGTGATCCTGCTCCCCAAGGTTCGAGCGGGTTCTACACCGACGAGTACTTCGACTCCTTCAACTACGCCGACCGCGGTCGCGGGCGGTGGAGCATGTACTGGTTCGCTCGCCGGTACTACGCCGCGCTCGTGCGTCGATACGCACCCGATGGAGGGGGCGCGCTGCTCGAACTGGGATCGGGTCTGGGAGACCTCCTCGCGCTGTTGCAGGACGACTTCAGATGCGTCGGCATCGACCTGATCGATCGCGGGATCGAGCGGACCCACTTCAGCGCGCCCCGCGCCGTAGCGCTGCGGCAGGACATCGAGGACCTCTCGGGGTTCGCAACCGACGAGTTCGGTGTCGTCGTCGGTCTTCATGTCGTGGAACACCTCCACGATCCGCTCGGCACGATCCACGAAGTACGCCGCATCCTGCGCCCGGGGGGCCTCTTCCTCTTCGCCACGCCGAATCCGGTGTATCGCCTGCGCCGCTACAAGGACCCGGCAACCGATGCGATCGCGAAGGATCCGACCCATATCAACGTGCACCCGCCGGCCGTCTGGCGAGGCTGGGTCGAATCGAGTGGGTTCGAGGTGCTGCATCACTTCGGCGACGGCTTGTGGGATGTGCCCTACATGCCTGTGGTCCCAGCGGTCGTCCAATTCGCGGTCCTCGGTCTTCCGGCGCTCGCCCAGGTGCTCACCCGCACCACATTCGTGCCGTTGGCGAGTGGCGTGAACCAGGTGTGCATCGCCCGGCTCGGCCGAACCTGAGCGGTCAACGGCGGGGCAACACACGACGAGACTGCTCTGGGCCCCCTGTTACCATGAATTGATCTTGGACGAGCGAGCGGTGATTGTCGGTGGAGGTCCCTGCGGTCTGGTCCGCGCCCGCTCGACCCTCCCCCTTGGCCGCCTCGCTCCCGCCGTTGTCGCGACCACGGTCCGGACCATCCGGTTCACCTTCGCCCGGATCAAGCCATACGAGGGCGTCGGAGCACGCCGTGGCTGACTGCTCATCGGCGATCTGGCCGGAGAGGGTGCTCGTCACGGGCGGGGCGGGGTTTATCGGCTGCAACCTCGTCCGTCGGCTGGCGGCAGCCGGGTGCACGGTGACGGTGCTCGACAACCTCAGCCGGCAGTACTCGTCGATCAACGCAGCTGAGCTCGCCGACGATGTCGGTTCCGCGATGCGGCTCGTCGACGGCGACGTGCGCGACGCCGAGGCAGTCGCCGTGGCCGCCGATGGGGTCGGTGCGATCGTCCACCTCGCTGGTCAGACCGCGGTGACCCGTTCGATCATCGATCCCCGCGGCGACTTCCTCGACAACAGCTTCGGGACGATCAACGTCCTCGAAGCCGCCCGTCGCCAAGCCGAGCCACCGGTCGTGCTCTACGCCTCGACGAACAAGGTCTACGGTGACCTCGAGAGACTGGCGATCATCGAGGACGTCGACCACTACCGATTTGCCGATCTTCCCGACGGCGTCGACGAGACTCAACCGATCGACTTCGCCAGTCCGTACGCCTGCTCGAAGGGAGCCGGCGAGCAATACGTCCGCGACTACGCCCGGACCTTCGGGTTGCGCACCGTCGTATTCCGTCAGTCGTGCGTCTACGGACCACGTCAGCTTGGCGCCGAGGATCAGGGGTGGCTCGCATGGTTCGTTGCGGCGGCGCGCAACGGCACTCCGCTGACCGTTTTCGGTGATGGCAAGCAGGTCCGCGATCTGCTGTTCATCGATGATCTACTCGACTGCTACGAGGGTGCCTTGACTGCGATCGAGACGACCAGTGGACAGATCTACAACGTCGGCGGCGGGGCCTCTAACGCTTTGTCGATCTGGTGGCAACTACGCCCTATGCTTGCCGCCGCGCTCGGTGGTGAACTCCACCCACCGACCTTCGCCGACTGGCGGCTCGGCGACCAACGGGTGTTCATCGCCGATGTCGCGAAGGCCAAGCGCGACTTCGGCTGGTCACCGACGACCAGCCCGACTGAGGGGCTGCGGGCCCTCGTCGAATGGTTCGACCAGCGGCGCAACGATCGCTGATGCGGCAACGCCGGAGCGGCGGGCAACCGTCGAGCGTCCTGTTCGTGCTGACCTATTACCGACCGCACGTCAGCGGACTGACGATCTACGTCGAGCGTCTTGCCCGCGAACTCGTCGCCCGCGGCCACCAGGTCACCGTGTTGACCTCGCGCCATGATGACAGCCTGCCGGCGACGGAGTCGATCGATGGAGTGAGGGTCGTGCGCGTGCGCGTGTTCGCCCGGATCAGCAAAGGTGTGCTGATGCCCATTTGTCTCCGGGCGATCGGTGAAGCCCGGAGGGCCGATGTTGTCAGCATCCACCTTCCCCAGCTCGACGGCGGGCCGGTGGCCGTAGTGTCCCGCCTACTCCGCCGGCCGACGGTGCTCACATATCACTGCGATCTCCGACTCCCGGCCGGGTTCATCAACCGCTTCGCCGACGCGATCGTGTTCGCGATGAACCTCCTCGCCGGTCTGATGTCGCAGCGGATCGTCGCCTACACCCAGGACTACGCCTCGTCGTCGCGGTTGCTCCGCCGTTTCCCGGGCAAGATCCGGGTGATCCCTCCACCGGTGATCATGCCGGCCTCGACCGCGGAGGCGAGCGATGAGTTCCGACGGCGGCATGGGCTCGGCGACGGGCCGGTGATCGGCGCGGCGGCCCGGCTGGCGACGGAGAAGGGCATCGAGTTCCTCGTCGACGCGATGCCGGCGCTAATCGAACGCTACCCCGGGATCCGGATGCTGTTCGCCGGGCAGCATCGCGACGTCGTCGGCGAGCAGCAGTACTGGGAGATGCTCGCCCCCAGGATCGCCGCCCTCGGCGACCGCTGGACGTTTCTCGGTGTGCTCCAGCCGGACGAGATGCCGGCGTTCTACTCGGCGATCGACGTGCTCGTCGTGTCCAGTATCAACTCGACCGAATCGTTCGGGCTGGTCCAGGTCGAGGCGATGTACAACGGCACGCCGACGGTCGCGACGAACCTCCCCGGAGTGCGCCAACCGGTGATGATGACCGGAATGGGCGTCGTCGTCGACGTCGCCGACGGGGCGGCGATCGTTGCCGGCGTACGCGAACTGCTCGACCATCCCGATTCCTATCGCCGACCGCGAGCCGAGATCGAGGCGGTGTTCGACCTTCGGGCGACGGTCGATGCCTACGAGCGTCTGTTCGCCGAACTCGGCGCGCCGGTCACCCAGGCAGCCGATGGTCAACATGGCTGACCAGCTCACCCGCCAGCTGGCGACGATGGCGCCGCACCGGGCGCTGCTGCGCGCTGTCGAGGGCGAGTTGATGGCACCGGTGCTCGCGGCAGCAGACCGCGGCGCGCCGGTGCTCGACATCGGCTGCGGCGACGGCCACTTCGCCTCGATCGCCTACACGTCGCCGATCGACGTCGGTATCGACATCCGCGCCGACGAGCTGCGCGAGGCGGCGCGGCGCGGTGCGCAGGTGTACGGCCAGCTCGCGCTCGCCAGCGCGACCGCGCTGCCGTTCGCCGACGGTGCGTTCGGGACCGTGCTGAGCAATTGCGCGCTCGAACACATCGGTGACAACCGGGCGGTCCTCGCCGAGATCAGCCGGGTCCTGCGACCGGGCGGTACCTTCGCGACCACGCTGCCGAGCGAGCACTTCGCCGAACTGCTGCTCGGCTCGACGATTTTGCGCTGGTTCGGGCTTCGCAGGTCGTCGAGCCGATACGGCTCGTTTTTCAACCGGATCTCCTACCACCATCATGTGTATGGGCCCGACGAATGGCGGCGGAGACTGGAGGCGGTGGGGCTGAACGTGGTCGAGCAGCACTATTACTTCTCCGCCAGGGCGCACCGCGCCTTCGACGCCTCGCATTACATGGGCGTGCCCCACCTCGTCACCCGCAAGTTGACCGGGCGATGGGTGCTTCACCCGCTGATGGTGCGGCCATTCGACCGGTGGCTGCGCCGCTACTACGCCGAGCCGATTCGCCAGCCGACCGGTGCGTATCAGTTCGTCCGGTGTGTGAAACCCGAGCCGGGCGCCTCCCCGGCGACAGGCGTGCAGCGGTACGGTTGAGGCGATGGTGATGAGTCTGCTTCTCGCCGCCGTCATCGCGGTGATCGGCTACGGCCTGACCGCGTGGATGTCGGATCGGCTGAGGTTCGAGGAACGGATCGCCATCGGCGTGGTGGTGGGTGCGCTCGCCGTGTCGCTGACCGCCTTCGGGGCATTCGAGGTCCTCGGCATGGGTTGGGACACCATCGCTCTCGGTCTGGGTGTCCCGGGAATCGCCGCGTTCGGCGCCGTTCGTCGCGAGCGCTATCGGCTGCGGGACGAGGCCGCAGGTGCCTGGCATCGGCTGCGATTGCCGTGGAAGTCATCGCGCAGCCTGCGCCCGTTCGCCCTGATGACGACCGCCTCGCTGGCGGTCACGACCCGCATCCTGGCGTTGTCGTACGAGACGACATCGCGTGGCCTGAGCGTCGGGAGTCTGGCCATCTGGGGTGACTGGTCGGCGCACCTTGCCTACGCCGGATCATTCGCCTACGGCGACAACCGCCGGCTCGACCTGCCGACGGCGACCGGCACCGGCTTTCGGTACCACTTCCTCGCCGACTTCTTCGGGTCGATCTTCACGGTCACAGGTTCGACACTGCAACAGTCGATGGCACTCTCCGAGTGGATGCTCGCTGCGGCGTTCACGCCGTTGATGTGGTGCATGGTGGTGCGCCTCACCCGTTCGCGCCTGACGGCTGCTCTGGCGCTGCTGCTCCTGACGCTCAGCGGAGGCGTCGGCCTGTGGTACTTCGCCGTCGACGTGCACAACGGCGGATGGGACATTGTCACGTCGCTGCCCCAGACGTATGCCCGGATGCCTGATCTGCACCTGTGGGTCGACAACACGATCTCGGCGTCGCTCTATGCCCAGCGAAGCACGCTCATGGGGCTGTGCGCCGGCTTCGCCGCCATGATCGTGCTGCTCTCGGCGCGACCGCGGTGGTCCCGTCGCGGCTTCGTCTCGGCGGGAGTCCTCCTCGGTGTGCTCGGGATCGCCCATGCCCACACCATGTTGACGGGCCTGGCGCTCGGGACGTTCGCGCTCATCGCCGACCGGCGCCGGACGTGGTGGTGGTTCATCGTCCCCACGGCCGCCATCGGACTGCCGTTGGCCTGGGCGATCAGCCCCGAGACCAACTCGGTGCGCTGGCTTCTCGGGTGGATGGCGCCCCAGTCCAACGAGGCATGGCCGTGGTTCTGGTTCCGTAACGCGGGGTTGTTCCTGCCGCTGTTCGCCGGTCTCGCCCTCCTTGGCGGCGGCAGCCGACGGATTCGTCGGCTCAGCACGCCGCTGTGGCTGTGGTTCATCGTGCCCAACATCGTCGCCTTCCACCCGTCGGAGTGGAACAACACGAAGTACTTCCTGTTCTGGCAGATCGGCGGCTGCATCCTGATCGCCTCGTGGTTGAGTCGGCCCTTCTCCGCCGCCATGTCCCGTCGGTCGGCCCCCCGTCGGTCGGCCCCCCGTCGATCTGTGCCGGGGCGTTACCTCGTCCAGGCCCTCGCCGTGACGGCCTTCTTGACGATGATCTCGGCCGGCGGGTTGGACACGGTGCGAGCGATGCAGCGATCGACGGCGATCCCCTGGGTCGACCACGACGATTTGGAGGCCGCAATGTGGCTGCGGGCCAACTCCGCGCCCGATGCCGTGGTGGTCTACGGAGCCAACAACTCGTCGGCGGTTGCCGCGCTCGGCGGACGACGAGCGGTGAGCGGTTATCCCGGGTGGACCTACGACCTCGGTTTGCCCGACTGGGCAGACCGCTGGACCCGGACGGGTGTGATCCTGAGTGGAGGTGCCGATGCCAGGGCCAACGTCGCCCGCTACGGCGTGGACTTCGTCGTGATGGGGCCGATCGAACGCTCGCAGTTCGGTGGTTCCGACGAGTACTGGACGGCTAACGGCACCCTGGTATTCGAACGGGGTGACTACCGCATCTATCGGACGAATCGCTGACGGAGAGAGCGGCCGGCCGATCAGCCGATCCGCTAACGGACGTCAGTCGAACGTGACGGATGTCAGACGAACTTGGCGGTGACGCTGCGAGCCTGGTCGAGTTTGACGGTGCATGTCGGCTTGGTGCCGGAGCAGGCACCCGACCATCCGGCGAACTTCGACTTCCCGGCCGGACTGGCGGTCAGTGTCACCGAACGGCCCAAGTCGAACGATGCCGAGCAGGTGGAGCCACAGTTGATCCCCGACGGGGAGGACGTGACCGTGCCCTTGCCGTCACCCTTCTTGGATACCGTCAGGCGCTGGGTGGACGTCATGAACTTGGCGGTGACATCACGGGCCCGACTCATCGAGACCGTGCAGACGTTGGACGTGCCGGTGCAATCATCCGACCAGCGCACGAACGTCGATCCACTCGCCGGGGTGGCGGTCAAGGTGACAGTGGTATTGGTGGGGAACCGAGCGTCGCACGTCTTGCCGCAGTCGACACCGGCGGGCGACGACGTGACGGTGCCCTTGCCGTTGCCCTCCTTGTCGACGTCGAGCTTCTTGGGCGCCTCGACATGACAGTCCCGACCCGAAGGGCTCGTGGAACTGGATTTGGTGGAGGAGGCTGCCTGGCTACGGTTGGCGAGCGCCACGACACCCGTCGGCGTATCGGTCGGTGTCGCCGTTGGAGTGTTGGTGGGAGTGTCGGTCGGTGTCCCCGTGGGTGTGTTCGTCGGGGTATCGGTCGGAGTCGCCGTCGGGGTGTTCGTCGGGGTGTTCGTCGGCGTATTGGTGGGGGTGTCGGTCGGTGTCGCCGTCGGGGTCTAGGTCGGGGAGTCGGTCGGTGTCGCCTACGGAGTGTAGGACCTCCTGGTCGTCGCCGAGTCGTAGGGGGTAGCCGTCGTGGAGTTGGGGGTGGAGTACTAC
>JANMJD010000142.1:0-10298 GCA_031371195.1 Actinomycetes bacterium | reverse complement strand
CATGGCGCTGGATCTTCCTGATCAATCCGCCGTTGGGCATCGCCGCCATCGTCATCGCCCGGCGTTCGGTTCCCGAAACCCGCGCCGAGCCTCACCAATCGACGATCGACGTGAGTGGGGCCGTGTCCCTGTCGCTCGGCCTGGCCGGTGTGGTCTACGCCCTGATCGAGGGTCCGGGCCACGGCTGGGCAACGCCGGCCGTAGCCTCACTCGCCGGCGGACTTGCTGCGCTGGTGGCGTTCGCCCTCATCGAGACACGGTCCGCCGATCCGATGGTGCCGATGTCGATGTTCCGGTCGCGCCACTTCGCCGGCACCAATGCCGCGACGTTCGTCGTCTGGGGAGCGATCGGCGCGGTGTTCTTCCTCCTCACGCTGCGCCTGCAGCTCGATCTCGGGTACTCGGCATTGGCAGCCGGCGCCGCCACCCTGCCGGTGACGGCGTTGATGATGGCCTTCTCGGCCCGCTCCGGGGTCCTCGCCCAACAGATCGGCGCCCGGTTGCCGATGACCGCTGGTCCGCTCGTCGCCGCGGCGGCATTCGCCCTGCTCGGTCAGGTTCGTCCCGGGCGCTCGTACGCCGCCGGCTTGCTTCCCGCCGTGCTGTTGTTCGGCGCCGGTCTGGTCATCACGGTCGCACCGCTCACCGCCACCGTGCTCGCCGCCGTCGACGACCAGCACGCCGGAGTCGGCTCGGCGATCAACAACGCCGTCGCCCGAGTGGCCTCGTTGCTGGCCATCGCCGTGCTCCCGGCGGTCTCGGGCATCTCCGATGCCCCGGCAGGCACGCTGGGCTCGGGCTACGTCACGGCAATGCGGATCTGCGGCGGCCTGTGCATGCTCGGCGGGGCCATCTGCTGGGCCACGATCCGCAATCCCGAACTTGCGGCCGGTACCTAACCGTTCGAAGCCGGCTAGCCGACGGTCTCGGTGAACAGCCGACCCGACGGCGTGGCGAGGAAGTCGTCGAACGGAATCTCCTCCTGCTTGAGGAACCCGCGTTGCTTCAGCGTGCCGGCCATCACCATCTCGATCACCGCCGTCACCGACCCCGCCGTCGTCCAGGCGATCGCCGTGCGCGAGGCACCATCGAGTTGACGGGGCCGGAACGAGCGGACATATTCGTGACGTCGGAGCTGACCGCCGATCGTCCCCTCGGCCGCGACATGCAGATACACGACATCGTCGTCGACCGGAGGTTTGGCGTTGGTCAGAATCTGACCGGCCAGTTCACGGCGCTCGCGCATCAGCAACTCGTGGAAGAAGAAGTTCATCAACTCCATATGCCCCGGATACCGCATCGTCTTGTAGTCGAGATTGTCGACCCGTCCGAGATAGGTCTCACACATGGTGCCCAGCCCGCCCGAGGTAGTGAACGCCTCCAGTTTGGTGCCGTTGACGTAGACCGTTTCCAGCCATTCCATCGGCGACACCCACTTGTGGACACCCTCCTCGATCACTTCGACATCGTTGAGGTACTCGTTGACGACACCCTCGGGCGACCAGTTGAACGCATAGGCCAGCAGTCCCGTCGGGTTCTGTGGCAGCGCCCCGACGCGCAGGCGGATCGATCGACAGTGGTCGAACGAGTCGACCTGGGAGGCGGCGACGATGCCGACGAAGCCCGGGGCGAGCCCGCACTGCGGAGCCATCAGATGCGACGAAGTTTCGGCGAGCCGGCGGATGTGCTGCGTCGTGGGTACGTCCTCGGTGAGATCGAAATAGTGGACGCCGAGGCTGTGGGCTACATCGGCCACCCGCATGTTGAGGTGGTAGGGCAGGCACGACAGGACCGCATCGGCCTTGACGGCTCGCAGTCCGGCGGCCAGTTCGTCGCTCGACGACACATCGATGATGTGGACATCGAATGGCGGAGCGTCGCGCGGCTCACGCTGATCGAAGCCCGTGACGGTGAGCCCCGTCATACGCAGCAGGTGGGCTGCCAGGAACCCGACCTTGCCGAGACCCAGTACTGCGATGTTGTCCACCCGTCACCCTCACTTGTCGGTCGACTCCCGGCGGACGCTAGCCGTACCGCCGGGAGCGAGTGACCGATGGAGGCGAAGGATTACAACAGCTCGGCGAGCGCCGTGCCGATTTCCTCGGGTGACGTCATCGGTTCGAACCGCTGCAACGGCACGCCGTCACGCCCGACGAGGAACTTCGTGAAGTTCCAGGCGATGTCGGGAGTGCCGTCCTCCTTGGGCAGTGCAGCCGTCAGCCAGCTGTAGAGGTCACAGGCACCATCACCGTTGACCTCGATCTTCGAGAACATCGGGAAATCGATGCCGTACTTCGACGAGACGAACTCGGCGATCTCGGCGTCGGTGCCGGGTTCCTGGGTGCCGAACTGGTTGCAAGGGAAGCCGAGCACGGCAAAGCCCTGGTCAGCGAGTGTTTCCTGAAGCGTACGCAGACCTGCGTACTGAGGCGTGAGGCCTCAAGCGCTGGCGACGTTGACGATCAGGCAGATCTTGCTGTCGAACCGGGCGAAGTCGACCGGGTCACCGGCCAACGACGTCATCGTGAGTTCATGGAAAACGGTCATGCGTTTGGTGCCTCCAAGGCGTACGAGAGTCCGGGCGGACGATAGCCGCTGGCGTCCGGATCGACCCCCGCGGCCGATGCCTCGCGTCCAGACGCCGGACGCGACCGGTCCCCGACGCGACGGATTGCGTCGGGGACCGTGAGCTCACCGCTCGTCGAGTCTCAGCCGGCGACGGTGGTCGCCGTGGAGTCGGCGGCGGCCTGGGCTGCGTCGTCGGCAGCCTCCTGGGCCACCCGCTCCGGGCTCTCGTTCGCCTCGTGGGCCGGATCGGTGTTCGAGTGACCGTGGTGGCCGCCACCGTGATGCTTGCCGGCGGCCTCGGCTGCCGCCTGCTCCGGGGTCTCGGCGGCCTCGTGGGCGGCGTCCTTGTTGCTGTCGTCGACACCGGTCTCGGTGGCGTCGCTGACGTCGGGGGCGTCGGTCTCGGTATCGGTCGCCGCCGGGACCGAGGCCGGGGCAGCCGGGGTGGTCTGGGTGTTGGCCACAGCGGTGGCGATGCCGGCGGAGCCCAATACGGCGCCGACGAAGAGGCCGGCCGTCACGACCCGCTTGCGAGTGAGGGAGATTGCCATCTGGTCCTACAGTCCTTGAAAGATGCCGATCGGGGGTGATCGGCGCAGGACCATCTGACCATTCGAAACTGTGAGATGGCTGGCAACCGGTTATTGGTTCGGTAAGACTTCGGCAAGAAGAGTTCGGCAAGTTTCGTGCCCGGCGGGGCGTCACTCACCGGTCGCCCCGTCGATGCGTTCGCGCAGCAGATCGGCATGGCCGTTGTGGCGGGCGTACTCCTCGACCATGTGGATGAGGATCCACCGCAGCGACACCGGCCCGTCTCGCCGCACACTGATACCCATCTGTTCGAGATTGGGCATCGCCTCGACGATGCGGCGTGATTCCTCGCATTCACGCTGGTAGACGGCAAAATCCTCGTCAACCGTTGCGGGGGCGACGTTGTCGAAGTCACCGTCGGGATCGTCGTCGGAGTAGTAGATGCCCAGGGTGTCGGGGCGGCCGGCGTAATGGCCGGCGAACCAGTTGCGCTCGACTTCCGCCATGTGGCGCACCAGCCCGACGAGCGTCAACGTCGACGGCATACACGCCCGTTGGCAGAGCTGCTCAGCCGACAACCCGGCGCACTTCTGGAGCAGGGTCACCCGGTGGTACTCGAGCCAGGCGAGCAGCATCTCCAACTCCGGGGCCGAGTTGGGCGGATCACGGCGTTCGGGGGTCTCCATGGTTACAAGCCAAGCACGCGTTGGGCATTTCCCCTCAGGAATTTCGGCCACACCTCGTCCTTGAACGGCACGTTGGGCATGTCGCCCATGATCCGGTCGAGTGAGAGACCCATCGGGAAATAGCCGGCGTACATGATCTTGTCGGCGCCACGGGAGTTGGCGTAGTTGATGATGTCGGCCGGGTAGTGCTTCGGGGCGAAGGCCGACGTCGAGTAGTACAGGTTCGGCCACTTGAGCATCAGCTTGACCATCAGCGCCGTCCACGGCTCGCAGCCATGGCGCGAGATGTAGACGAGTTCAGGGAAGTCGTACATGACCTCGTCGATCAACTCGACGTGTTGGCACGCCATCTTGAGCCGAGGTCCCGGCACACCGGTGCAGACCATCACGGGGATGCCCAGCTCCACGCACTTGGCGTAGATCGGGTACATCTTCTTGTCGTTGATCGGTACCTGCGGGAACATCCCGGCGGGGAACATCCCGACTGCCTTGATGCCGTAGAGCTCGTAGTCCCTGACGATCTGGCGAACGGCGTTCATCCCCTCGTTCGCATCGGCGTGACCCGACGGGATGAACCGGTCGGGATGGGCCTTGAGCGCCTTGGGACCGTGCCCGTCCTCACCCGCGACGCCGATCAGCCCCCGCTCGATGCCGTGTTTGTCCATCTCGTTGAGGGTGAAGCCGACGGGGTCGCTCTTGTCGATCCGCTTGTCGGGCACGTCCTTGAACATGTACTCGACCGGGAACTCGAAGCCCTCCTTGGACTCGACGTCCTTTGTCTGTTTGGTGATGAAGGCGTACTGCGCGGCCATGTCGACGGCCGGGAAGCCGATCATCAGGTCGATGATGCCGATATCGGTGGGCATAGGCATGGTGGGCTCCTATTTGGCGACGCTGGTGAAGTCGGCGAAACCCGAGGGGTCGTGGCGGCCGACGTTGGAATGTTCGAACAGGCCGTAGCCGACGTCGCCGCCGACGGTCGCCCGGGCGACATGGTCGATGGTGGCGAAGGGGACCATCGCCTGGTTGCGCGGGTCGGTCAGGTCGTGCTCCACCCGCTCGATGTAGTCGCGGCCCTTCCACATCCCGTGATTCCACGACGGATCGTTGCCGTAGCCGGGGCCGAGATTGAGCGCCACATAGTTGAGGCTCTCCACCTCCATGACCACCTCGGAGCGACCCTTGCGCATGGCGATCGTCGCCCCGGTGGGCAGGCGGGTTCCCGGTTGGTAGCGGATCTCGACGTCGGGCCAACCGAGCTGCTCGGCTTTCAATCCGGTGTGCGACGGCCAGATGCGCACCGCCTCGTTCATCACGCGTGTGCCGTCGGGCTCGTCCTGGCAGATGATGACGATGCCGTACTCGTCGAAGCGCATCGGCACATACAGCCACCAGAACCCGAAGTCGGGGTTGCGCTCGGCATCCCAGCGTCCGGGAGGTGTCGGCTCGCCGACGGGTCGGATTCCCCAGGAACGGTCACGCGAGCCGACCCACACGTCGGGGCTGACGATGATCGTCTCGCCGTCGAGGCGGATCTCGCCTTCCCACGTGCCCACCTGGGCGAAACGCTGGGCGTCGAGCATCAGCGCGTTGCCCCTGCGCACGATGTGCGGCGGCTCCTCGACCACGGGAAACGATCCCCGCCACGTCAGATCGAAAGCCAAACCCTGCTCATCGGAGTCGCACACGACATGAATGACGTTGAGCGGCTCGATCACCTCGATGCGGTACGGGCCGACCTGCTGTTTCATCCGATCGTCCGACAGCGCATCACTGATCCGTACCGTCACGTGGCGATCACCACGGCGGATCGTGGCGTACGCGTCGATCGTGCCCAGGTTGTTGTACACGCCGAGGCCGGTGATCAGGAAGATGTCCCCGGTGCGGTCGTGGCCGTTGAAGTAGCACCGGTCGTAGAAATTGCGGTCGCTGTGCACCGTGTACGCCATCGACAGCGGCGCCTGATGAACCGGGTACTCGTCGAGCGGGATGATCATGGCCCCACTCTTTCTGGTTCGTCTCCCGTCGGACGGATCGGAGGGTCTGAGGCGCCGCTCCCCGGCGATGGTGGAACGCTCAGCAGTCAATCGCCACGCGAACAGCCGCACACATCTGACCCATACGGACCTCTGAGATTGCACCGACTCGTTCGGTGAATGCCCAGCGAGGGATGTTCTCGATGTTGTCGGCCGACGCCACGCAATCACGATCGAGCCCCTCGTCGGCACCGAGGGCAACCTCGGTGGGGATACCTCGAATCGTCGTGGTCAGCGGGACGGCGATCACCCGGTCGAGCAAGCTCAGCGCCACGTCGCGACTGAACACCAGGTACGGGCGCCGCTTCTGTTCCGGCAACTCGACCCACCAGATCTCGCCGCGGGTCACCAACCGCCGTCCTCGGTGTCCAACGAGTGAGCGAGAATCGACGAGGCAATCGCGTGAGCGCTCTCGATCGAGCCCCAGTCGTCGACGACCGCCACCGGAACCCGCCGATAGCCGTCGATGATCGCCCGATCGATCGCGGCCGATCGCCGACGCCGCACGAACTCCTCGACGGCGACGCGCAATGCGTCGGACCGGTTCTCGAACCGATCGCTCTGCACGGTCGCATCGAGTTCCCGCGCCAGATCATCAGATATCCGGAGTGCTATCTGAACTGTCATGCAAAGATGATATCAGCCCGCAGAGCGTACGCCGGCGCGCCTTCAGGCGGGTCGCAGCACGTTCAACTCGGCGACGTTGTCGTGGAGGATGCGCTTGCGATCGGCATCGTCGAACATCTTCAGTTCGTTGACATAGTCGAGCGGGTGAGGCCTCGCCTCGATGTGCGGCCAGTCGGAACCGAAGATCACCCGGTCGGCGCCCATGTACTCGACGATCTCCTCCACGCTGTCCTCCCAGAAGGGGTTGATCCACACGTTGCGCTTGAACGTCTCGATCGGGTCCTCGGTGAAGTAGCCGGGCACCTTGCGGGCCGACGAGGCGAACTTGCGGAACATGTCGCCGAGGAACTCGGCACCGTTCTCGACCGAGGCGATGCGCAGGTTGGGAAAGCGGTCGAACAGCTTGTCGAAGACCAACGAGGCGAGGTAGTCGTAGATCGCCCGTTCCATGTTCAGCGACTTGATCGACGGCTTGTACGCCGCGCCGGAGAACTGCGCCGAGAAGCCGTCGACGGCATACCCGTTCGAGCCGTATCCCGAATCGCCGGCATGCACCACGATGGTGATGCCCGCCTCGTTGGCCCGCGCCCAGAACGGGTCGAAATAGGTATGGCCGGGGGGCATCTGGCCCTGGGCCGTGGTCGGCGCGGCGGCCCGGGTGACGACGGTCGTCGCTCCGTTGGCCAGGGCGTACTCCAACTCGCGCACGGACGCGTCGACATCGCCGAACGGGATGTAGGGGGCGGCGAAGATGCGGTTCCGGTAGGCGAAGCCCCAGTCCTCGTTCAGCCAGGTGTTGAACGCCCGGAACATCATCCCGACGCCCTCCGGATCGTGCTTGAGCACCTCCTCGTACAGCATGCCCAACGTCGGGAACAGCCAGATCTGATCGACACCCTGGGCATCCATCGTCGCCAGCCGGGCGTCGTGGTCGCGATAGGCCGGGTCGATGGGCGACGGCGTTCCGAGCAGCTCGTGGGGGTACTTGCCGTTCGGGTTGCCCCGGAAGTACTCCGACAGCGCCCCGGCCGGGCTGATCGGGTTGAACGTGGGGTTGGTGACCGCCATGTTGACCTTGCCGCCGATCACGTGGCGCTTGCGCCCGTTGATCTCGGCCCACTGGATCACCCGGCCACCGAGCCGGGGATCGAGATGGCGGGTGAAGGCGTCGATCGCCTCGTAGTAGTGGTTGTCGCCGTCGAAGACGGGATGATCGAGTTCCATCGGACCCTCCTGTGTCGCGAGCCAATGTGACCATTCCATCATGGCGCGTCCGACGACGCACGCGCTGCCCGGAGCACCCCGATCGCCCCGAAACCTTGACCGCAGCGGGGCCGGTGGGGACGCCGGGCGGGCCGGCGGCTTGCGCGCATTCACAGCAATCTGTGGGGTGGATCGCAGCCCCGTCCCGGGTTCGGAGCATTGGATACGGACTACGCAATCCACTCCGGAGCTCGGTCCGATCTTCGCCAACGTGGTCCTCGCCGATGAGATCAACCGGGCCCCGGCCAAGGTGCAGTCCGCGCTCTTGGAGGTCATGGCCGAGCGCCAGGTGTCGATCGGCGGCATCACCCATCCGATGCCGCTGCCGTTCATGGTGATGGCCACGCAGAACCCGATCGAGAGCGAGGGCGTCTATCCATGCCCGAAGCGCAGCGAGATCGCTTCCTGATGAAGGTGCTGGTCGACTACCCCTCCGCCCGCGAGGAGGCCGAGATCGTCCGACGGATGAGCGTCCGGCCGCCCAGCGCGCAGAAGATGTTCGAACCACACGTACTCGACCGCCTCCACGCCGAGGTCGACGATGTCTTCGTGCACGACGCCGTGCTCGACTACGCGGTGCGGCTGGTGCTGGCGACGAGAACACCGTTCGACCACGGGCTGGCCGATCTGGTTCCCCTCATCGCCCACGGGGCGAGCCCACGGGCGACTCTCGGTCTGTGCGCTGCGGGACGGGCGCTGGCCCTGATGCGCGGCCGGCGATACGTGCTGCCACAGGACATCTCTGACGTCAGCCGATCTGTGCTCCGCCACCGAGTCCTGCTCTCGTTCGACGCGATCGCCGATGGCGTCGGCGCCGACGAGATCGTCGAACGGGTCGTGCGCACGGTGCTCGCCCCCCGTGTCGCTCCGGGGCAGGACGGCCCCGTCCTGCTGAGCCTGGCGTCATGACGATCACGGTGCGTTCTGCGGTCCCGCAGGCCGAACGAGTCGTACGCGATCTCGAATTGAAGATCACCCGGCGCCTCGACGGTCTGTTGCAGGGCGATCACCGTGGTCTGCGTCCGGCCCCCGGCAGCGAGTCGGGGGACGGACGGGCGTACAAGATCGGCGACGACGTCCGTCGGATCGACTGGAACCTCACGGCCCGAACCCACGAAACCCAGGTGCGAGACACCATCGCCGATCGGGAGCTCGAGACGTGGGCGGTGATCGACGCCTCGGCCAGTCTCGACTTCGGGACGGCGAACTGGCGCAAACGCGACCTCGCCATCGCCGTGACCGCGGCGTTCGGATTCATGTCATGTCTCAACGGCTCACGCTTCGGTGCGATCGTCAGCGGGCCCGACGGCATCCAGACGTTCCCGGCCACCGCCGGGCGCGATTCGGTCCGCCGGGTGCTGGTGGCGCTCGAGCGCCGACAGGACGCCCCGTTGGGCCGCAGTGACCTGGCCCTGGCACTCACCAGGATCAACCGTCTCGGGCGCCGTCCCGGGACGGTCGTGCTGATCTCTGACCTGCTCGATCCGCATGAATGGGTGCGACCCATGCGCGGCCTGCGAGCGACCAGCCATACCGTCGTCGCCGAGATCCGAGATCCACGCGAGGACGCGTTGCCGGCGGTCGGTCTGCTCACGCTGGTCGACCCCGAAACCGGCCGTTACCGGGAAGTGCAGACGGCCAATCCCAACTTCAGGGCCCGGTTCGAGGCGGCGGCCTGTGAACGCCGGGTCACGATGCGCGCCGCAAGCCGGTCGAGCGGCGCCGATCACCTCACCGTGTCCACGGACCGCGATTGGTTGAAGGACATCGTCCATTTCCACGCCTCACGAAAGACCCAACGATGAGCTTCCTCGCTCCCCAACGTCTCTGGCTGCTTGCGCTCGTCGCCGCAGCCGCCATCGCCTACGTCACCATGCAACGACGACGACGGCGCTACGCCGTGCGATTCACCAACATCGATCTGCTCGATACGGTCGCGCCGCGGCGCCCGGGCTGGCGCCGTCATCTCACAGCAGGCCTTGCCGGGGCCTCGGCGGTGGGCATGGTCGCCGGCCTCGCCCGCCCGACCGCCGTGGTGGCGGTGCCCACCGAGTCGGCGATCATCATGCTGGCCATCGACACCTCGACATCGATGGAGTCGGCCGATGTCGACCCGACCCGGATCGCCGTGGATCGAGGCGGCGAAGGGCTTCGTCGGCCAACTTCCCGACGAATTCAAAGTCGGCCTTGTCGCCTTCGACGGATCCGCCCGGGTACTCGCCGCGCCGACGACCGACCATCAGACCGTGATCGCCGCCATCGCCAACCTCACCACTGGTCGCAGTACGGCCGGCGGTGACGCCATCGATGCGTCACTGGCCTCGATCCGGGCCACGCTGGCGGCCGCCGACCAGGTCACCGCCGCCGGAATCAAGGCGGTCGTCAACGACACGTCGTCCCGAACCGACGGCTCCCCGCCCCCGGCCACGATCGTCATCCTGTCCGATGGGGCAACGACCAAGGGAGTGCCGATCCTGGAGGCGGCGAAGCGGGCAGCAGCCGTCGAGATCCCGGTGTCGACGATCACCTACGGGACCGCCACCGGCACCGTGACCGTCCAGGGGCAATCGGTCCAGGTTCCACCCGA
>JANMJD010000139.1:0-3647 GCA_031371195.1 Actinomycetes bacterium | reverse complement strand
CCGGATATCCAGGTCGGGGGCGATCCGAGTCACGTGGGCGATCGCGTCGAGCAGCACATCATGGGCCTTTTGATAGACCATCCGTCCGACCGTGCCGACCACGATCGTCGATGGTGCGAGATCGAGTTCCCGACGCAAGCTGTCACGCTCTGCCATCGAGATCGGCGTCAGTGCCTCGTCTGCCCGGCCACGCGGCACCACGGTGATCCGGTCTCGGCCAAGGCCGAGCCCGGCCACCGCATCACTCGCCACCGCCTCGCTGACGGCTCGGAAATGAGAGACGCACAGACGGGAGCTGAGCTGATCGAGCCGACGATGTGCTTCGAGCGCCCACTTGCCGACCGCCGGATCGGCCCGGCGGAGCGGGTCGTAGGACGTGTTGACGAGCGTCGATAGCACCGGCACGCCGCACAGGCGACCTGCGACGCGACCAACCATGTCTGCCTCGGGAACCGAGGTGTGCACCAGATCGGGCCGCCAACTCCGGATCTGCTTGATCGCCGCCCACAGCCGAGCCGGATACGAGCCGGGGCACACGATCACGGGCACGCCCAGTCGTTCGACGAGATCATGAACCCCGCCATCACGACGGCTGAAGACGATCACCCGCGATTCGATGTCGTCGGGGAAACGCCGCAGGCTTTCGAACAGCGACCGTTCCGAACCACCCGATCCGAGACTTGGAACGACGTGCAATACCTTCATCGTTCGGGCGCCGATACCACCTCGACAGGCGTGCACTGCGACTGCGCCCACGCCAGCGTGCGGGCAACGCCGTCCGACAGTTCGGTTGGCGTTACGTCGGGCAACAGCGACGCCAACCGCTCCCCGGCGGCGCGCGACCGATAGATGTCGCCGGTGCGGGGTTCGACGTGGGCGCGCTCCAGCGGACCGCCGAGTTCGGCTTCCAGTAGCCCGATTACGTCGAGCAAGGTCGCCGACGTACCGAAGGCCAGGTTGACCGGGCCGTCGAATGACACGCCGCCGGCGATCGCCCGGGCGATGGCGTCGGTGACGCTGTCGACGAAGGTGAAGTCACGGCTCTGCATACCGTCGCCGTGGACCGTCAGCGGCTCGCCCTTGAGTGCGGCGTCGATGAATGCGGGGATGACCGCAGCGTAGGCGTGGCCCGCCGCCTGCAACGGTCCGTAGACGTTGAAGAACCGGAACGCCAACGTCGCCAAGCCGTATGTGCGCTGGTAGGCGAGGGTGTACGACTCCGTCGCCAGCTTCGAGGCACCGTAGGGACTGCGCGGCGCCACGGGCAGATCCTCGTGTTTGAACGGAGCATCGTTGTCGCCGTAGACCGACGATGAGGAGGCGACGATGACGTGTCGCGCGTTGGCCGCCCGCGCCGCTTCGAGCACGTAGATCGTGCCCGTTGCGTTCATGTCGTGCGAACGGATCGGGTCGATCACCGAACGTGGCACCGACGGCCGCGCCGCCAGGTGGACGATGGCCGCACCGGCCGGCACGACCTCGGCCAACAGGTCGCGATCGAGGATGCTGCCCTCGACGAACCGCACATCGAGCCCGTCGAGATTTGATCGGAACCCACTCGACAGGTCATCGAGCACCACCACCTCGGGCGCGCCACGTTCGAGCAACGTGCGACAGAGATTTGCTCCGATGAACCCGGCACCGCCGGTGACCAGCACCGGCCCGTCGATGGCCGGGGTCATACCGGCATTTCGTGGTAGTCGACGATCGCTCGTTCGGAGACGTTCGACCATCGACGTTCGGACGACGGATCCTCGGCGTTGGGCAGTGCGATGCGCCGGCGGGCGCGGCTGGCGCCGACGCGATACGTCAGGCGGCTCACGTCGACCTGGTGCTTCACGTCGAACCGCTCCGACGCCAGCACCTTGGCACCCGCCGACAGCCGGGCACGACGAGTCGAGTCGCCCACCAGCGCACCCAACGCCTCGCCCAATGCGTCGGCATTGCGTACCGGAACGAGCCGACCGGAGTCGTGGGTGACCGCCTCCCGGCAGCCTCGAATGTCGGTCGCCACGGTTGGCACGCCCATCGCCGCGGCCTCCATCACCGAGCGGGGGAAACCTTCGCGGTGACTCGGCAACACGAACACGTCCATCGCGGCGTAGTACGGCACGACGTCGTCGCGGTGGCCGAGAGTGCGGATTCCCAACGCCCGAGCCCGGTCGAGCAGCGCCGCCGGGACATCGTCGGCGCGCGTGCCGTCGTGCGGTCCGATCAGGGCGAACCGGGCGTGAGGATGCTCGGCCATCACGCGCTCGGCCGCATCGATCAACTCGGGAATGCCCTTCTCGTTGACCATTCGCCCGACGAAGCCCACCACGACATCGCCGTCGCCGGTCGCACCCATCTCCTGGCGCGCCGCCTGACGGGCATCGACCGAGACCAGATGCGGTTGGAACCGGCTGAGATCGACGCCGTTTCCCAAGAGATGCAGCTTCGACCTCGGGACTCCCAGCTTGCGCAGCGTGACGACATCCTCGGAGTTCTGCACAAGTTCGGCATGCGAGCATGTGGAGGCGATCCGTTCGAGGCCGTAGACGGCGACCTTCTTCTTCCAGCGATCGGTCGGCTGGGCGAACAGCCCGTGCACGGTGTTGACGATGACGGGCACCCCGGCGATCCGCGCCGCGAGCCGGCCGTACACCCCCGGCTTCGGGTTGTGCGTATGCACGATGTCCGGACGCAACCGACGGAACAGCCTCACCAACTCCACGAATGCCCCGATGTCGTCGCGGAGCGAGAAGGAGCGGGTGGCATGGGCGAGCGCGACGTGGCGGATGCCATCGGCCTCGAGTCCGGCGACATACGGTCCCGGTGCCGACACCCCAACGACGTCGTACCCGGCAGCCCGGAACGCCCGCAACTGCGCCCCGAGCAACAACTCCAGGCTCATGTCCACCGTCGTCAGGTGCACCAGAAGAGGGCGGTCGCGTTCGATCGGTTGATGGTTTGGCCCGTGCACGGTCGAAGAGTCTTCCAGCGACCCCGACCGCAGCAACCTCGCCGAACGGCCCAATTCAGCCCCACCCGCCCGGGGTGATGTGTGCTCGCGGTCCGGCGCGGCAAGACTCGCCGGATGCGGCGCAACGGCGGTGTCAGGCTCCTGATCGGGGCGGGCGCCGGCGTGTTAATACTCCGCCAGCAATGGCGATACGGCCACCTTGGTCGGGCCCACTATGCCTGGGCGATGTTCGCCATCGTCGGCGTCGTGGCCGTTGCCGCGTGGATTCTGCCGAACGTCCACCACCATCTCCCCCGGCCCGGCGCTCCGGCCGTGCTCGTCGCCTCGTGGGCCGCGGCGATCTACGGCTGCATCCCCGAGACCGGCCGTCAGCCCGGTCTGTTGGCGATGGTGTTCGGACTCGCCGCATGGGAACTGCTCAGCCGCACAACACTCCCATGGCCCGCCCACTTCGCCGAGATCTTCCTACTCGTCTCGTCGGGAGTCTTCGGTACGGCCGGTTGGCCGTCGGCGCTGCTCGGGGCGCTGTTCGGCGTCTGGCCGCTCGTCCTGGTCACCGCCGCGGCCGTAGCGGCCGAACGCGTCGACGCCCTGCAGGTCACACCGTTGCGGATGGAAATCGTCGCCGCCACCGGATGTGTGGGCAGCATCGTCGTCGCCCGCACCGGCGCGTTGGTCCACCCGG
>JANMJD010000065.1:0-10827 GCA_031371195.1 Actinomycetes bacterium | reverse complement strand
CACGCGGTGTGCGGTGATGACACCGACGCAGATGCCGACGAGGCGACCACAGTTGAGCTGCTGTCCACGTTGATCGACGCGTCGTTGGTGGAATCGGCAAGCGTCGGGGGCTCGCCGATGCGCTACCGCTTGCTCGAGCCGGTTCGGCTCGTCGGACGAGAACTGCTCGATCAGTCGGGCGAGCTGACGATGACGGCCAACCGCTATGTCGATGCAATGGTCGCCTTCGCCACCCGTTTCGCCGCCGCGGCGCTCGAGGGGTTTCGCTCCGACATCCTGGCCGGCCTGCGCGACCACTACGTGCACCTGTTCCACACACTCGACTGGTGCATGGCCAATGACCCGACGGGGGAGCGGGCCAACCGGTTGTTCCTCCCACTGTTCAGTCACTCGCTTCCCGAGACATTGGTGCGGGCGCGTCGGGCTCGGGGGGTATGGACCGAACCGGCGCCGCTGCATGCCGAAGTGCTGGCGATCATGGGTGCGGTCGCCATGCACGGCGGGGCGCCGGCGCTCAGTCGTCAGTGGTCGGACGAGGCCCTCGAAGCCGCGGGTGACAGCGAACTTGCCCAGATGATCGCTCGACGGACCCTCGGCTTTCTGGCGGCGTACGACGGTGATCCAGTCCGCGCTCGCGCTCATCTGGCGGACGCGGCGGCCATTGCTGCGCGGTTCAGTGCCGCGTTCGCCCGGGAGATCGGGGTGACGCAGACCGCCCTGATGACCGACACCTCCGAGATCGAGGTGGGCATGGCGCTCGCCACCGACATCGCCCGTGTTGCCGCGGAGTCGGGCGAACTGGTGACTGTTCAATGGGCTGCGGTGATCAGGGCGTCGCTGCTCGCCCTGTCCGGTCGGCTCGATGATGCGATGCAGATGGCCCTCACCGCCCAGACGATGGCCGAGCGTACGGGACACGTCTGGTCGCTCGGAGCCGGGCATCGAAGCGTGGCGTCGGTCATTGCGGCACGGGAGGGCTGGACCGAGGCGAGGCCTCACTTCCGGCTCGCCCTCGACAGTTCGCTGATCCATGGAGATCTGGCCGGAGCGTCGATCACGATCCGGGCGGCAGCGGGAGCACTGCTGCGCGACGGCGATCGCGTCGGGGCTCGGCGATTGTGGGCGACCATCGTTGATCCGGTCGCCCGATCGATCGTCTCGTCGCCGTTCGTCGTCGAGGAGGGCGAGCTGGACCGCGAGCGCGGCACCCAGGGTCACCTCGACGTCACCGCGGCGATCGGAGCGGCCCGCGAGCTGCTCGGACCACGGCCCGACGCCGGAGGCATCGAGGGCGGCTCCGACCCGGGTCGGGTTGACGTGATCCGCTTCGGCGGCTACGAACTCGACAGGCAGCTCTGCGAGCTTCGTCATGACGGGATCCGGGTGCACATCGAGCCGCAGGTCTTCGACGTTCTGGCGTACTTGGCGAGCCGCCAGGGGGTGTTGGTGACCAAGGAGGAACTGCTCGACAGTGTGTGGGGCAGCCGCTTCGTGTCGGAATCAGCCTTGACGACACGCATCAAGGCCGCCCGGCGCGCCACCGGCGACAGCGGCGGGACCCAGTCGGTGATCCGAACGGTGCACGGCCGCGGCTACACCTTTGTCGCCGACGTTCGTTGAACTCGTCGCCGACGATGGTCGAGGTATGCGTGCAGGCAGGAGATCACCTCGGTGGCGTCCGGTCCTACTCCGTCGATGAAGTTCGACTTGCGCCGTCTCATGAACGGAAGTCCAAGGAAGTACAGGCCAGGAGTCTCGGCGATCCCACCGTCGTGCACCGGGCGTCGATGCCGGTCGCGGATCGCCGCGTCGAGCCACGAGAACGTCGGTCGGTAGCCCGTCGCCCAGACCACTGAGCCGAACGCGGCGAGCGGAAATTCGGTCGGCGGTCGATCGATCCGGGTCGGATCCGGCCGCCAGACGTCGTGCAAGAGGTTGCTCAGCTCGTGCTCGGCTGCGAAGGCGTCGATCCGATCGAGCAATCGCGACTGTTTCAGATCGGCGTGGGCGGCGAGGTTGGTCACCCCGCCCGAGAACTGGGCGGTCTCGCCCGCAACGCGCATGAGCTTGCCGACCGGTCGCACGCCGGATGCGATCAGCGAATTGAGGTCGAGTGTGCGGTGCTCCGGGCTGCCGACCAGTTGCAGCGACGAAAGCCGCCGTGCCCGGTTGATGTCGTCGACCTCGTCGTAGCGTTCGTCAAGCACTCCGATGGCGTCCATCCACCAGTGGATGTCGCGACCGCGGTAGCTGCGGGGCAGGCGTACGTGCTCCCCGACGGCGATCGTGACCAGGCGCCCGCTGCGCTGAATCTCGTCGGCGATCTGGATTCCCGACGCCGAAGCACCCACGACCAAGACGTCCTCAGTGGCGAGTTGGTCCGGCGAGCGGTAGCGATGGGCGGTGACCTGGTCAATCCGGGCCGGGAAGTCTGTGGCCAGCAGCGGGATCGCCGGTTCGCTGCACGCTCCCGTCGCCGCGACAACCGCCTCGGCCATCCAGACTCCCTGATCGGTCGTGATCCTGAACGAACCGTCGGCCTGCATCGTGACTCGATCCACCGAGACGCCGGTCAGCACCGGCGCATCGAAGCTCGCCCGATATCCGTCGAGCATGTCGACGACCTCGGCGCTGGTCATGAAGCCGTCGTGATCGTTGCCCCGATAGGCCCAGCCGGGAAGACGGGTCATCCAGTTGGGGGTGAGGAGCCGCAGGGAGTCCCATCGCTCCGTCCGCCACGAATTCGCCACCTCGCCCTTTTCGAGCACAACATGATCGATGCCGTGGTCGGCGAGCAGGCGGCTCATCGCCAGCCCGGCTTGGCCTGCGCCGACGACCACGGCAGTGATCCGCATGACGTCAGGCGACCTTGACGCTGATCGCCGTCGGGTTGGCGACGATGTCGAAGACCGCCGAACGCTTCTGCGACTGGGCGACCACCGCCTCGAGTTCGGCCTTGGTCGCGTCGGCGTCGATGTCGAAGGTGATCCGGATGCCCTCGAAGCCATTGCGTACGTCGCCGTCGATGCCGAGGATCCCCTGCAGGTCCATATCGCCTTCGACCATCGCGGTGACCCGACGAAGCTGGATGCCGCGGTTGGTGGCGACCGAGGCGACGCCCGCCGTGAGACACGAGGCGAGTGCGGCAATCACAATCTCCGTCGGCGTCGCGCCGTTGTCCTGCGAGGCGAACACCTCGGGATGGTCGGCGTCGATGGCGAACATCTGACGATGCGACTGTTCCTGACCGAGCCCGAAGTACGACAGCATCGTGGTTCGGCTGTGGGTCCCTGTCACCCAGTCGCACTGGGCACGCCATTGGAACTTGGCTGCTGCGGGGGTGTCGGTCAACGCCTGGCGTGCGCCCAGGAGGTGGGCGACGTTCACGCCGTTCTTCGAGGTCGGGGATTCGGTGGTCGTCATGTCGTGTCTCCTTGATGTCGGTCGTCGGTTGACGGCTCTGCGGTTGGCGACACACTGCGACACCAGGGGCGGCGCAGTCGTGGAGAATTGATGAAGATTGTCTGGATTGTCCCGATCTTCAGGCGATCATCACGGGATCTTCAGGACTTCGCGGCCATTCGATCTCGAAGATCGACGGTATGCAAAATCACGCTGAGCAGGCGAGACATCCGCACAGCTGGCGCGAGGCCGGCGACGCGTGGGGGCATGCCGCGGTCGATTGGGCCTGCTTGTACGAGCACTACGCCACCGATGTGATCATCGCCATCTTCGACCGCGTCGGGGTGCGTGCCGGCGTCTCGGTGCTCGACGTGGCATGCGGGTCGGGACTGGCGATCTACCGGGCGAACTCGGTCGGTGCCGTGGTCTCGGGCATCGACGCTTCCGGCGAACTGGTGGCGATCGCCCGCACCCGCAACCCGTCCGGCGACGTGCGCCTCGGTTCGATGTTCGAGCTGCCGTGGGATGGCGACTCCTTCGACGCGGTCATGTCGATCAACGGCATCTGGGGCGGCTGCGAGGGCGCCCTCGACGAGGCGTGGCGCGTGTTGCGCCCCGGTGGCCGGATCGGGATCAGCTTCTGGGGAACCCGTCGACCGCTCGACCTGCGCGAATGCTTCAAGGCGCTCGCCCGCCACGCACCCGCCGAACACTTCGGCTCGATGAAGGCCCTCAACAACATCGGTAGCCCTGGTGTTGCCGAGGAGATGCTCACGGCGAGCGGATTCGACATCGTCGAGCGCGGCCGGCGGGACTCGTTGGTCGAATGGCCCGACGAGGAGACGGCCTGGCGCGCCGTGGCGAGCATCGGCCCGGCTGTGCCGGCGCTGCGCACCGGAGACGTCGAGGCGATCAGGCGCGACATCCTCACGGCACTCGAACCGAGCCGGGACGAATACGGCATCTACCGGTTTCGCAACGATCACCAGTTCGTCATCGCCCAGAAGCCGTTGCGATCCGCTGCTCCGTGAACCCGGACGGGCCCGGTCGGGTTCGGTGCTGCGCCCCCAGTCACGAGGGAGTTCGTTGGACAGCCAATAGGGTGCTCGCGTGAATTCTCAGGAAGACTCCCCAGGTTTTGAAGGGCTCGGTTTGCGTACCGAGCTGCTGGGGGCATTGACCACCCTTGGCTACGAAGAGCCGACTCCCATCCAGCGCGAGACGATCCCGGTGCTGCTCGAGGGGCACGACCTCGTCGGCCAGGCGGCGACCGGTACCGGCAAGACCGCGGCTTTCGCCTTGCCGATCCTCCAGCTGATCCCCGAGGGGAACGCAGCGGCCTACCCGGTGGCGCTCGTGCTCGTGCCGACCCGTGAGCTTGCCGTGCAAGTCTCCGAGGCGATCTACAAGTATGGCCGCCCGCTCGGGGTCCAGGTGGTCCCGATCTACGGTGGCCAGCCGATTTTCCGCCAGCTCAAGGCCCTGTCCGAGGGCGTCCACGTCGTTGTCGCCACCCCTGGTCGAGCACTCGACCATATCAGCCGCACCACGCTTCCGCTCGACCGGGTGAAGATGGTGGTGCTCGTCGAGGCCGACGAGATGCTCGACATGGGGTTCGCCGAGGACATCGAGGCGATCCTCGACGCCACGCCCAAGACCCGCCAGACCGTGCTGTTCTCGGCGACGATGCCGCCGCGTATCACTGCGATCGCCAAGAAGCACCTGCGCAACCCGGTCAAGATCCAGATCGGCCTCGGCGACGCGACCACCGGCAAGACGCCCCGCGTCCGTGAAAGCGCCTACGTCGTGTTGCGTTCGCACAAGCCCGCCGCCCTCGGCCGCATTCTCGATGTCGAGGCGCCGACCGCGGCGATCGTCTTTTGCCGCACCCGCGGCGAGGTCGATCAGCTCACCGAGACGATGAACGGTCGCGGCTACCGCGCCGAGGCCCTGCACGGCGGCATGAGCCAGGAGCAGCGCGACAAGGTGATGAACCGCCTACGCGCCGGACACGCCGATCTGCTGCTCGCCACCGACGTCGCCGCCCGCGGTCTCGACATCGATCAGCTCACCCACGTGTTCAACTACGACGTGCCCTCGGCCCCCGAGGCGTACGTCCACCGCATCGGGCGCGTCGGGCGGGCCGGGCGAACCGGTGTGGCCATCACGCTGGCCGAACCACGCGAGCAGCGCCTGCTGGCCAACATCGAGCGGCTGACGAAGCACAAGATCCCGATCGAGAAGGTGCCGTCGATCGCCGACCTGCGCGCCCGGCAGATCGAGATCACCTTGAACACGTTCCGCGAAGCCGTCGGTGCCACCGACCTGGCCGACTACGAGGTCGTCGTCGACGCCCTGGCCAACGACTTCGACATGCGCCAGATCGCCCTCGCCGGCATCAAGCTGGCCCACCTCGCCAGCGGTGCGGTCGTCGACGAACAGGAGATTCCCGAGGTTCGCCCGCGTGTCGAGCGCGACGGCCCCGGCGGTGGCAAGGTCGACCGCGAAGGACGACCGATGAAGGGCAAGGGCGACTTCGCCAAGGCGCCGTCACGGCCGCGCACCGGCGAGACTGTGCTGCTGTTCATCGGGGTCGGCAAGAAGGACGGCATCCGTCCGGGTGACCTGGTTGGGGCGATCGCCAACGAGACGCACCTGGTCGGTGCACAGATCGGACCGATCAAGGTGGGGGAGAAGTTCTCCACCGTCGGTGTGCCCAAAGAGGACGCCGACTCGGTGATCAAGGCCCTCAAGCAGACAACGCTGAAGGGCAATCGGGCATCGGTGCGGCTCTTTTCCGACGACGGCGACAATTCCGACCGCCCGCCGCGCTACACCCCGAGTCGGCCGTCGACCCGGTCGACGGCGATCAGCCGCAAGCCCCGATAGTCCCTCGTTGCCCCCCCGGGGCTAGGGCATCGGCCCGTCGCCCGGACCGTTGAGGTTCCAGAGGGTCACCGACTCGAATCCGGCGTAGGCGACAGGCAGGTTGCCCGGCGTGGTCACGGTGGAGCCCGTGTCGACGGCCTGGCTGATGTCGCCGTCGACGGGGATGCTCAGACGATCGATGCCCGGCCCGCCGAGCGCGGTCGCCACCATCGTCGGGCTGGGGACGACGTACAACTTGTCGTCGCCGATGCTCATCCGCATCGTGATGCGATCGACCGCGTTGATGTTCAATCGCCATTTGAACAGGGGATCGGTGCGCACCTGGCGCAGCGCCAACCCCGTCCCGGCCGCCTGCGTGCTGAGCGACCATGTGCCCGGGTTGAGCACTTCCACATCGATGTCGTCCTCGGCTTGCCCCGTGATGATCCCTTCGATGTTGAACGGCGACGCCTCGAAGGTGATCTTCCACCGGAAGTGATCGACGTCGGGCGAGGTGTCGCCGGCATCGTCGAGGTTGTTGCCGATGATCGTGTCGCTACCGGCCCCGCCCCCCAGTCGATCGAGACCGACGCGCAGATCGAAGCCGTCACCATCGATCATGTCGTCACCGTTGCCGCCGAGCACCTCGTCATCGCCGGGACCGCCCTGCAATCGGTCGTTGCCGTCGTTGCCGTTGAGGAGATCGTTGTTCGGGCCGCCGATGATGCGGTCGTTCCCGGTCCCACCCTGCAGCGTGTTGCGGCCGTCGTCGATACAGGTGACCAGGCCGATGCACCCCTCCAAACGGTCGTCGCCGCCATCGCCGTTGAGGATGTCGACGCCGGCCTCGCCGAGCACTGTGTCGTTGCCCGCGCCACCCTGCACCTGGTCGTTCCCCGCTCCAGCCCTGATCTGGTCGTTGCCCGCCCCGGCGGAGATGATCTCGTTCAACGGCCCGCCGATGACCAGGTCATCGCCCGCCTTGGTGTTCACGTAGAGCTTTGGCAGGCGGGGATAGTCACTCGGCACGAGCCCGGTGAGCGTGAACGTGTCGACGGCGGTCGAACCGTTGATCGTGAAGTTGGTCAACAGGTCGCAATACGCCGTGGTCGCCAGCCCGGCGTCGATCCACACGATGTTTGCGATGCAACGCGGCGCGATGGCCGTGCCCCCGCCGACGTTGACCACCAGCTTCGAGCCGTTGGGACTCAAGGTCCACGTGGCGGCCGCGCTGGCGTGCGGTGCGCTCGCCAGACCGATGATGGGGAGCGCCAACGCCCCGATTGCCCACAGACTCCGCCGAGCCATCGTTGTCTCCTCCAACCGCCGGCCGGCAACCGCCGGCTTGCTTAACTGCGTAAAGTGTACTCGAAGCACACTCCGTGGGCCAGGGCGGCCGTCTGATTCCTGCCCGCTCGAACTCAGGTCGAATTCGATGCCGGAGTCATGTTCGCGGTGGGCGGGGGAGAAACGATGAGGTGCGGGCGATGTACTCGGAGTAGCCCGCACGTCTCTTGACCAGCGATTTCTCCAGCAGGGCGACCCCGGAAACGCGTACGAGCAGCGTATTCATGACGGCGGCGCCGATCAGGCCGACCGCACCGATCCCCGTCTCGGCGGCGACGAGGGCGATGCCCCACCAGACGCAGGCGTCGCCGAAGTAGTTGGGGTGACGGGTGTACCGCCACAGACCGCGATCCATCACGGTGCCGGCCGTCGAGGGGTCCTTCTTGAACGCGGCGAGTTGGGCATCGCCGATCGATTCGAACGCCAGGCCGACGAGCCAGAGTGCGGCCCCCACCCAGGCGATGACGCCGACCGACGGCGACGATCTGACTTGACCGAGTTGCACCGGCAACGACACCACCCACATCAGAGCGCCCTGCAAACCGAAGACCGTCGCCAGGCTGATCAGACCGAAACGATCACCGTAATGTTTGCGCATCGCCCGATAGCGAAAGTCCTCGCCCTTGCCGTGGTTCCGCCAGAAGAGGTAGCCGGCCAGCCGCAGTCCCCAGATCGAGGTCATCGCCACGAGAAGCCACTGCCGGGCCGAGTTGCCTTCGACCCGCCACCGCACGACCCAGGCGACGAGCACGAAGCCGAGCCCCCAGACGACATCGACGATCGAGGCGTTGCGTACGGCCAGGCTGACCAGCCACGTACCGAGCATCAGCACGATGATGGCTACCGCTGCGGTCAACATCGCCTCGGGGGCTCCGGTCATTGTTGCTCCGTGTCTCGTTTGGGCCCCCGGTCGAGGATTACCTGGGCGGAGTTGAGCATCCGATCGACGTCCGCGTCCATGCGGAGCCAGGATTCGTCGAGCCACCGTTCGAATGCGGCTTCGTCGTCGACGGGCACCTCGGCCCGGGGGATGCGACGCATGGTGAACTGGACCGGCCGTGGTTTGCGGGCCAGATGCTTGAGGATCCCGTTGAAGTCGGAGAGCCCGTCGAACCCGACGTGCCAGGCAAGCACGACATCGGCGTTCGGATCGCCCTGCAGCAGCGCCCGGGAGCCGGCCGGTCGCGGCGGAATCAGATGCTGCAGACCGGCCAGCCGCGCCGCCCGCTCGGGATCCCGCTCGCCGATCTTCTCCAGGGCGCGCACCCGCTTCTTGGTCGACGATCGCGTGCCCTCGGCGAAGATCACCGCCAGATCATCGGGCCCGAGGCCGCCGTCGAGCGCGGCCAACGCCCGCAGCGCATCGAGTTCGGCAGCCGAATCGGTCGCGGTTCGGTTGAGAAAATGGTTGGGCAACCGGTGCCCGACGATGTCGAGGCATGGGTCGGCCTCGAGCTCCTTCTTGAGCACGTAGCGGGTGTGCTTGGCCGCCGGACCGGTGAAGACGAAGGCCGAGACCAGGGAGTCGGCCAGGCTGGCATGGCGGCACAGGACGACGGCCCGTCCGGGCGTGACCTGATCGAGGGCGGTGTACTCGAGCCCCATCCCCGTGGTCAGTTCGAGTGCTTTCATCAGGTTGCCGGCCCACCATCGCTTGATCCGGTAGTGGGCGGCCTGGTCGCTCGATCGGTGCGCCAGCCACAGGCCGAACGAGATGGCGATGCCCACCGATTCCAGCCATGCCCAGCAGGTTCCGAAGGCCAGCAGCCGCGTCGTGGGCAGGCGGAACCGCCCGCGGATGATGTCGGCGAGGGCGCTGAGCAGAATCCACAGCGGGCACAGAACCACGAACAGGATCGCCGCCGCGAAGATCGCCGGAACCGAGATGAGCCTGCGACGAAACCGGGAGCCGAACACTCCAGCGACCGTAGCCGCACGATCGTGACATGTGGGGATCACACGGACGGTGCGCATTGGCACTACTGGTCGACGCTAACTTGGTGGCTCACCAACACTCCACAGGGGGAGATCAAGTAATGCGCAAAGGAAAGCTCACTGCAGCAAGCCTCGGGCTTGCCGCGGTACTGGTCGTGGCGGCTTGTGGCAGCTCATCGAAGTCCGATGGAGCCGCGGCGGCCAAAGACTGTGTCACCGCCGACAAGGCCATGTCGATCCTGTTCGATCTGCGAGGTCGGGGCGACAAGTCGTTCAACGACTCGGCAGCTGCAGGTCTCGACAGGGGCAAGTGCGAGTTCGGCTACACCGCCACCGAAGAGATCCGCCAGGGTTCCGACGAGGCCGAGTTGCTCAAGAAGGCCGTCGGCGACGGCAAGGGTGGCCTGATCATCGGCGTCGGATTCGCCTGGGGCGAAGAGATGGGCAAGTCGGCTGCGGCGAACCCGAACGTGCACTATGCCATCGTCGATTCGACGGTCGATTCACCGAACGTCTCCGGCCTGCTGTTCAAGGCCAACGAGGGTTCGTACCTGGTAGGTGCCGCCGCCGCGCTCAAGTCGAAGACCGGTCATGTCGGTTTCATCGGCGGAGTGGACATCCCGCTGATCCAGGACTTCTATGCGGGCTATGAGGCCGGTGCCAAGGCGGTTAAGGCCGACATCGTCATCGACAAGCAGTACATCTCGCCGGCCGGTGACTTCTCGGGCTTCAACGATCCGGCCAAGGCCAAGACGCTGGCGCTCAAGATGTACACCGACGGGGCCGACATCATCTATCACGCCGCCGGCGGCTCGGGTGATGGCATGTTCGGCGCGGCCAAGGAGTTCAGCGCCAAGGGCTCCAAGGTGTGGGGTATCGGCGTCGACTCCGACCAGGCGTCGACCGAGCCGGCCGACCTCGCCCCGTTCATCCTGACCTCGATGATCAAGCACGTCGATGTCGCCGTGTACGAGACGATGAAGTCGGAGAAGGAAGGCACGTTCAAGGGCGGGCCCCGCGTCTTCGCCGCGGCCGATGGTGGCGTGGACTACGCAACCACCGGTGGATTCGTCGATGACATCAAGGACAAGCTGGAGGGCATGAAGAAGGACATGGCCTCGGGCAAGATCACGGTCCCGTCGGCTCTCTGAGCAATCGAGTAGAAAGGCGTCGTGAACAACGACGCCGGTAGAGGGGCCGCCGGTGTACCCGGCGGCCCTTCTGTATACACGTGTACCACGACGGCCGACATTGCCAGTGCCGACATAGCCGGTG
>JANMJD010000050.1:0-2338 GCA_031371195.1 Actinomycetes bacterium | reverse complement strand
ACCGCGATCAGCCCGGCCGGGGCTTCCAGCAGCATCTCGGTGACCGGTTCGACCATCGGCACCATCCCCGTCTCGAGCAGCACGGTGGCGACGCAGATGGTGTTCGAACCCGACATCCCGGGATACTCGACGTGTTCCATGATCACGTAGCCGGCGTCGGCGGCCGGGTCGGTCGGCGGCAGGATGATGTTGCAGCACAGCGCCGGGTAACCACGCGGCTCGTTGAGCATCAGCTTGCGCAGCCAGTCCATCTCGCCTTCGAGGTACCGCGCCTTGTCGAACATCGTCGCTCCGGGCACATCGAGCACTCCCCCGACGATCACCCGGCCGGGCTCACCACAGGCATGGGCATCGACGGCCTGGATCATCCGGCTGACTCGCATCTGTGCTCCCGACAGGTGAATTGGGCAATTCCGATGGCTTTTGGGCGTGACCATACATGCTCCGTGTATCAGGCGGCCCCGGCCGGACATCTGGAATCGTTGTGTCCGTGGCACCCGTCATCCTCATCCTCGTTGTGGGCTGCGCAGCGACCGTGCTGCGAAGGATCGACGGTCGGAAACGTCAGGCCCTGGCGCGTCAGATGGCCGCCCGGCGCGGCTTTCAGATCGACACGACCCAGAACACCGAACCCGATCTGCCGTTTTCGCTGTTTTCGCAGGGTCACCGCCGCAGGGTCACCTTCCGCATCTGGCGCGACGGCGAGGCGGCATGCGCCTTCCAATACCGCTACGCCACCGGGGCGGGCAACCTCGAACAGGTGCACGACTTCTCGTGTGTGCTCGCCCCGACGCCCTTCTCGGCCCCCCATCTGCGAATCGACCCCGAGGGCATGCTCTCGACGATCGGGCGAATGGTCGGCATTCGCGATATCGAAGTCGAGTCGCCGGAGTTCAACGCGCTGTACCGGGTGCGCGGCGACGACGAGCGATTCGCGATCACCTTGCTCGATCAGCAGATGATCGCCTGGATGCTCGACCGCACGAGTGGCCGAGGGGTGGTCCACCTCGAGTTCAGCGGTCGTTGGATGCTGGCGTCGATGCGCCAGATGCGATTCGAGGAGTTGTTCGGCTTCCACGACTGGGCGTCGTGGGCGATCGCCCACACGCCTGCTGTGCTCCCCAGCCTGTATCCGCCGTCATGACATCGGCGCTCGTCGCGGTGGCCGGCGTCATCGTCGTGGTCCTCGTCGCCTACGCCGTGTCGTACAACCGCGTCGTGCGCGCCCGGTACGAGGTCGCCGACTCGTGGGCCGCGGTCGACACGGAGTTGGCGCGCCGGCACGACCTGATTCCCCCTCTGGTCGAGTCGGTGCGAGCCGCGGCCATCCACGAGCGTGCCTTGCTGGTCCACCTCGCCGAGATGCAGGCGGCGGCGACTGCCGCGACCCACCCAAGCGAACGCAACGCCATCGAGCACGCCGTCGACCAGGTGATTGGCGACGTGGTGGCCTTACTACGCGAGCGGTATCCGGTGCTCAACAGTCAGGCGAGCTTCCTGGCCCTGCAGCGCGAGTTGAGTTTGACCGAGGACCGGGTCGCCGCGGCCCGGCGGTACTACAACACCCGTGTCGCCCACCTCAATCGACGGGTCGAGGCCTTCCCGTCGAACACGATTGCCCGACATCACCGCATCGCGAAGGCCGAATTCTTCGGCAGCCCGCGGGCGGCTAGGACGGGCGGGTCGGGATCAACTCGACCACGGTCGGGTGTGCGGCGGCGAGTCCGGCGTCGAACGTGGCGAGACGGCCGCTTCGCTGACGTGCCTGCGCCGCCAGGTAGGCGTCAGTGACTTGGCGGTGGCCGATCACGCCACGAAGTACCGCCGAGTCGTAGGGCACGTCGTCGGCCCAGAAGCGGTGATTGGGGTGGGTTGTCGTGGCCTCGAGAAGTTCGACCGCATCGTCCGCGGTGATCCCGTGGCGAATCAGGAGTCGAATCAGCGTGCCCTGCGTGATCGGCGTCGTCGCGAAAAGTCGACGAGGCTGGGCCGCCAGCCACTCCTCTGCCGGTTGATGGTGCACGTGATCTTCGACGGTCAAGGCGATCAGCACATTGCCATCGAGAAGCGCGGTCACACGTCATCCTCGAGCTCGCGGACATCGTCCGCGGTAATCACTCGGCCGAGCCGAATCGTCCGTAGCCCGGTTCGTTCGCTGAGCGAAATAATGGGCGCCGTCTGAGGGCTGAGAACCCGCCCAAGCAACTCGTTGATCGTCTCACTGAGAGTTTGATGCCGGTCGCGAGCAACCGACTGCGCCAAGCGGTGAATGTCGGGCCTCAGATCGATCGTCGTTCGCATAGTCCCTAACGCTAGCATCTTGATGCATCGGTGCATC
>JANMJD010000040.1:0-20506 GCA_031371195.1 Actinomycetes bacterium | reverse complement strand
GCGTGACGCACTTGACCGCCACCTCACTCGTCTCGCCTCCGAACGCGACGCCGTCACCTGGATCGACCAGCCGCTGACCGATGACGAGTTGGCGATCGGGCAGATCGCCGAGTGGGGACCCGCCGAGGATTGGTCGGACTGGGCCGATGCACCACGGTGAGATCTGGTTCGCGGCCACCTCGGGCGGCGATCGCCCGGTCCTCGTCCTCACCCGCGATCCCGTCGCCGACCGAACCGGCTCGGTGGTCGTGGCGGCGATCACCCGCACCACGCGGGGACTCGTGTCGGAACTCGTGTTGACGGCTCGTGACGACGGGCTGCCGTCGGACTGCGTCGTCAATTTCGACCACATCCATACGATTCCGCGGAGCGCTTTTCGTCGTCGAGTCGCCAAGCTCGAACCCCACCGACTGGCCCAAGCCTGCCGGCGTCTCCGCGACGCCAACGGCTGCTGACCTCGCAGCGAGGCCCGCTCGGTCCTTCACACACCGGGGTCTACGGCTGGAACCCTTCAAGACGGGGACCTCTCGAGATCGGTGCCGGTGCAGAAAGAATTCGTGCGCATCGCCCCTCGACCGCCTCGGCGTTGCATGGACGATGCGCGCTGGGTAGTGTGGGGTCTGCTCGTTCGAGCGCATCCGCTTCTCTCCTGTCTGCGACAGCGTGAACGTTGGGTGCTTTCCCAGTTTCCTGCTGGCGGTGGGGATCCCGTTCCGGCGTTTCGTCCAAGACGCAACCTCTCCCGACTCGGCCCCTCAGCTGGCAGCTCATTCCGGTTTCGGAAAGTAGGTATGTGTGAGCGCGCAGACGCTTGACCACTCGGTACTCGAAGGCAAGGACCGCGAGCAGCTGGTCGCCATCGCCCAGGCTCTCGGTGTGAAGTCCGTCTCCCGGGCCAAGAAGGCCGACCTGATCGCCAAGATCATCGAACAGGCCGGAGGTGGTTCCGCCGACTCCGCGCCTGCGTCATCGCCCGCCGGTGCGTCGGCCGCTCCGCCCGCCGAGGCTGCGGCGCCTGCAGCGGTGTCCAACGACGAGGCCAGGGCCAATGGCTTCGCCCCGCCGCAGGGCGTTCCGGTCGAGCCTCAGGTCCAGCTGGCCCTCGACACCGCGGCCGGCTCGGATGAGACACCGGTGCCCGCTCCCGAGGCGCCGCCGAAGGTGACCAACGGTCGGGCCCGGCGATTCCCGCAAGCGGCGGCCATCGTCCCCGATGTCGTTCCTGAGGTTTCGGCGATCGCCGAAATGGTCCTCGGCGCCGACGGCGAGCCGCTCGCCGAATGGGAGATCGAGCTGATGAAGGGCGAGGCCGGCGCTCCCGTTCCCGCCGGAGCGGCTTCGTCCGACGGCGAAGCAGCCGATGGTGACGACGACGGCGGTCCGCAAGGCGACGGCGACGGCGAGGGCGACGGCCGCAGCCGGCGTCGACGTCGTCGCCGCGGCCGCAATCGCGAGGACGGCCCCGCCGGCGAGGGTGTTGCCCCCGAGGCCGGCTCGACCGAGCAGGCACCCCGCACCGAGCAGGGTCCGCGCCCCGAACAGGCTCCTCGGCCCGAACGCCAGGAGCGCCCGGAGCGCAACTTCAACGACCGCAACGATCGTGGCGCCCGCAACGACCGCAACGACCGCAACCGCAATCGCAACGACCGCGGCGATCGCTTCGCACGCGACCGTGACCGCAGTGAGAGCTACGAGGAAGTCGACGCCGGGCCGGTGTCGAACGAGCCGATCCAGGTATCGGGCTATCTCGATCTGCGCGACGAGGGTTACGGCTTCCTGCGGGTCAAGGGCTATCTGCCGAGCCGCGAAGACGGCTACATCTCGGTGAAGCAGACCCGCCAGTACGGCCTGCGCAAGGGCGATCACGTGGTCGGTACCATGCGCCCGGCCGGACCGAAGGAGAAGAACCCGGCGGTGCTCGACATCTTCACCGTCAACGGTGGCGATCCCGAGAAGGCCAAGGCCCGGCCTCGGTTCGAAGACCTCACGCCGCTGTTCCCCGACGAGAAGTTGCACCTGTCGAACCCGCTCGACCCAACCGATATGACGGCACGGATCATTGACCTGATCTCGCCGATCGGCAAGGGCCAGCGTGGTCTGATCGTGTCGCCCCCGAAGGCCGGCAAGACGACGATCATCAAGACGATCGCCAAGGCGATCGAACACAACAACCCCGAAGTCAAGCTGATGGTGTTGCAGATCGACGAGCGGCCCGAAGAGGTCACCGACATGAAGCGCACCGTCAAGGGCGAGGTGATCGCCTCGACGTTCGACCGTCCGAGCGACGAGCACACCCACGTGGCCGAACTGGCCATCGAGCGGGCCAAGCGGATGGTCGAAGCCGGCCAGGACGTCGTCGTCATCCTCGACGGCATCACCCGCCTCTCCCGTGCCTACAACCTCGCCGCCCCGGCCACCGGGCGCATCATGTCCGGTGGTATCGATGCCGGTGCGCTGTACCCGCCGAAGAAGTTCTTCGGTGCCGCCCGCAACATCGAGGAGGGCGGCTCGCTGACCATCCTCGCCACGTGTCTCGTCGACACCAACAGCCGCATGGACGAGGCGATCTTCGAGGAGTTCAAGGGCACAGGCAACATGGAGTTGCGGCTCGACCGCAAGCTGTCGGAGCGGCGGATCTTCCCGGCGATCGACGTCGACGCGTCGTCGACCCGCCACGAGGAGCTGCTGTTCGATCGCAAGCAGCTCCAGCTCGTCTGGAAGCTGCGCCGCGTGCTTTCGGGCCTGGCCGCCGACGGCAACGCCGGCCCCGGCCTCGAGTTGCTCATCGACCGGTTGAAGTCGTTCCGTACGAACGACGAGTTCCTCAACGAGATCGCCAAGCAGCCGTCCATGTGATGGAAGGGCGATGGCTGCCACCCATCTCCGTTTCGGGCCGGTTCGGTACCGGAATGGGGAGGGTGGGCCGTCGCCCGGTAGGATGGAACGGCCTCAATGGCCCGGACAGCCGGCAGATGACCGACGTCCCCTTCGCTCTCGGAGTTGAAACATGCAGACCGCCATCCAACCGAAGTACGGCGAATTGATCGTTCGTTGCTCGTGCGACAACGTGATCGTGACCCGTTCCACCAAGCCCGGCGAGATTCGGGTCGAGCTCTGCAACGAGTGCCATCCGTTCTTCACCGGCAAGCAGAAGCTGGTCGACACCGGTGGCCGGGTCGAGCGCTTCAACAAGCGTTACGGCGAGCGCAAGAACAAGGCCTGAACCATCCGGCGGGCATCGAACCGTCCGATGCGATTCGCTTTCACGGAGCCCCGACCCATCCGGTCGGGGCTCCGTGGCGTTTTCCGCCTGTCCCGTTCGACCGGACTTCATCTTCCCTTCATGTCGATTTTATTACGAATATTACGGAAGCCGTGCTATCGTCGCCGACCAGCGGGTGGCGAAAAGCGGAAGTGAAGCACGGCGGAGGAGAACAACGTGCCCAGTAGTCCCGACGACATTCGGCATCTGCTGCGACGATCAGGATTCGTCGCCAAGGATGCCCGGGTCACCCAGCTTGCGGCGCTCGATTGGCCGGCGGCCGTCGAGGCGGTGCTCGACACCAGCGCGAGTCCACCCGACAACCCTCCCGGGTTTCTCACCTACCACGACGACAACCAGAGCTACGAGCAGTATCAAACCGCCGTGTGGTGGTGGCTAGACCGGATGGTCTCGTCGCCGGCGCCGATCGTCGAGAAGATGACGCTGTTCTGGCACGGCCATTTCACGTCGTCGTGGAGCAAGGTGTTCCACACACCATCGATGGTCAAACAGAATCGCCTGTACCGGGCCAACGCCCTTGGCGACTTCGCTGTGCTGTGTCAGGGAATGGCGATCGAACCGGCGATGCTCGACTACCTCGACAACGCCAGCAACCAGAAGGGCTCGCCCAACCAGAACTTCGCCCGTGAGTTGATGGAGTTGTTCATGATGGGCGTCGGCAACTACACCGAGGCCGATGTCGACGCCGCCGCCCGGGCGTGGACCGGCCACACGTTCAACTACGACGATCCGAATCACGTCTACACCTTCGACGCCAACGAGCACGACTACGGCGACAAGGCGTTCCTCGGCCGCACCGGCAACTTCGACGGCCCCGACATCATTCGCGAGATCCTGTCGACGAAGCGTGCGGTCGTCGCCCGGTTCATGGCCAACAAGCTGTGGGAATTCTTCGCATACCAGCGTCCGACCGCCGACATCCTCGACACACTGGCGGCCGCATTCCAACCGAATCTCGATGTGAAGGCCCTGCTCAGGGCCCTGTTCAACCACCCGCAGTTCCTCAGCGACCAAGCCCGCCAAGGGCTCGTGCGCACGCCGGTCGAGTACGTCGTGGCGGTGCTCAGCGGTCTCGGCCGGGGAGCGGAGAAGTTCCATCCCGAATGGCACCTCGAGAACATGGGTCAAGAGCTGTGGAATCCACCGAACGTCTCGGGTTGGCGTCCGAACGGCTACTGGGTGAACACCAGTGCCTTCACCGCCCGCGCCGAGTTCGCCCAGAACGTGGGCTGGACGCTTCGTGAGGAGAAGTACTGGGACGACGTTCCCGGTCTGTCCGCCGATGTCGCCGTCGACCGGGCCGCCCAGACCTTCGGCATTCATCCGCTGTCGGCGACGTCTCGCCAGGCGATCATGGGCTGGTTCGCCGCCTCACGCGCCATTCCCTACCAGGACTGGGCCGAGCCCTGGAGCCTGTTCGTCCTCACCCTGCTCGCTCCCGAGCTGCACACGGCCTGAAGGAGTCCGCCATGCCCGTACGTCTTCATGTCCCTCATCACGCCGGCCAACTCGATGCGGCCGATGCCCGCCGCCTGCTCTCGATCGACGACAACGATCCCGCCGGCTGGAGCCGCCGCAAATTCCTCCAGGCAGTGGCCTACGGTGTTGTCGGCGGGGTGGCGGTGAGCGCCCTCGACTCGTCGGTCGTGCCCGGCCTCGTGCCGGGGCAACTCCGCGATGCCTGGGCGGCGACGCCCGTCGGACCGACCGACGGCATCCTCGTCGTGATCGTCATGTTCGGCGGCAACGACGGCCTCAACACGCTGGTGCCGTATGGCAACGCCGACTACTACACCGTCCGCGGGGGCCTCGCCATCCCCCGCAACCAGGTGCTCGCCCTCGACGGCAACGTCGGCCTCCATCCGAATCTGAAGTTCGTGAAGTCGATGTACGACGTCGGCCAAGTCGCCGTGGTGCAGGGCGTGGGGTATCCGAACCCCGACCGTTCGCACTTCTCGTCGATGGCCTACTGGATGTCGGGCAAGGCCGGCACCGGGGCGCCGACGAGCGGTTGGCTGGGGCGCTGGCTCGACGGCGTCGGCGACTTCGATGCCTTCCGGGCCGCGACGATCGGAACGAGCGTGCCGCTGCACATGGTCGGCAACACCCGGCGGGCGACCGGCATCCCCGAGTACGGCGGCGCCTTCGGCTCCTCGGGAGAGGACTGGGAACAGCGCCTGTTTGCCGGCGTTCGTGCCTTCTCCGGTGGTCCGTCCGGTCGGGGGCAGTGGCACGATGCCATCGCCCGCATCGAGCGCGACCAGCTCGACGTCGCCCGCAGCGTCAGCCCGCTGTTCACCGCTCCGCTGCCCGAATCCGAGATCGTCAAGAAGCTCACCCTTGCCTCCCGGCTGATCAACGCCAACATCGGCCTGCGCGTCCTCGATGTCGGGTGGGGTGACTTCGACAGTCACGACAACCAGCCGGCGATGCATCCCCTTCGGATGGCGGAACTCGACGAGGGACTACGGCAGTTCTTCACCGGCCTCGACGATGCCTACCGCGATCGCGTCACGGTGATGACCATCTCGGAGTTCGGCCGTCAGCCGTACCCGAACGACTCACTGGGTACCGACCACGGCACGGCGAGCTGCCTGTTTGCCGTCGGTTCCGGCATCCAGGGCGGGCTGTACGGCCGGTACCCCTCGCTCGCCGGGCTTGACCGCTGGGACGGCCTGGAGCATCAGGTCGACTTCCGCAGCGTCTACGCAACGGTGCTCGACGGATGGATGGGGGGCGGCGCCGACACCATCCTGGGCGGCTCGTTCCCTCGGCTGGGCTTCTTCAAGAACGGCCCGGGCGCGGGAGGTGGGGTCCTTTCCCCGGCTCCGCCGGCGCTGCAGGGCGACTTCGTGCCGTTGCAGCCGTTCAGATTGCTCGATACCCGCAATGGGATCGGCGGCCGACGGCTGCCCCTCGGAGCCGGCACAACGGTCGAGGTCGAGACGTACGGTCATGGCGGTATCCCCACCGAGGGAGTGACTGCCGTGGCCCTCAACGTGACGGCGGTCGGGGCGACGGCATCGAGCTACTTCACGGTGTGGCCGGGGCGCGACGTCCGCCCCAACGCGTCGAGCCTGAACTTCTCTGCCGGACAGACGGTCCCCAACCTGGTGGTGATGAAGCCGGGCGCCGGCGGCCGGGTGGCGATCTGGAACGAGGTCGGAGAGGTGCACGCCCTGGTCGATGTCGTCGGGTACTTCCGGGAGAGCACGAACGACCGGCTGCTGTCGCTGCAGCCCGCCCGGCTGCTCGACACCCGTAACGGCATCGGTGCGCCGAAGGCCAAGGTCGGCGCCGGCGGCACCGTCGGCCTGACGGTCGCCGGTGTGGGCGGTGTGCCCTCGAATGGCGTCGATGCGGTGGTGCTCAACGTGACCGTCGACGGGCCGACGGCCGAGAGCTATCTGACGATCTGGCCGAACGGCGAGGCCCTGCCCAACGCCTCGAGCCTCAACTTCCGGGCCGGTCAGACCGTTCCGAACCTGGTCATCGCCAAGGTCGGTGCCGGCGGCAAGGTCAACATCTTCAACGCATTCGGCCAGGTCGACCTGATCGCCGATGTCGTCGGCTGCTTCACCGCACAGGCGCTCGGCCGTCACAAGCCGGTCGGTCCGGAGCGGATCCTCGATACCCGCAACAACATCTACCGCAACGGGGTCCTCAACAACCAGACGTTCCTGATGGCGGTTGCCGGCCGGGCCGGGGTGCCGGCGACGGCGACTGCGGCGATCCTCAACGTCACGGTGACGGCACCGTCGACGACGAGCTTCCTCACCGTCTGGCCGAGTGGTCAGCCGATGCCGACGGCGTCGAGTCTCAACTACACCGCCGGGTTGACGGTCGCCAACCTGGTGCTGGTCAAGCTGGGCCCCGACGGCGCGATCAACCTGGCCAACGCCTTCGGCAGCACCCACGTCATCGCCGATGTCGTCGGCTACTTCGAGTAGAGCTTCCCCCCGTCGCCCGGCGGTTCCTGGGAAGGATCTACCCGCTCAGCGGGAACATCCCTCCCGGGAACCGGGTCGGGTCGGGTCGTAGGCTGAGGACGTGACTTCACCCCCGGCTCCGGCCGCCGATCCGGCCCGGCGCAGCCGCCTCCTGGCCATCAAGCTCGCCGCGCTCGTGCGCGACCACGTCGGCGATGGGGCATTCCGCGCCGGCGTCTGGCAGGGCGGGGCCGCGTTGACCCGCGACGCCGAGGCCTGGGTACTCGCCGAGGACCGTCCGGAGCGGGCCCTCGGTCCGGCGCTGGCCTGGACCCGACAGCAGGGCGCCGCACACCTCCACGTGCTGGCCGACCGGTCGACCGGTGTGCTCGCTCGGCGGGCCGCGTTGTTCGAGAGGCCGCCCGACGTGTGGCACGTCGAGGGCCGCACCCTGTTGCCGGCGCTGGCCGAGCCGTATCCGTCGCTGCCGGTCGTGCCGCTCGGGGTACACGGCCTGCGCGAACTGATCGTCGCCGGGGGTGCCGACCCGGTCGAGGAGCATGGCGTGTTGGTCGGCGAGGTCTACGGGCTCGAGGTTTGCCGGGCGGTCGTCGATGAGTTCACCGGCGAGGCGCGACTCGAAGTCGGCGTCGGCGCTCACGATCGCGAGGCGTTCGTCCTGCTGCACGGCAACATCCCGACCGTCGACGCGCTGACCCGGGTGGTGGCGACCGTTGCCGGGCATCGCCGTCCGGGCGTGGCCGGGCACCCGTTGAACCGACTCGGCGCCGAGCGCCGACTGCGGGCCCAGATCATCGCCGAGCCGGCGTTGGTGGGCGCCTCGTCGCTCGAGGTCGCCGCGCCGCCCGTGCCGCGGTTGAGCCTGAAGGAACCGATTCCGTGTGTGGCCCGGGGCCTGTCCGTCGACCGTGCGCCGATGGTCGTGGTGTCGTCGGTGGGGATCGACCTCGATCTTGTTCCATTTGCCGCCGATGCTCGGATGGCGCTCGGCGACGGCACCGTTCGATTGGTCCTGGCCGTGCCGAAACGCGACATCCACGCGGCGACCGTATGGGTCGCCGAACGGCTGTTGCACCCGGCCGAGGTCGTGGGGGTCGACCTGGCGTCGTGACCGCATCAGGGCGGCGGGCCGGGCATCGCGGCGGGAGTAGCGCCGCCAGCTAGCCTCGCCAGCCAGTGTTCGAGCGATTGCAAGGTCTGGAAGACGAGTTCGCCGAGGTCGAGGCGCAACTGTCCGATCCGGCGGTGATCGGCGACGCAACGATGCTGCGCGATGTCTCGCGGCGATACAAGGAACTCACGCCGCTGGTCGAGTCGTACCGGGCCCGACGCATCCGACTGGCCGATCTCGACGAGGCGCGCGAGCTGTTGAGCGGATCCGCGGGCGACGACCGTGAGATGTGGCGCGACGAGATCGCCGCCGCCGAGGCCGACGTCGCCCGCCACGAGGAGGATCTCCGCCTGCTATTGCTGCCTCGCGACCCCAACGACGGCAAGGCGGTGATCGTCGAGATCCGCGGCGCCGAGGGGGGCGAGGAGGCCAACCTGTTCGCCCGGGACTTGTTCGAGATGTACCAGGGGTATGCCTCGCGCAAGGGCTGGACTACCGAAGTGCTATCGAGCGACCCCTCTGACCTGGGGGGACTCAATCAGGTCACCTTCGTGATCAAGGGCTCCGATGCCTGGAGCGGGATGAAGTTCGAAGGCGGTCCGCATCGCGTGCAGCGCGTGCCGGTCACCGAGAGTCAGGGCCGCATCCACACCTCGTCGGCCACGGTGCTGATCCTCGCCGAAGCCGAGGAGGTCGATGTCGACATCGACCCGGGCGACCTGCAGATCGATGTCTACCGGGCTTCCGGGCCCGGTGGTCAGGGCGTCAACACCACCGATTCGGCGGTTCGGATCACCCACCGACCGACCGGCCTGGTCGTCGCCATGCAGGACGAGCGGAGCCAGTTGCAGAACCGGGCCCGGGCGATGACCGTGCTGCGGGCACGGCTGTTGAAGCTGCGCGAGGACGAGCAGAACGCGGCGCTGTCGATCGAACGCCGAGCCCAGATCGGCGGCGGCGGGCGCGGCGAGAAGATCCGCACCTACAACTACAAGGAGAATCGGCTCACCGATCACCGCATCGGGTTCACGATCTACCGCCTGCAGGACGTGCTGATGGGCGATCTCGACGCCGTCGTCGAGGCCTTGGCGACCGACGAACGAGCGCGCCAGTTGGCCAACGAAGCGTGAGGTTGCCCTGACGATGCCCGACGACACCCTGACGTGGCGTGAGATGTGGGTCGAGACGACCGAACGCCTGGGCGGCGAGCGGCAACATGCCCGATGGCTGTGCGAGGAAGCGAGTGGAGCATCGGGCGCCGAGTGGTTGGAGCTGCTCGATGAGCCGATCGGTGAGCGGGGAATCGGGCGCCTCGACGCCATGGTCGGTCGTCGACTGGCGGGGGAGCCGCTGCAGTACGTGCTCGGTCACTGGGCGTTTCGTCACCTCGACGTGATGGTCGATCGGCGGGTGCTGATCCCGTACGCCGAGACCGAGCAACTCGTCGAGCTGACGCTGGAGCAGTTGCGGACGTGTCCCGCCCCCCGATTGGTGGCCGACATCGGCACCGGTTCGGGGGCGATCGCCCTGTCGTTGGCGTACGAGTTGCCGCTTGACGGCACGACGGTGTGGGCGACCGACATCTCACCGGACGCACTCGACGTGACGCGGGCGAATCTGGCCGGGATGGGACGGGCTGGCGCCAACGTGCTGCTGGCCCAGGGGTCGCTGTTCGACGGTCTGCCCGCCGAGCTGCGCGGCTCGTTCGATGTCGTGGTCAGCAATCCGCCCTATGTCGCCGACGACGATCCCGACCTCGAGGCGATCGTGCGGGACTGGGAACCGGCCGTTTCGTTGTTCGGGGGTCCCGATGGGTTGGACGTCGTCCGTCGATTGATCATCGATGCCATCGCATGGTTGCGCCCCGGCGGGGGGCTGTTCGTCGAGTTCGGCACGACGCAGGGCGACGCGGTTCGGGCCCTGGCCAACGATGCAGGGTTCATCGATGTCGAGATCCGCCCGGACTACGCCGACCACGACCGCTACCTGATCGCCCGCCGACCGCTGCAGGACGACGACGTGGAGACCGGTCGCGCGTAGTTCGCCGAACCGATCCTTGCGGCGCGGACCGAATGGATGCTGGTCAGCCGAAGTGGGCGATGACCTTGGCGATGATGCGGTCCTCAGAGGCGGCCCGGTCGCCATCGGCATCGGCCACGCTGCGAGCGGCGGCGACCAACTCGGAGCGAAGCACCCGACTGGCGATCCGCCCGTCGATATCGGCCAAGAGGGCTTCGACCCCACCGTCGATCGCCTCGGCCGCCCGAACCTTGGCCACGGCGGGTCCATAGCGGTTGACCAACGAGAACGTATCGGACTCCCACTCGTGGTCGTCGGTGAACGCCTCGATCTCGTCGCTCTCGTCGAGCCGCAGTTTGTGATCGGCCCGCATCACCAGGATCAACAGCTCCAAGGCGGCGGCATGCTCCTCGTCCTGCGTCGCATGGACGGCCACACCGGAGTAGAGATCACGCAGCTCGGACAACATCGTTGGCAACGTAGCCGGTCTCAGGCCCCAATGCCCAGGGAGCGGCGAAGGAAGTCCAACTGGAGCAGCAGCAGGTTCTCGGCGACGACCTCTTGAGGGGTCATATGGGTCACGCCCGAGAGCGGCAACACCTCGTGGGCGCGGCCGGCCGCAAGCAGGGCCGAGGAGAGCTGCAGCGTGTGCGCGGCGACGACGTTGTCGTCGGCCAACCCGTGGATGAGCATCAGCGGGCGGGTGAGGAGATGCGCATCCGTGAGCAGCGACGAGCCGTCATAGTCGAGTGGATCGGTGTTCGGATCACCCAGATAGCGCTCGGTGTAGTGGGTGTCGTACAGCCGCCATTCGGTTACCGGCGCGCCGGCGACGGCGGCGTGGAACACGTCGGGCCGCCGCAGGACGGCGAGGGCGGCTAGGTAGCCCCCGAAGCTCCACCCGCGGATCGCCACACGGGACAGATCGAGCTGCGGCACCTGGCCGGCGGCGAGGTGCAGTGCCTCGATCTGGTCGTCGAGCACGGGTTGGGCGAGATCGCCGCAGACGGCGCGTTCCCAGGTGCTGCCGCGCCCGGGCGTGCCCCGTCCGTCGGTGATGACGACGGCGAAGCCCTGGTCGGCAAACCATTGCGACGAGAGGTAGGCGCCGGCGGACGCAGTCACCCGCTGGGCGTGCGGGCCGCCGTAGGGGTCCATCAACACCGGCAGGCAGGCGTCGTCGGCGACGTCGTGGGGGAGCAGCACAGCCGTGGCCAGGCGGCGGGGGCCGAGATGCAGGACACGCGGATTGGCTGCCACCAGCGGCGTTTCGGCATGGCTGCGGATTGGCACCGGCGCACCCGACGACCGAACGACACGGATCTGCGGCCGGGAATCGGCCAACGTCTGGGTTCTCACGACGAGCAACGTGCCACCGGCCACCGCCGTATGGACGCCGCCGCTCGGTTCATCGAACTTCTCGGTCAGGTTCGCGAGGCCGCTGGGCGACCACTCGTAGATGCCGGAGACCGTGGCGTCGTCGATCGGGTTGGCGGAGACGACGACGTTGGTCGGACCGATGCGGACGAGCGAGCGGACCTGGAGATTTGCGGGCGTGACCGGGTCGCCGTCGATCAGCAGACGGCGCGCCCCGCCCAAATCGGCGAGGGTGACCAATCGGCCGTCGCCCAGCCGACCGGGTCCGCCGGAATACAGCTCGACCCATTGCTCGTCGATGTCGCGCCACAGCTCGGTCGTCGATCCGTCGGTCGCGTCGGCACGCAGGATGACCACCGTCCGCTGGTCGCGCGACTGCACCGTCACCAGCAGATGGGCCGGACCATCCCACGAGACGCGGGCCAGGTACGGGAACTGGTTGCGGCTCCAGGCGACCCGGGTGCGGCTCCCGTCGATCGCCAGGATCCACAGCTCCACCTCGGCATTTCCGGTGCCGGCCGCCGGGTAGGGATGCTCGGTGGGAGGTAGCTCGGGATGGGCGGGATCGGCGATCCACCACCGGGGAACGGGCGACGTGTCGACGCGGCAGGCGGCAATCATCGAGCCATCGGGCGACCACCAGTAGCCGCGGTTGCGTCCCATCTCCTCGGCGGCGATGAACTCGGCCTGGCCCCAGGTGATGTCGGGATCCTCGTCGCCGGCGAGCTCCCAACTCGAGCCGTCGAGCTCGGCGATGCGCAGCACCCGCCCACTGCAGTACGCGATCCGCCGGGCCGTGGGGTCGGGTCGCGGGTCGACGACCGGGCCGTCGACCGGGAGCTCCCGGCTGGTTGCGCTGATCAGCCCGGCGGTGAACAGTCGACCGGACAGGGCGAAGGCGGCGACGGTCACCTGGGCGTCGGTGGCGTATCCGACCACCCCGCCGGCGGATTCGCGGGCCCGTTCGCGCCGGGCGCGCTCCTCGGCCGGCAAGTCCTCGCCCAGCAAGTCCTCGCCCGGCACGTCTCGAAGGGAGTTGTCGAGCAGCAGGTGCGGGTCGGCGACCAGTGACTCGACGCCGGTCGCCGGATCGAGCACCCACAGACAGTTGGCCGCGTCGTTGCCACCCCGCGAGCGCACGAAGACCACCCGGCGATCATCGGGGGAGATGGTGAACGTCCGCGGTTCGCCGAGCGTCAGTCGTCGGGTGCGGGCGTACTGGCGGGGGAATGTGTCGGCCGGGCCCGCGGGCGCGCCATCGACCGTGTGATGACCGGTCACGGCTCGACCAGGATCTTGGCGTGGGCGTCGGGATTGGCGAGATCGGCGAACGCCTGCGGCACGTTCTCGATACTCACCGAACCGGTGAGCCACGGGGACAGATCGACTCGACCCTCGGCGATGGCCGTGAGAGCCCCGGAGAACTCCATCGGCTCATAGCCGAGCACGAACTGGAGGTTGAGTTCCTTTCCGATCCCGAGCATCGGATGAAACGTGTCGGTCTGCATGCACGCTCCCACGACCAGTATGCGGGCATTCCGTGGCGCCATCCGCATCGCCTGCTCGATCATGCCCGGCACGCCGACGGCCTCGAAGATCACCACCTGGGTCGACCCGGCGACCTTGCGCCACGCCTCGATCACGGTGGTCTCGTTCGGATCGACGACGACATCGGCTCCCAACCGCTCGGCCAGGGCGCGGCGCATCGGGGAGAAGTCGGCGGCGACGATCGGCCCCAGTCCGCGCATCCGCAACTCGGCGATCACCGCCAGGCCGACCGGGCCGAGGCCGATGACGATCGCCGATTCGCCGGTGGTGATTCGACTCTTGGCCACGGCGTGCACCCCGACGGCGAGTGGCTCGGTCAACGCGGCCATCCGGGCCGGCAGGCCCGTCGGCACCTTGATGCCGAGCATCTCGTTGACCACCATCTGCTCGGCGTAGCCCCCGTTGTAGATGTTGGAGAAGCCGATCGGATGAACACCGCCGGCGTCGAAGGCAACCGGCAACGAGACGATCAGATCGCCGACGGCGAGGTTGTCGCAGCCGGGACCGAGTTCGACGACCTCGCAACAGAACTCATGCCCCATGACCATGTCGGCTCCGGGCTGGAACGGAATCGGGCGCATCGGATCGGGCGGTTCGTCGACGGCCATCTCCTCGGCCAGTCGGCGCGCCTCGGCCCCGTAGCGAACGAGGTGGAGGTCGCTGCCGCAGATGCCGCAGGCCAGCACCTTGGTCAACACCTGCCCGGGACCGGGTCGGGGGTCGGGCAGATCGTCGACCCGCAGTTGCCAGTCCTTCATCACCGCAGCGCGCATGGACCCCGAGAGTAGGCGCTCGACGGACGGATCTCGCTCAGCCCGAGACGGACCGCACCGCATCGACGATGACGGACCACGCGGCATCGGCATCGATGGTCTCGATCATGTCGCAGTTCGGGTCCGGCCGCTCGACGTAGACGAGATCGTCGATCACCGTCATCCCGACCGTATGGCGGCCGACCGTCTCGACGGCGACGTGGGCCCGGTGGCCGGTGAACAGCTCCGGGTGGGTCAGCGCCAGGACGGCACACGGGTCGTGAACGGGAGCACCGAGCAGGCCTTTGACCCGGCGGATGTATGTGCCGGAGAAGAACTCGAACAGCTCGGCGAACAGGTTGCCGAGGAATCCGGGTACGGCGCGCACCGCGGCGATCCGTTCGGGGGTCGCCTGAAACTGGTGGGTCAGATGCAGCCCGCACATCGTCAGCGATCCGCCGTACTCGAACACCATCGCCGCGGCCTCGGGGTCGCACCAGATGTTGAACTCCGCCGCCGCCGTACGATTGCCGAACCTTCCGCCGCCCATCAGCGAGATGCCGGCGATGCGGCCGGCGAGGTCGGGCGCCGACCGCAGCGCCAGGGCGATGTTGGTCAACGGGCCGGTGGGAACGAGCCAGATGCCCTCGGTGGCCCGGCAGGTCTCGATGATGAACTCGGCGGCGTCGGGGCTGGTGGGCGGCCGTGAAGGATCGGGAAGCGCCGGGCCGTCGAGGCCGCTCTCGCCATGGATGTAGTCGGCGTGGCGGGGAGGTGCCACCAGCGGCCGATCGGCCCCCGAATGCAGTGGAACGTCGGCTCGACCGAGCAGGTCGAGCACGATCAGTGCGTTGCGGGTCGTCAACGACAGCGGGGCGTTCCCGGCCACAGTCGTCACACCCACCAGGTCGGTGTGGTGGACGGCGACCAGCAGGGCGACGGCGTCGTCGTGGCCGGGGTCGCAGTCCAGAATGATCATGGGGCGTTCGACGTGTTGATCGGTACTCACCGATTCAGCTTGTCATGTCGTGCGATACGCGCCGAGTACGTGATGACGCCTCGTCGCCGGTCATTGCGATCCCTCCGGCTATCCGTCGTGACCTGTATCAGCCGGCGTGGAGCGTGCCGTCGTCGGTGAGCGTGACCGCCCGCCCGACCCACTCATCCGAGCACATCGCCAGGGCGAGGTCGCCGTCCGTCGAGATTCCCCACGCCCGTCGACCCTCGGTGGTCCGGCAGGCGGCCAGTGCCGTTTCCGGTCGGCCGTCGCGGTCGTGCATCACCGAGTACGCGTCGATCACCGACGGGCCGCACGCCTCGACGGGGGTGGCCAGGGTTCGGCGGGGGAGAGCATCGATCTCTGCTTGAGGGTATGCATGACGGAAGCCGTTGATCGGTGGGTGGGTTGCATATATCCCGAAGGCGTGTTTGGTGGCGTAGCCCCCGTTGGCCCAGGTAAATCCCCATGATTCAGCCGATTTCCGGACGTCGGTGACGACGGTGGCGATGGCATGCATGACGTAGTTGTTCCACGGCCCACCGGCGAAGGAGAGCCCGCCGGTGCGGGTCAACTGATCATCGAGGTTGAGACCGAGGGATGCGGCCCCCAGCTGCACGGCCGACGGGAAGCAGGAGTACAGGTCGACGATGCCGACGTCGTCGATGCCGATGCCGGCCAGATCCAATGCCGCCTTCCCGCCGGTGCGGATCGCCGGGGTGTCGGCGAAGTCCCAGCGCTCCGAGACGAAGGCGTGCTCATGGCAGTCCGATCCGGCGTGAACGAACACCCACTGGTCGCGGGGTACGCCCAACGACTCCGCCTTGGCCGCCGAGCAGATGATCAGCGCCGCGCCCTGGTCGACATCGTTGTTCGAATTCATCAGCTTCGGGTAGGGAAACCCGATCATCCGATTCGTCGGCCCGGCGGTACCGATATCGACGGCGGTCTTGGCCTCGCGGATCCAGGCGTACTCGTTGTCGGCGGCGACGGCCGAGAATCTGGCCCAGAGAGCCGAGATCTTGGCGTGATGGTCCTCGACGGTCTCGCCGGCGGCGGCGCGGATCGCCGTTTCGAACATCGGATAGATCTGCACCGGGGCGACGAGCCCGCGGGCCTGCTCACCCGGGTGGTTCATCGCCAGGTCCTCACCGAGCACGCGGTCCGGAACGACATCCTCGGCGACCGTCGTCCAGGGCAACTCGGCGCCGACCTTGCGGGCGCGCATCCGCGTACGCCACGCCTCGGCCCCGGTGAGGATGGCGAGGTCGAGTTCACCCCGTTGAATCTCGCCGGCAGTGATGTTGACCAGGGTCTGCGGGCTGTTGCCGCCCATCGTCGACAGACCGCATTCGCGCGGCGAGATACCCAGTTCGGTGGCGACGAATCGGGCCGGATCGCGGTAGCGCCACGAGAGCAGGCCGACCACTCGCAGTGCATCGGGAGTGGGCACGCCGGCGAGCCCGGCGTCTGCGCAGGCCCGCTCGATCGCCCGTGCCATCAACACCGACGGCTCCAGGGCGTCGTCGAGTCCGGCGGCCCGGTGCGTGATCTGGCCGACACCAATGATGACCGGGGCATGTGGATCAAGCGTCACCCGCCGAGTCTGGCGGGCGGCGTCGGCTACCGACGACCCGATCGGTCAGACGGCGTGGTCGCTGAGATCGAGCGCTTGAACGGAAGTCGCCGCTCAGCGGTCGAAACCGTTCAACGCGCCGCTTTGCCCACCCAACGGCACACATCGAGGTTCGTGAACTTGCGTCATCTCCGGACGATCGCCCGGCCGAACGGCATCGTCATGCGCAACGACCTGGTGCCCGAGTCGATCAGCGCATCGGCATGGGTGCGTGCCCACTCGTCGGGACTGCTGACGCGACTGCATCGAGGAGTGTCCCGCATCACCGACGTGCCCACGTCGTTCGAACAGGCTGCGCTCGCAGGAGTGCTGGCAGTCGGCCACAATGCTGTGGCGGCCGGACCAACTGCGGCCAGGTTGTGGGGAGCCGAGCTGGCCGACTCGATGCCCATCCACGTGGTGGTGTCGAGCCCGGTCCGGGGGCGAGCCATCAATCCGCGACCCCGGGGAACGATCGTCCATCGGAGCGCCGGCGTCCTACCGCCGGGCAGGACTCACCATCACGTACCCGTCACGAATCCGTTGATCACGGTGCTCGACACCGCCCGCTGGTCGCCGTCGATCGCGGCGAGCGTGCTGGAGCAGTTGCTCGTTGCGGACGTGGTCAGGATCTCGGCACTGAGGTCGCATCTCGTAACCGGTGAGGGCAGGGGCCGACCCGGTGCCCTCGAACTCCAACGGCTTCTCGACGGATGGGCGCTGGAGGAACGGCCACCCGACAGCGTGCTGGAAGCCCGGATGGCCGAACTCGTCCGTCGATACGGGTTGCCGACTCCCGAGTTTCAACGGCGGATCGGGCCGTACCGGGCTGACTTCACCTGGCCGGCCGAGATGGCCGTGCTCGAGTGCGATGGCTGGACGTGGCACGGTCGTCGTCGTCAGCAGTTCGAACGCGATCGGGCTCGTGATGCCTGGTTCCACGCCCGGGGCTACGTGGTCTGGCGGTATTCGTGGTCGCAGATCACGAATCGGCCGAGTTGGGTGGCCGAGCAGCTTCGTGCCGCGCTCGAGGTGCGCCGCCGCCAACTTGGGGGATCCGGCACAGTTTGAACTGTTTTCACCGCTCAGCGGTCGAAAGTGTTCAGGCGTACCGGTGGAGGGCGACGGCGGTGGGGGAGGGGGGCGATGTGGGCGAGGCGGCGCCTGGCCCGGCTGGCTAGGCTGGAAATCACCATGTCTCGGGTCGCCATCGGGTCGGATCACGCCGGCTATCCACTCAAGCAGCACCTCATCGGACTACTGGTCGGTCAGGGCTATGAGGTTGATGACCAGGGAACCCATTCGACCGAGAGCGTCGACTACCCGCCGATCTGCGCCGGGGTCGGTCGCACCGTCAGGGACGGCCGGGCCGACGTCGGCATCGTGCTCGGCGGCTCCGGCCAGGGCGAGCAGCTCGCCGCCAACAAGGTTCGTGGGGTCCGCGCCGCGTTGTGCAACGACCTGTACACGGCACGGATGGCTCGGGCTCACAACGACGCCAACGTCCTGTCGATCGGCGCCCGCGTCGTCGGCGAGGGTCTTGCCGAGGAGATCGTCGCTATTTTTCTGACCACCGCATTCGAGGGTGGCCGCCATGCGCGTCGCGTCGCCCTGCTTGCCGAACTTGAAGAGGAGTTCTGAATGCCCTTCCCGTCCGAGACCCACCCTGACTCTGTAGTTGAGGGTTTGATCGCCCGCGAGTTCGAGCGCCAGACGACGGGGCTCCAGTTGATCGCCTCGGAGAACTTCACCTCGCCTGCGGTGATGCGCGCCGTCGGCTCGATGCTGACGAACAAGTACTCCGAGGGTTACCCGGGCAAGCGGTATTACGGCGGCAATGCGGTTGTCGACGAGATCGAACAGATCGCCATCGACCGGGTGAAGGCCTTGTTCGGCGCCGACCATGCCAACGTGCAACCCCACTCCGGTGCGAACGCGAATATGTGTGCCTACCAGGCGATCCTCAAGCCCGGTGACGTAGTGCTCGGGCTGAGCCTCGATCATGGCGGCCACCTGACCCACGGCTCGCCGGTCAACGCCAGCGGCCTGACCTACACGTTCATCCCGTACAAGGTGACGCCGGGCGACGAACGGATCGATATGGACCAGGTCCGCGACCTGGCGCTCGAGCATCGCCCCAAACTGATCGTCGCCGGCACGACCAGCTATCCCCGGCGGCTCGACCCCGAGCCGTTCCGGGCGATCGCCGACGAGGTCGGCGCTTTGTTCATGTTCGACGCCGCCCACATCGCCGGGCTCATCGCCGGTGGCGTGGCGCCCAACCCGGTGCCGTACGCCGACATCGTCACGTTTACCACGCACAAGACGCTGCGCGGCCCGCGCGGCGGGTGCATCCTTGCCCGCCAGGAGTTCGCTGCCGCCGTCGACAAGGCCGTCTTCCCCGGGTGGCAGGGTGGGCCGCTGGAGCATGTGATCGCAGGCAAGGCCGTTGCTTTCTACGAGGCGGCCCAGCCCGAGTTCAAGACCTACGCCAATCAGATCGTGCTCAATGCCTCCGCTCTCGCCGAAGCCCTGGTCAAGGAGGGTTTCCGCCTGGTCTCGGGTGGTACCGACAATCACCTGATGGTCGTCGATCTACGGCCGTTCGACGCCGAGCTCACGGGCAAAGTGGCTCAACTGGTGCTAGACGAGGCCGGGATCACGCTCAACAAGAACACCATCCCCGACGACCCGCGCAGCCCGTTCGTCACCAGCGGCGTGCGCATCGGCACCCCTTCGGTGACCACGCAGGGAATGGTCGAGCCACAGATGGTCGAGATCGCCGCCCTGATCGCCCGGGCGCTACGCCACCGCGAGGACGCAACGGAAATCGCTGCGGTGCGTGCCGACGTTCGCTCGTTGTGCGAGGCCCATCCGGCCTACGGCACGATCTGACCGGCCTGCCTCGCCTGACGCGCTCGTCGTCCATCCGTCGGCGCAGTACGCTCGATCCCGATGTCCGAACCGTCGGGCTACTTGCTCGTGGGGGCAACAGCCGCCATCGTCACGTTTCTGCTGACGCCCCTCGTCGGGTGGGTGGCCACGCGTGTTGGTTGGGTGGCCGAGCCCGATGAGCGACACGTCCACGCGACGCCGACACCGAATGTCGGCGGCGTGGCGATGTTTGTCGGCTTTCTCATCGCCATGTTGTTGGCATCGAGCCTGAACCGGTTCGATCCGTTGTTTGTCGACAACTCCGAGCCGCTTGGCGTGCTGCTCGGTTGCGGCCTGGTCTTCGTGATCGGATTCCTCGACGACATCCTCGATCTGTCGCCTCCGGCGAAGGTCACCGGGATCGTCGTCGCCGGCGTCGTGCTCGTGTTCAAAGGCGTGACGATGTTCAACTTCCGCGTGCCGTTCCTCGGCTTTTTCCAACTCGACGACTGGAGTCCGCTCGTCACCGTGCTGTGGTTGCTCGGGATGACCCAGGCGGTCAATCTGATCGACGGTCTCGATGGACTCGCCGCCGGGATCGTGGCGATCGCCGCCGGGTCGTTTTTCCTGTACGGCACCCACGTCAGCGATCTGAACCTGCTGGTGGAACCGAATATCGGCCCGCTGATCGCGGTGATCGCCGCCGGCGTTTGCGTCGGTTTTCTGCCGCACAACTTCAATCCGGCGCGGATCTTCATGGGTGATGGCGGGGCCCTGTTCCTCGGGGCCTTGATGGCGACATCGACGAGTGTGGTCGGCGGTCGGGCCAATCCCGGCGCGGCGGCCAATCCGGCCAACGCCCAGGGGCTCGCCGGCCAGACGTACTTCTTCCTCGCCCCATTGTTCATCCCGTTGTTCATCCTGGGCGTACCGATCCTCGACATGTTCTTCGCCATTCTCCGCCAGGCCACCCGGCGGCA
>JANMJD010000018.1:0-3599 GCA_031371195.1 Actinomycetes bacterium | reverse complement strand
AAGGTCAACGTCACCGCCCTCATGACCCAAAAGCAGGTAGAAGTGTTGAGTGAAACGCTCGATCCCGGCCTGCCCGCCGTCGTCTCGGTATTCGCCGGAAGGATCGCCGACACCGGACGCGACCCGATTCCAATCATGCTCTCGTGTCTTGACGCCCTGCGCGAGGTGTCGAGCGCCGAACTTCTGTGGGCGAGCCCACGCGAGTTTCTGAACATCATCCAGGCCGACGAAATCGGGTGCCATATCATCACCGTCACGCCCGACCTGCTCAAGAAGGCCGAGTTGATCGGCAAGGATCTCGACGACTTCTCGATGGAGACGGTCCAGATGTTCTACCGGGATGCCCATTCGGCCGGATATGTGTTGTGACGGCCCTGATCGCCGCGCCGACGTCGACGAGGTAGCTTTCCAGGGCCGCGGCCCGGTGGACACGATCCGTCGGGTGGCGTGGCGCTGGTCCTCGGCGGTGGCCGTCGTCGCTGTCGCGCTCCTCACATATGGAGCCCAGGTCCGCGGTTCGTACTTCTACGCCGACGACTTCCTTTACCTGCAACTCGCCCGTCGCGGAAACCTCGGTTGGAGTTGGTTGTCGGTCAGCAACTACGGGCACTTCGCCCCGCTGACGAGGCTCGCGTACCTCGCCGTCCAGCGGGCGGTCGGGATGAACTACCCAGTCGCCGCCCTGGCTGCTGGGGCACTTGCGGCGACGATCTCGGCCGCGTTCCTCTCACTGGGCCGCATCACCATCGGGGCCCGTCTCGCCACGGTCGTCGTCGCGCTGCTTGCCGCTCTGTCGATCCTGATGCTGCGGGTGGTGATGTGGTGGGGGGCGGCGATCCATGTCCTGGGCGCCGCAGCCGCATATCTGTGGGCCGTGGTCTTCTTCGCAAAGTTCGTGTCGACGCACCGTCGCCGACACCAGATCCTGTCGATCATCGCCTTTGCCGTCGGGCTGCTGATCCAGGAACGTCCGCTGATCCTGGTGGGCTACCTCATCCTGATTCGGTATCTGTTGCGGTGGGGGATCGCTCCAGCGACGCGTGTGGTGGCACAGATCCGGCGCGATTGGACGCTGTGGGCGCCGTACTTTGTGGTCGTCGGTATCTATCTTGCGTATCGGCTGACCTATTTCGTCTCGGATCCGCAGCCCGGTTCGCTGCATGATTCGCTCCTGTTCCTCGTCAGCGGAGTGCAACGATCGTTTCTGCCGGCAATTGCCGGTCTGCGCACGGGGCCGTTCTCCGACTGGGTCCCCGCGGCGTCGATCATCGGCGCCGCGGCCTTGCTCATCATCCTCATCCACCTCGTTGCGCATCGTCGCGGAGCCTGGCGCGTGATCGCCTTTGTGGCCATCACCTATCTGGTCAACATGGGTCTGCTCGCCGTCGGACGCCTCGCCGCCGCGGATCCGATCGCCCAGTCACGTGACCTCCAGTATTTCTACGACGCCTACCTGGCGCTGCTACTCGGCCTCGTGATCGGCTATGGATCCCTGCCCGTTCGAGCTTCAGCCGACAGGCGGGTGGCGAGAGCAGCGACGATCGGCATCACCGTCGTCGTCGCTGTCGCAGCGTCGAGTACCGGCTTGTCGTGGGTCCGCATGATCGAGGCAAACCCCCAGACGGCGTCGCGCGAATACTTCCGAGAAGGCATCGCAGCACTCGCTCGTGAAGGACCCTCCTACGACCTCATGCGACTCCGAACGAACACCGAGGCGATCCCATCGTTCATCGCTCCCTACGACGACCTCCCAGGGGTATTCGGCCTGGATCGGCGGGTTCACGATTCGATCGATCCGCTCTCGGCCGACCACATCGCCGTGAGCCCCTCGGGCGAGGTCCGCAAGACGGTTCCGATCACGCTGCGATCCGTGATTGCGACGCCGGAGACGGTGGCCGTCCAGGGTGGCACGGTCAGGGAGCAGCGCGCAAACGGACTGTGCATCGACTCCCCCGCGGCCGGCGTGCTCCAGGTCCCGATCACTCCGCAGCTCATCGACACCGATCTCTTCTATGCGCTGTCATATTCGAGTACGTCGCCTCAGGAGATCCGAGCCGTGACGGCGATAACCGGCAGCATCTTCTACAACTGGAACACCACCGATCTTCCTGCTACAGACTCGGGGCTGCGGATCGACCGCCTGGACGGGACGCAGCTGGAGAGTCTGTGGATCTCGTTGGAGGATGGCGTTGACAACCTGTGCATTCGAGGAATATGGGTCGGCCAACTCGGTTGGATCCCCCCCGAGGGCGGATGCACCAGGTTGACACACTATGTGCTGCCGGTGCTCACAACCTCGGCATGCGACGAGAGGTGGACCTCGCTATTCGACGCCGGCTGACGTCGTGGCGACGGCGTAAACGTTCAGCCCAAACTTGTGGGTCCGCACCTTGATCCGGCTTGGAGCGAAACCGACCTCGCGTAACGCAACCCACAGTTCGTGGCGATTGTAGTAGCGCCGATGATCCTCGATTTCCTCTGCCGGACTGAGATGCAAGCGGAACGCCGACGTCTCGAGCGCAATCTTTCCCAACCATGTCGGTACGTTCACGAACACGAGACCGCCTGGACGGAGCATCCGACGCAACTCCGTCAACGTCGCTCGAGGCTCGTCGAGGTGTTCAAGCACCGAGTTCAGCACGATGACGTCACATGAATCCGTCTCGATTGCCGTGAGGGATTCGGGCAACAGACCTACCACCCCGACTACATCGTCGAAGGCCAGCACCTCGGGGTTGATGCTCACATCTACGGCCACGAGCCGACCGAGTTTGCCGAGCAGCGAGCGGCCAAATCTGACGTCGTAGCCACATCCCACGTCGGCAAGCGTCTTGCCACCGACATCGCCGATGATCGCCAGGAGCTTGCGTCGTGAGAGCCACGTGCCGAACCGATCGATCGGTGTGAGCTTGTATCCCTGTCCGAACGATTCCGATCGCTCCGACATCAGGAATCGCTCGTCAACGTCGCCGGGGGAACAGTCGCCAGGGCCACGCTCTGCCAGCCCCATTTCGACCGAGGAAGGTTCAGCTTGAACAGCAGGTCGAACGCCTTCATCACGAAGCGTGCAGCGTGCGAGACACCGCCTGACCCGATGTCGCCGGCCAGCTTGTCACCGCGAGCCACGACGACGAGTCGATACAGATTGAAGAACGGGAACCCGGCCCCGAAGGTCCGGTCGACCTGGAAGCCGGCTGTGCGCAGTAGTTCGGCCAGATCGTCGGGCGAGTAGTGCCGACGATGCCCGATCAGCCGATCGAACGCGCTGATCGGACCGCCCGGAACGGTGACAACGAGCGTGGAACCCGGCCCCATTGAAGCCCGGATGGGCGCGAGAAGACGGTCGGGCTCGTCGAGATGCTCCAGCACCTCGATGCAGGTTGCGACGTCGATGTCAATGCCCGCGAGACGCTCGACCGCGTCGGCCGCCAGTAGGTCAACTTGCCGGACATCTGCCCGAGGAACCTTGCGTCGGGTGTGCTCCACTCCGGTCGCGCTGAGTTCGATTCCTGACAGCGCGGCGCCGGGAACCGCTCCAGCGAGCAGGTGGAGAAGGTCACCTTGGCCAGCCCCGATGTCGAGCACCGCCCCCGGACTAC
>JANMJD010000486.1:0-12628 GCA_031371195.1 Actinomycetes bacterium | reverse complement strand
GAAGGCAGGCTGTCGTACCACGGCATCGATCTGTACGGCCCCGAGGCCGATGCGGGCGAGGTGCGCCGACGTATCGGCATGGTGTTCCAGAAGCCGAACCCGTTCCCCAAGTCGATCTACGAGAACGTCGCCTTCGGCCTGCGGGTCAACGGCCGACCGAAGAAGTCGGATCTCGACGATGCCGTCGAGAAGTCCCTCAAGGGTGCGGCTCTGTGGGACGAGGTCAAGGACCGGTTGAAGACGTCGGCACTCGGGCTGTCGGGCGGTCAGCAGCAGCGGTTGTGCATCGCCCGAGCGATGGCGATCGAGCCCGAGGTCGTGTTGATGGACGAGCCCTGCTCGGCGCTCGACCCGATCGCCACGGCTCGCATCGAGGACCTGATGCAGGAGATCAAGCAGCAGTACACGATCATCATCGTGACCCACAACATGCAGCAGGCGGCCCGGGTCAGCGACTACACGGCGTTCTTTACGACCGAGGTCAACAGCGAGAGCGACCGCCGTACCGGTGTGTTGGTCGAGTACGACCGCACCGAGAAGATCTTCTCGCGACCGTCGGACGATCGCACCGAGGCCTACGTCACCGGGAGGTTCGGCTGATGGCCGAGTTGCGCAGACACTTTCACGACTCCCTCGGTGAGATTCACGACAAGCTGATGCTCGGTGGAGCGTTCGTCATCGAGGCCGTGCCCCGGGCAACGCGCATTCTGCTCGACTCCGACCTCGAGGGTGCCGACCTGCTGATCCAGGCCGACGACGAGATCGACTCGATCTGCATCGATGTCGAGGAGCGCTGCTACCAATTGCTGGCTTTGCAGGCTCCGGTGGCCAGCGATCTGCGTGCCGTGATCGCCGCGATCAAGATGTCCGGCGAGATCGAACGATCGGCCGATCTGGCGGTCAACATCTGCAAGGGCGCCCGGCGGATCTACGGCCACGAGTTGAATCCGAAGCTGCGCGGTCTGATCACCAAGATGAGCGAGCAGGCGCAGTCGCTGTTCACCTCGGCGATGGACTCCTACGCCGAGAACGACGCAGCCAAGGCCGCAGCGATCGATGACATGGACTCGTTCCTCGACGACCTGCATCGCCAATTCATCCAGGTGATCTTCGAGAGCAACTCGGCCGGCTCGATCGACCTGCAGGTCGCCATCCAACTGGCGATGATCGGCCGCTTCTACGAGCGGATCGGCGATCATGCCGTGAATATCGGTGAACGGGTTCGCTTCCTGGTCACCGGATGGCTGCCCGAGCACTCCGGTGCGGCGCGCCACCAGGCGAGGTTGGCCCGCGAGGGCACCCCGGCCGCCGGCACGCCCCGACCCCCCGACCAAACAGCGACCTGAGGAGCAGCGTGCCGTTCGCTCTGATCGTGCTCGGAGCGCTAGTCGGAACGCTCGTGACGCTGCAAACAACCCGTCGGCGCCTGCAGTCGTCGTCGGAGGCGCAGGCGACCGACCGCCACGATCGCGATCAGGCCCTGGATCGAGCGGACACCGCCGAATCCGATGTGCGACGACTCGAGATCGCCCTGAACGCGCTCGACGTCGGCGTGATGCTCGGCGACGGCCTCGGGCGCGTCGTACTGCGCAACGCCTCGGTCGAGCGGATCGCCGGCAGCCGATACAGCGAGGCGCTGATCAACGAAGCGGTCGATCAACTGCTGGCCGACAGCGGAGCCGACCGGGCCGCCGATCGGACCCTGTCGCTGCACGGCCCGCCACCACGCACCATCGAGCTGCGCGCCGTGCCCTTGACGGGAGAGCCGGCCGGCTCGCTGGTGACCATTTCGGACGTCACTGAACGCACCCGTCTCGATGCCGTGCGGACCGACTTCGTCGCCAACATCAGCCACGAGTTGAAGACGCCGGTCGGGGCGATGTCGCTATTGGCCGAGACGTTGGCCGATGTCGACGACATGGCCACGGCGCGGCGACTGGCCGACAAGGTGGTGCGCGAATCGACTCGTCTGGCGCGGACCATCGATGACCTGCTCGAACTGTCCCGTATCGAGCTGGGTGGCGAACCGGCGCGCGACGTCGTACAGCTGCGTCGCATCGTCGACGACGCGGTCGAACGGGTCAGCCAAGTGGCCGATCTGCGGCGGGTGCGGCTGATCGTCGACCGGAGCGTGTCGTCTGCCCGGGTGCTCGGCGATCGCCGACAACTCGTCTCGGCGCTGGCCAATCTGCTCGACAACGCCGTGAAGTACTCGACCGAGGGGCTGACCGTCGATGTCGCCGCCACGACCGCGGACGGATGGGTCGACATCGTCGTGGCCGATCACGGCATGGGGATCGACCACCAGCATCTCGAACGCATCTTCGAACGCTTCTACCGCGTCGACCGGGCCCGCTCGCGCGACACGGGAGGGACCGGACTCGGTCTCGCCATCGTTCGTCATGTGGCCGTCAATCATGCGGGTGAGGTACTCGTCCAGTCCGAGGAAGGCCAGGGGAGCACGTTCACGCTGCGCATCCCGGCCGGCCCCGCGCCCCAACCAAGGAGACCCGCCCCGTGAGTGTCACCACCGTGTTCGTCGTGGAGGACGAGGAGTCGTTCGTCGACGCCCTGCGTATCGGACTGGCCCGCGAGGGCTTCCGCGTCGAGGTCGCCCGCGACGGCGCCGAGGCGCTGGAGCGCTTCGACGAGGTGGCGCCCGATCTGGTGCTCCTCGATGTCATGCTGCCCCGTATCTCGGGCATCGATGTGTGTCGGGAACTGCGCAAACGCTCGCGCGTGCCGATCATCATGGTGACCGCCAAGGGCTCCGAGATCGATACGGTCGTCGGCCTCGAGGTGGGAGCCGACGATTACATCACCAAGCCGTATCGGATGCGAGAGCTGGTCGCTCGGATGCGGGCGGTGTCACGCCGGGTTCCCGCAGCGCGCGATGCCGCCCTGGCCACGGGATCCCTCGTGGTCGGCGATGTCGCCCTCGACCCAGATGAGCACGAGGTCACGGTGCGGGGCGAATCGATCACGCTGCCGCTGAAGGAATTCGATCTGCTCAATTTGTTGCTCGCCAACGCCGGTCGGGTGTTGACCCGTGACGTCCTGATCGACCGCGTGTGGGGTGCCGACTACGTCGGGGACACCAAGACGCTCGACGTGCACGTGAAGCGGCTGCGGAACCGGATCGAAACCGACCCGGCCAACCCGATCCTGCTCGTTACCATCCGCGGTCTCGGGTACAAGTACGAGAGGCCGCGCTGACCTGCTGACCCGGGTCGCCGGACAGCTGCACCGACTCGTCATAGAGTGGGCCGATGCCCGACTCCGGCCGTTCTCCCCGTCCGGGTGGCGGCCCTCGGCGTGCCGTCACCCCCCGACGTGGGCGCAGCAGCCGGGTCGGCCGTGCCCTCAATGGCGTTGGTGCGTCGACCACTCGTTCGGGTCGGCCCCTGACCCCGTTCCAACGCCTGGCCCGCACCCATGCCCTGATGGCCGCCGGCGAGGCGGTGATGGCCGTGGCGCTGGCCGGCTCGCTCTTCCTCGACATCAGTCCGACCGCAGCGCGGGGCAAGGTCCTGCTGTTCCTGGCGGTGAGTGTGGCACCATTCGCCGTGGTCGCCCCGCTGATCGGTCCGGCGATCGACCGGATGGCCGGAGGCCGCCGTCTGGTCGTGCAGATCGCTGCGCTCGGTCGGGCCGTCGTCAGCATCCTGATGATGGCCAACCTCGACAATGTCCTGCTCTTCCCCTTGGCGTTCACCGCCATGGTGCTGCAAAAGACGTACGTCGTGTCGAAATCGGCCCTCGTCCCGACGGTGGTCAGCGACGAGGACGAGTTGGTCGAGGCCAACTCGAAGTTGGGTGTCATCTCGGGTGTCGTCGGTTTCATGGCGGCGATTCCCGCCGGCATCCTCCACCTCGTCAGTGACCGGGCGACGCTGGCATTCGACGCCCTCGTGTTTCTCGGAGCCCTGCTTGCCGCTGCCCAGTTGCCTCGTGAGATCGTGGCTGCCCAACGCGTGGGACGTCACGAACGCCAGGAGCTGCGATCGCCGGTGATCCTGCTGGCGGCGACGGCGATGGGTCTGTTACGGGCTTCAGTCGGATTTCTGTTCTTCCACCTGGCCTTCTGGCTTCGCCATGCCGATCAGAACACCGGCACACTGTGGTTCGGGCTGGGCGTCGGGCTGGCCGCGGTGGGCACGATGATCGGCAACGGATTCGGGCCGTTCATCCGTCGCGCCGTGCGTGAAGAGGTGATGTTGATCGGCGCGCTGGGATTCACCGCGCTCGCCGGAGTGGGTGCTGCACTGGTCGGTGGGGTGCTCGCGGCCCTGTTGTTGATGGCGGCGGTGAATATGGCCGCGGCGGTCGGGCGGCTCGGATTCGATTCGATCGTGCAACGCGATGCCCACGACATCAATCAGGGCCGGGCCTTCGCCCAGTTCGAGACGAAGTTCCAGCTGGCATGGGTTGCGGCCGGCATCGTGCCGGTGTTGATCACCATCCCCGGTTCGCTGGGATTCTTTATCGTCGGTGGTCTCGCCGGATTCGCGATGGTCACCTATATGGGGAGCATGCAACGGGTGAAGCGCGGCCTCCCTCTCCCGCAAACCCTGACCGGTCGGGCCAAGCGCGAATTGAACAAGCGACTGGAGCAGCGGCGGGAGGGCACGCCGACAAAGGGCGCCCTTCGTCCACCTCGCTCCGACCGCTGATCGCCGACGTGCTCGACCCTCGCCGAGCGACGGTCACGCTGGCCGACGATCACTGCTCGACGCGGCGAGCGAAGCGCCTGTGTCAGGCGATATCCAACCGGGCGAGCCACAGCCCGGGTGCGTCGATCTCCGCAGGTGTGGGCAGGTTGCCGGTGGCCGCGAACAAACGTGAGAGACCGTCTTCGCCCGCACGTTCGACCACACCGTCCACAAAGGCCCGGCCTCGTTCGACCTGCTGGCGCGAGAGGCGCAGACCGAGCAGTCGTTCGACGAAGATGTCCTCGGGCGAGCTCTCCACCCGGCGGCGGCGCACGGCCTCGCCTATCTGACGATGCGAACCGAGCAGCATGCCGGCCGCACGGTCGACGACGTGGTCGACGTAGCCGATGATCGTGGTCACCAGGGCATCGAGCCGGGGTAGCTGCGCCAACTGCTCGGGAGTCTGCACCGCTCCCAGCAGCACCTCGGGGTCGCCCAGGGTGCGCTGCAGGGCAGAGGCTGCGTCGTTGTCGCCCAGTTCGAGGCCTTCGAGTTTGTCCATCAGGGCGGATGGGTCGGGGCGGAACCCGGCGACGTGATGGCGCAACAAACCCTCCAGCTCGGCGCGGACGTGGGCGACGTTGAGCACGGCATGAGTGGCGATCTCCTGGAGACAGGCCCACAGCCGCAGTTCGTCCACCGCCAGGCTCCAGCTCTTGGCGAAGGCATCGATGGTCGAGGGAACCACCAGCAGCTCGTGACTCGCCGGGCGGGGGATCGGCAGGTCGTACTGGCCGAAGGCCCGGGCGGCCAGCTGGCCGACCATTCCGCCGACCGCCATGCCGAGCATCGATGGGCCCATCATCTGGCCGATCCCGGCGAGCATCGCCGCGAATGGATCGCCTGAGTCGTCGTCACCCTCGGCCCGTCGGCCGAGCGATGTCGCCAGCTCCGTCATCAGCGGCTTGTAGGCGTCGAGTGTCCGCTGCGCCCACACCCCGGGTGTGGTTGTGGCGATCTCGACGTTGCGGCCGCCGACGGTCGTGTCGAGGCCGGTGAGGTTCTGCACGTGCATGTCGGCGATGCGGGCCAGATCGCTGAACGCGAACCGGACCGCCGGATCGACGTTCGTCTCCACCTTTCCCCCGGTCGCCGCCGACATGGCCATCTGACGAGCGATGTCCCAGTTCAGCGGACCGCCGGTGGACAGCATCCGGGCGATATCGGCAAACATCGGGATGCCGGCGAACGGGTTCGCCCCGCCGCTGGTTTCGGCGCCGGGCCCGAACACGCTGAACGGGTTGTCGGTGCCGCCGATTCCCACTTCGGGATCGGAATCGGGAAGCGACGATTCGAAATCGAGATCGTCGATCGCCGATTCATCGAACGGAACCTTGTCGGAGGTCGATTCGTCATGCTCCGACTCGTCGCGGCCCGGATCATCAGTCACATCGTGCAGCCTAAGCGCTCGCCCGGCCGATCACGAGCGGTCGTAGGCTCGCTCCATGACCACACTGGTGACGGGCGCGACGGGGGCCTTGGGGAGCCGGGTGATGCAGCTCCTCTCCCGGCAGGCGGGCCTCGACGTGGTCGTTCTCGAAAGCGATCGTCGGCTTCATCGCGCCCACGGTTCCGAGCGGCACATCGACGCCGACCGGTTGGTCCACCTGACTGCGGGCGACCACGACACCCTGGCCCTGCGTGGCGCCAATGCCCTGCGGGTTACCGAGCAGGTACTTGCCGATCCGGCGGCGGCCCGGGTGACCCACCTGGTGTTGTTGTCATCGGCGATGGTCTACGGGGCGTGGCCGAACAACCCGGTGCCGCTGACCGAGGAGGCCCCGCTGCGCGCCGACGTCTCGTTCGGATTCGCCCATCAATTGGCCCAGGTGGAGCAGATGGTCGACGCGTGGCGGCTGTCGGTCCCCGGACGCTCGGTGACGATCCTGCGCCCGGTGTTGACCCTGGCCGCCGATGGGACGAGCAGTGTGGTGCGGGCGTTGGCCGCCGGTATCGGGGCTCGTCTCGACGAGGACGATCCGCCGGCTCAATTCCTCCACTTCGATGATCTCGCCTCGGCGGTGGCGCTCGGCCACGATGATCGACTCGACGGCGTGTTCAACGTCGCCCCTGACGGCTGGGTGGCCGGCGAGACGGTGCGCGCCCTGGCAGGCACGCCGCCGCGTATCCGGCTTCCGGCGTGGCTGATCGAACCGGCCGTCGACCTCCGCTGGCGGTTTCAGCGCGGGCCGATCCCACCGGGCCTGTGGCCGTTCGCCCAGCACCCGTGGCTGGTGGCCAACGACCGGTTGAAGGCGGTCGGCTGGCGGCCGACGGTGACCAATGAGCAGGCCTACGTAGAGGGCACCGAGGCCCGCTGGTGGACGATGCTGACCCCGCAGCGCAAACAGGAGTTGGCGCTCGGCGGCATGGTCGGCGCAGTCGTGGCGGCCGCAGCCGGTGGGCTCAAGGCGGCGCAACGTGCCCGCCGCCGGCGCATGTCCGTCTGAGGGCTGCCGGCGACCACCCCCGGCGAGTTCGTCACGGCACCCGCCGGGATCAGTTCTCGCCCGGAATCTCGGCCGGTCTCGGCCGCGACGTGGTCGTGACGGTGATGCTGCGCTCCACACCGTCGCGCAACACGACGAGTGTCACCGATGTCCCTGGATCCATCACCCGGAGCAGGACGCCGAGGTCGCGCAGGGAGCTGATCGGATGCCCGTCGACGGCGGTGATGACATCACCCACCAGCAGCCCGCCGGTCTCGGCGGGTGCTCCGGGCGCGATCTCGGCCACCGTCGCCGCGTCGTCGGGCTCGGTACCCGAACTCACCCCCAACCACGCACCGAGCTGGTCGGCGCGCTCCATCAGGGCCGCCGCCGGCACTAGGGAAACGAGATGGACCGTGCCGTCGTCCTCGAGGGTACAGATGCCGGCAAGCCGACCCTGCTCGTCGATCACCGGCGCGCCGGGCGCCACGGTCGGCCCGGTGAGCACGTACGCGCCGTCGCCGTCCACGGTCAGATCGGCCGAGACGGCTCGATCCTCGGCATCGACCGAACGGATGGGGGCCAGCGGCGGCCAGACAGTCGCCAGTCCACCTCCGGCCACCGGGTCGTCGAGTTCCAGGATGGCGAGTCCGTGATCCTCGGCGATGATGACGGCGTCGATCTGGTCGCCACCGACCAGAGTCACCGTGCGGGTGGTACCCGGTTCGCCGATTCCTGACGTGGTGATGGCGTATCGGCCGTCCCACAGCACCCCGAGGTGTTCGGCTCCGGGGATGGCGACGACGGACGCGCCGGTTGCCCGGCCTGGACTCGACAACGTGGCGACGGTCGGGCGGGGAACGGTGTCGGGGTTGACGGGCTCGGTGAGCGCAGCGGCCTCGGTGGACGGTTCGTCAGGAGCAGGAGCGGTCGTGGTAATCGGCGCAACGGTCGAATCCGGCCGGATGTCGACCGTTGATGGCACCGGGCTCGACGGGATGACCAGCGTTGCCGGGGGTCTGCTCGTCTGCGTCGTCGGAGCCGAGGCGGCCGATTGGGTGCCGTGACCGTTGCCGCTGGGGATCAGCATGCGCCCGAGGACGAGGCTCAGGGCGACACCCGCCAATCCGGCGACGGTGAGCGCGGCTTTGCTGACGGAACGAGACTCGAACGAGGTGACGTCGGCCTCACCCAACTCCGACGGGTGACGCCACTCACGCTCGTGTCGAGGGACGGGAGCAGGCGGCACCGAGTCATCGCCGTCCCACGCGCCATCATTCACCACCCACACGGTAATGACCGCGAGCGCACAAGTGGCCGCGGGGACGGGTGATCGAGATCGGCCTTGGTGGTCATCGGAGCCCGACGGGTGATCGACGGGCCCGGGCCACCAGCGGCGATCGAGGTGGACCCGGCTACGATGCGCAGCGTGCTGGTACCCCCCGACGGCGAGACGTGGATCGCATTGACCGATCGGGAGCTCCCGGTGGGAACCATCTACGAGTGGGCGGTCCTGCCGTCATGCGGCGCAGTGGTGCTGTTCTCGGGCACGGTGCGCGACCATGCCGAGGGCCGCAACGACGTCTCGCATCTCACCTACGAGGCCTACGAGGAGCAGGCGCGGCCCCGGCTCGTTCAGGTCGACGAGGAGATCCGCACCCGTTGGCCGACGGTTGGGCGTGTCGGGCTCCTGCATCGCCTGGGGAAGCTGGGCCTCGGCGAATCGTCGGTCGTCGTCGTCGTGTCGTCACCCCATCGGCCCGAGGCCTTCGAGGCGGCCCGATTCGGGATCGATGCGCTCAAGGCGAGCGTCCCGATCTGGAAGCACGAGGTATGGAACGCTGGTGCCGACTGGGCACTGGGCGCCCAGCACATCTCCCCACCGGGGGCACTGGACGCGAATCGATGAAGACCGTAGCAATCGTCCTGGCCGTGATGATCGTGCTCGCGGGGGTGTCGCTGCTCGTCCTGCGCGGCCGTCGGCCGACGGGCGGGTCGATCGAAGGCTTGTCACGTCACCGCGCCCACATGGATGCGCTGTCGTCCGACGCCCGCCGTGAGGTCATCGACCGTGTCCACGATGCCCGGCGGAACAACGATGATCGGCCCAGGGAATAGTCGATGGCCCGCGACCTCGCCATCGACCTCGGCACCGCCAACACTCTCGTCTACATGAAGGGTCGGGGCATCGTGCTCAACGAGCCCTCGGTGATCGCTCTCAATCGTCAAACAGGTGAGGTGCTGGCCACAGGACGCGACGCATGGCACATGATCGGGCGGACCCCCGGCTACATCGTGGCCGTCCGCCCGCTACGCGGTGGGGCGATCACCGACTTCCAGATCACCGAGAAGATGATCCGCCTGCTGCTGCAGCGGGTCGGTGTCACCCGGTTCAACCGCCCCAAGGTGGTCATTTGCGTTCCGTCGGCGATCACCGAGGTGGAGCGCCGCGCCGTCACCGATGCGGCCCGCCGCGCCGGTGCGGCCGACGCCCAGCTGATCGAGCAGCCGATGGCCGCGGCGATCGGCGCCGACCTCCCGATCGACGAGCCGATCGGGAATATGGTCATCGACATCGGCGGCGGCACGAGTGAGACGGCGGTCATCTCTCTCGGGGGCATCGTCGCACTCGAGGCGGTTCGGGTCGGCTCGTTCGACATCGACAACGCCATCCAGAGCTATGTGCGTCGGGAACACGGCATCGCCATCGGCGAGCGCACAGCGGAGGAGATCAAGGTCGCCATCGGCTCGGCCGATCCAACTCCGGACGAATCGCACGCCGAGGTTCGCGGCCGCGACCTGATGAGTGGGCTGCCCAAGACGGTGACCCTCAACCCCGAAGAGATCCGCGGGGCGATCGAGGATGTGGTGGCGGCGATCGTGCAGTCGGTGATTCGGTGCCTGTCGAAGGCGCCGCCCGAGCTGGCCCAGGACTTTCTGATCCGGGGCATGTTCCTGTGTGGCGGCGGGGGCATGCTTCGTGGTCTGGCTCATCGGATCGAGCGCGAGACGCAGGTTCCGGTCCACATGTCACCGATGCCGCTCGAGGCGGTCGTGCTCGGTGCCGGCCACTGCATCGAGCACTACGAGGCGCTCAAGACGATGTTCATGGGGGCGCGTCGTTGAGTGATCCGGTCTGCGACCAAGTCGTCCACGACGAGCACGACCACATCGATCCCGACCGGGCAGAGCTTGGCCCGCCCACTACGTAGGACGTTGATGTGATGCGCGATACCACCCGTGACCAGGTCCTCAGCGGCGGAATTGCCCGGTTGCGCGCCGAGCACGAGGTGCCGGACGGATTCTCCGACGAGCTCAACGAAGCCGCCCGTCAGGCCGCCGCCGACTTTCGCCCGGGTGATCGCCCGGACCGCACCGACATTCCCTTCGCCACGCTCGATCCCGCTACCTCCACCGATCTCGACCAGGCGTTCGCCGTGTCCACCGATGGTGACGATGTCGTGCTGCAGTATGCGATTGCCGACGTCGAGGCGTTCGTCGCTCCCGCCTCGGCGCTCGACGCCGAGGCATGGAGGCGCGCCCTGACGGTTTACCTGCCCGACGGGAAGGCCGGTGTCTATCCCCCTGCGTTGGCCGAGGCGGCGGCCAGCCTGCTCCCCGACGGACCCCGGCCGGCCGTGGTGATGACCGTGGCCGTCGATCCCGATGGCCGGGCCACACTGCGAACGGCGGAGCGGGCGATGATTCGCAGCCGCGCCAAGCTGGCCTACGACGCAATCAAACCGGGAGATCTGCCCCCGGCCCTCGCCGAGTTGGCTCGGCGGATCCGGGCCGACGAGGACCGTCGCGGGGCCAGTCGCGTCGAGTTTCCCGAGCAGGAGATCGTCGATACGCCCGAGGGGGGCTACGAGTTGCGCATCCGCCCCCGACTGCCGAGCGAGGACGACAATGCGACGATGTCGCTGGCCGCCAACCTCGCCGTGGCCGGGGCGATGTTGTCGGCGGGTGTCGGGCTGTTCCGGGTGATGGAGGAACCCGACGAGCGCGAGGTGAAGGGGTTGCGCCACGCCGCCCATGTACTCGGCCTTCGATGGACCCGTGAAACCCCGCTCGACCGCTTCGTCCGTTCGCTTTCGACCGAAGATCCGAAGGCCGCGGCGTTCCTGCTTTCGGTGCGCCGGGCTTCGGGCGGAGCGAGCTATGCCCCGTTCACCGCCGGGGTGAAGCCATGGCATTCGGCGATCGCGGCCACCTACGCCCATGCCACCGCACCGCTGCGGCGGCTGGCCGATCGATACGTGCTGTCGACCGTCGTGGCGATCAGCCAGGGTTCGTCGGTGCCCGCGTCGACGTTGGAGGCCTTCGAGCGGTTGCCCGAGGTGATGGATGCGGCCGAGGCGCGTACGTCGAAGATCGACCGTGAGGTGGTCGACCTCGTCGAAGCCGTCTCGATGATGGGCCGTATCGGCCAGAACTTCACTGCAGTCGTGATCGACATTGATCAGCGAGGCGGGGTGAAGGTGCAGATCGATGACCCGGCGATCATTGCCCGGGTCGAAGTACGCGGCAAAGAACCTGGTGACGTGCTGTCTCTGCGGCTGGAGCGGGCCGATCCCGATCAGCGCCAGGTGTGGTTCTCCGTCATCTGACGGCGTTCGGTTCGAGCCGCGCCTCGGGACGACCGCCTCAGGCGCCGATGAATCGGGCCGTGCGCTTCTCGAGGAAGGCCAGACGGCCCTCGGCGGCATCGGCGCTGTCCCACGCTCGTTGGCGGGCCTGCTCGAATAGCTCGTCGTGCCGACGTGGTGGGTGCGCATCCTCGAGGGCCATCTTGTGGGCGGCGATCGTCAGCGGGGCGAGCGTGGCGATGCGCGCCGCCCATTCCATCGCCACATCGAGGTCTCCTCGGCGATGGATGAACCCATTCGGTTCGAGTTGGTCGGCCGTGTAGGTAGCGGCCGTCAGCAGCATGTTGCGGGCGATCGATCCGCCGGCCTGGCCGGCCAGGCGTTCGATCGTCCACTCGTCGACGGCCAGGCCCAGCTGGGCGGCAGGGATACCGAACCTGCTGGCCGGCGTGGCGACCCTGACGTCGCAGGCGATCGCCAGCTGTGTGCCCGCACCGAGTGCCGGTCCGTCGATCGCCGCAATGCACGTGATCGGCAACCGGGCGAAGCCGAGCAGAACGCTGCTCAACAACCGGGTGAAGTCGCCACTCTCGACCCCGGTGAGATCGGCGCCGGCGCTGAATGCGGGCGGTGTCCCCGTCAACACGACGGCGCGGATCGTCCCGCCGGCGGCGAGCACCTGGGCCTGGGCGGCGATGAGACCGAGCAGCGTCGCATGATCGACGGCGTTGCGCCGTTCGGGCCGATCGATCGTGACGAGCATCACTGCGCCATGGATTTCGACGAGAACGGGCCGAGCATGTTCAACGGACACGCCATTCGACCCTACCCGTCGATAACGATGGGGGCCATGAGCGAAGCGAATGCCAACCGACCGAGCGCCAGCGAATCGGGTGGC
>JANMJD010000461.1:0-4506 GCA_031371195.1 Actinomycetes bacterium | reverse complement strand
GGTGCTCGCATCCGAAGGAAATCTGCGTTTGGCGTGCCACCTCGCCGAGATGGCGGTACTTGCCGATCCGTCGTCGAAACGCACACACGCCATCCGTGCCGCCGTCTACGAATCCCGACGCGTCGCCGAGGCGTCGTACATGGCCAGCGGGATCTACCGATCCGCGGCGATGGAGTCCCAGGCGATAGCGGCGCCCAACCCAGCCGCGCTCAGTGCAGAGTCGAATCCGCCGGGCCGGCCGACCACGTCGTGAATCGGATCGTCAGACCGGGGCGGGTGGGGGCGCACAGCATCGGGCCGGCGAGCGCCGGGACGCCGACCGGCCACGGGGCGACGCGAACGAGTCGCCAAGCTCCCGAGCCGACGCGGGCACGGATCGTCACCGCGTCACCCGACAGACTGGCCCGCACCGTCACCAACTCGTTGAACCAATCCGAGACCGGCATCACCGACCAGTCCGAGACGGTGTGGGTGACCACCGCGCCCAGTTGGGCATCGCCGTCGCAGAACTCGACGCCCGCCTTGATCCAGTTCGACTCGTCGGCCCGTAGCAGGACACCGGCCTGATCGAACTGTTCGGCATATTCGAGCACCCAGGAGACCTCGACCGAACTGCCGTCGGGCAACGGTCGGAGCAAGGCGTGGCCATTGTCGTGAATGAACCCGTACGAGGTGGTGCGCCAGAAGTCGCTGCCCTCGACTGCGGCCACGACCAGGTCGTCGCCTTCCTCGGTCACCGACAGGGGGGCATTGAGCCACGTCCCGTCGTGCCACCCAACCCGGATCATCTCGGACATCGTCCCAACGTTACGACAGGGGTGCCGCGGTAGGGTCGATCATCGATGGACCTGGTTGATCTCGATCGCTTTGCGATCCACGGTGGGGCTGGACCGGCTCGCGCGGCGTTCTTGGCCGACTGCCGCCGCCGGTTCCAGACCGACGGTGCGTTGGCTCTCGAGAAATTCGTCCTTCCCGAGGCGTTGGCATCGATGCGGGCCGAAGCATCCGCCGTCGCCGCAGCGGCATTCGTCGGAGAGAAACACCACAACGTGTACCTCATCGACGACGACCCGCGCCTTGCGCCGGAACACCCGCGCAACCGGGTCGAGCGCACGCAGATCTCGACCGTCGCCGACGACCTGATCCCGGGCGGTGCCCGACTTCGAGCCCTGTACGACTGGCCCGAGTTCCGGGCGTTCGTTGCCGAGGTGCTCGGCCTCGGAGCCGTCCATCCGTACGCCGACCCGCTCGCCTCATTGAACGTCACCGTCGGCCGACCGGGCGAGCAACTCGGTTGGCACTTCGACAACTCGGACTTTGCCATCACCCTGCAGCTGCAGGCCGCCGGGTCCGGCGGTGAGTTCGAGTACGTGCCGAACATCCGCAGTGAGGATGACCTGGGCTTTTCCGAGGTCGAACGGGTACTCGACGATGCTCACGATGGCGTTCGTACGTTGTCGATCACGCCCGGGACGCTGGTGGTCTTCCGCGGCCGTCACTCGCTCCATCGGGTGACGCCGATTGCCGGGTCGACGCCGCGAATGATGGCCGTCCTCAGTTACGACAGCCGTCCCGGAGCAATGTTGACCGAGGCCACCCGCCTCAAGTTCTACGGCCGGGTGGCCTGACAGCGTCGACGACTCGCCATCGCGACCCGGTGGCATGACAGCATCGGCTGATGGCATCTGATGGCGACGTGATCGACGAGCTTCGCTCCTGGCTGACCGACAACTGGGACCCCGACCTGACGGTCGCCGAGTGGTGGAGCCGGCTCGGGCTCGCCGGATGGTCGGCGCCGTCATTGCCCGAGCACGCCTACGGCCGCGGGCTGGCGCGCAACGATGCCGTGCGGGTTGCCGAGACGATCGGGGACCACGGCGCACTCCCCGCACCCGGTGGTCTCGGCCTGCTGCTGGCCGCCCCGACGATCGCCACCCACGGCACGCCTGAGCAGATCGAGCGGTACGTGCGCGACATCGTCACCGGGCAGAAGGCGTGGTGCCAGTTGTTCAGCGAGCCGGTGGCCGGCAGCGACCTGGCCGGACTGCAGACTCGTGCGGTGCAGGACGGCGACGAGTGGATCGTGAACGGCCAGAAGGTCTGGACGTCGAGCGGCCAGATCGCCGACCTGGGGATGCTCATCGCCCGCACGAACTCCGAGGTTCCCAAACACCAGGGGATCAGCTATTTCGCACTCGACATGCACCAGCCGGGTATCGATGTCCGCCCGCTCAAGGAGATGACCGGTCGCGCCCTGTTCAACGAGGTGTTCCTCACCGAGGCCCGCGTCGCCGACGATGCCCTGATCAGTGAGCGCAACAACGGCTGGGCCGTGGCGAACACCACCCTCGCCTTCGAGCGCGCCGGCCTCGGTTCGGGCGGCGGCCATGCCGCGGCCAGCGCCGCGCTGCCGGGCACCGTGGCCGGAGATCTGGCGAAGCGGGCCGGGGATTTCGTCGGTGGCCGGCGCTCCGCGGCCGGTGGAGCCCAGTTCCGCGGCGCCGGACGCATGCTCGTCGATCTCGCCACGTCGACCGGGGCGATCGCCGACCCGACGATCCGTCAGGACTTGATGCGGTTGCACTCGATTCAGGAGATCGGCCGGATCACCACCCTGCGGCTCAAGGCGCTGAAGGCGAGCGGTGGCGACATCCCTGGGTTCGGCAATATCTCGAAGTTGGCGATGAGCGACACGATGCGCCTGCAGCGCGACGTCGGGCTGCGGATCATCGGCGCGGCGGGAACGCTGCATGCGTACACGAGCCACGACAAGGCAGCGCTCGATGCGGCAACCGGTGCTCCGCTCAACGCCATCGTCACCGAGTTGGCCCTGTTCGCCCAAGCGCCGCCGATCTATGGCGGCACCGATCAGGTGCAGCGAAACATCATCGGCGAGCGAGTCCTCGGTTTGCCGAAGGAACCGAGTGCCGACCGCGTCACTCCGTTCTCCGCGTTACCAAAGAACGTGTGACTCGGCGCTATGCGTTTGGATCGATCAGGTCGTACTCAACACCTTTGGGCGTGACCTGGATCGCGTTGTAGGCGGGAAGGCCGGCCGCGGCGGTATAAGCGTTGCAGATCGCCTGAGCGACTACTTTGTAAAATGTCGCCTGGTTTTTGTTGTACCAGGCCTCGTTGTGCGGGTTCGGGGAGAGCTTATATGTACGTGGATCTCCCACGCCGTAGACCGTAATGCCGCGTTGGCCGGCCCCTGCCCCATATTGCACCTCGATGTACTTGAACGTGTTGGCGCCGATCGTGATGGTGCCTTTGACGGGTGCGATGAACAGTTCGGCGGCTACGCCATCGTCAGCTTCAATGACGCCATCATCGGTGACGACATCATCGTGCGCCTCGACGTTGTCGGCGACGTTGGGGTACACCCCGGGAATCAAGACGCCGTTGGCCGGCACTCCCTGGCCGGACATGTACGCCCCGGGAACAATCAGTGCCGCCTGGCCCGCGTTGAGATGGTTGAACGCCGCGTAATTGGCCCGAGCGAGGTTTGTGAACGCTCCCGTCTCGTTATGGTTCGGATGAGGGACCGACTGCTTGCGATAGTACATCTTTACTGGCAGCGCATTGAGCGACATGCTTTGCGTCATATAGTCAGGCATTTGCGCGTTCTTTCTTGAGAGATCGAGAGAAGTGTAAGGATCAGATGTGGTTCAACCTCGGCCGATGAACGCTCGGAAGTGATCAACCAACCCCCAGATCCGTTTCGAGTATTCCCGGTTCGTCGACTGTACGACCGGTACGCCGAGCGGTCAACGAGACACCCGTCATAGGGGATGAACTCGGTCGGAGTGACCAGCTTTCGACCCTCCGATCGGCGGGTTCGAGCACCGGCTGATCGCTACCGGGCAACGTCCCGAGCGGGACGTCTGTCGTGGTTCTCGCCCACCACGCATTCACCTATGCTCGCTGCGGGGGTGTGATGGACGAGCCGGTTGAGTCAGGGGATCACGAGATCGATCTCGGCGACCTGCTGAGGGCACTCGGGCTGGTCGCCGGAATCGTGGTCGAGGCCGGCAACGGCACATCGGTTCAGATCGATCACGCCTGGTTCGACGATCCGATCGCCAGCCTGCGCGCGATTCCCCACGACGCGGGCCGGCGCAGCGATCTCGTCGACCTTCTGGCCTGTGTGCTGCCCAAGCCGCTCGACACGCCGACGCTCGATCCGACGGGGACGCCGGGCGCAGCGACATGGTTCCCACTGCCGCGTCCGACCCGGTCGGCAACGGTGGCGTCGGCGACTGCCGCGATCGAGGGCGGAGAGACGAACGCCGAGCCGTCCGGCGCCGAGCCGTCAGGTACTGAGCCGTCAGGTACTGAGCCGTCCGGCAGCGGAGCATCAGGCGGCGTCTTTCTGGTGACCGAGGCAGGGGAGAGTTTGCTCGTTGCCGGGCTCGGCCTGTGGGCGCCGGTGGCGATCAGCCAGAGCACGCTCACCCCGTTCGTCGAGTTCCCGCTCGTCTCGCTACCCCCGCCACTCGCGCCCGA
>JANMJD010000423.1:0-2828 GCA_031371195.1 Actinomycetes bacterium | reverse complement strand
CCATCGTGTACTGCTGGCGTTCGTCCTCGACATCGGCGAACACGAACGGCAGCAATTCCTCGGTGCAGAACTCCACGAGCGTCCAGTAGAACGAACGGACACCCGTCGATCGGCTGGCCACGTCGGGTCCGGCGTTCGGGTCGCTTCGCCGCGGCGGGGCGAAGACGGCCACCGACCCGAATGGTTCGGCGGGTAGGCGCAACCGGGCGTACAGGGCTCGTTGCTCGTCATCGAGGCGGTTGTTCGGCCGGTCGAGGAACAGCAGATCCTCGCCCTTGACGTTGAAGATCAACGCCTTGGTGTTCACCGCCTCGGCGCCCAGCGCCCCGGAGTTGAACAGGGAATGCAGCAGGAACGTGGCGTACGACGTCTTGGTGGCCACGCCCGAGATGCCCGAGATGTTGACGTGGGCGCCGCGCGTGCCGTCGAGGAACTCGAGGTTGGCGAACAGGGCCTCGCCGTCGCGGCCCAGGCCGATCGGGATTCGCCGATCCATCCGGTCGAAGCTGAGCGCCATGTCCCGCGCCGCCCCCTCGGCCCGCACCACACCGGCCCCCGGCGTCGGCGGAACGTAGATCTCGGGATCGACCCGGGTGACGAGCACCTCGGCGGTTTCGAACACCTGAGCAGGCAGGATGCCCTCGGCGATGAGGTACACATCGGAACCGAACATCGCCCCCTCATGAACGGCCGTCACCCGGCTGACCACCCCCGACAGCGTGACCACACGGCCATCGGGCAGGGTCCGCCGGGTGGCCAGCACCTCATCGAGTTGGACGGCGTGATCGGCCGAGATGCCGACATGGAACGCCAGCGGCGACGCCTCCTCCGAGCCGATCACCCGGCCCACCAACTCGCCATCGGAGGTCAGATCCATCGTTGCGACGATACCGAGTCGATCCGTCGTGGCTGGGGACGCTGCCGTTCCGGCCGGTCGGCAGCTCCCTCAGGCGGGATCTCAGCTGGTGAACCATCCGGCGAGATCGGCAAGGAGGTCGGCGGCGCCGTCGTTGTAGATCTCCAGGGAATCGGGGTAGTTGCTCCCCACCGACGAGATCACCGCGTTCGGGATCGTCTGGCTTGCCTCCATGTTCAGGTTCGAGTGAGCTCCGTGCACCATCGAGTTGCCGTCACCGACCTGCACATATCCGCCCGTCGTCGTGTTGGTCGCCGTGACGTTCAACACCACTCCTGCCGGATGCCACTGGGCCAATCCGCCGAAGTCCTTGACGACGGAGCCCGGGTGGTCGGCCTCGTACTCGCCCGCACCGAGCCGGGTGCCGCGGGTATCGAGGATGCGCTCGGGTGTGACCGGCACGAACAGCCCGGCTCGCGACGCCACCGCATCGGCATTGGTGAAGTATCCGACGACATCGGCGAGCAGGTTCGTCCCACCCTGGGTGTACAACTCGACCGTGCCGTCGGCCGATACCGGCACGATCACGAGGTTGGCGATCGTCTGACCGGCTCGCTCCAGGTTGAGGCTCGATGTCGAGCCCGGAGTGAGTTTGCCGGCCGGAGCGATCTGCACGAACCCTGGGGCCGTTGCATCGGTGGCGGTGAGATTGAGGGCCACGGCCGCGACGGGGAACGCCGGCGGCGCGCCGGGGGCGGCGACATCGAACGTCACCCGGGTCCCAGCCGGTGGCTTGGGGCCGTGATATCCGAGCTGCACGGCGGCACGGGTGTCGAGCACCCGGTGCGGATCGATGGCGACATACCGTCCGGCGGCCACGGCACCGCTGACCGGGGCGAAGTATCCGGCGATGTCGGCAAGCAGATGCGTGCCGGCCTCGGTGAAGAGGGTGACCTTACCGCCGTCACCGACCGGGACGATGACCGCATTGGGAATCGTTTGGCCGGCACGCTCGATGTTCAGATTCGACGAGGCACCCGGCGTGCTCCGTCCGGTCGGGAACACCTGCACATAGCCCGGGGCAGTGGCCTCGACGGCCGTGACGTTGAGCACGATCGCCGATGCGTTGGCCGGTACACCGGCTGCGCCGCCGACCACCGACAGCTCAATCCGCGCCCCCTTCGCCGGCTTCGACCCGCGGTAGTTCAGCTGTGCCCCCGGGCGGGTGTCGAGCACTCGCTGCGGCACAACGGGCGTGAACGCCGAGCGCGGCGCGGTGGCCTGCTGGCGAACGAAATTGCCGCACTGGGTGGCGTACGAGGCGGTGAGCACCCGAACCCCGTCCTCCTTGACGATCACACCCTGGGGATCCATCGCGACGCTCATGTCGACGGTGATGCTCGCCGACGAATACGTGCCGCCGACCTCCCACTCCCCGTTCCCGAGGCCGCTGCCGGACGTGATCGTCATCGTCACCACCCGGCCCGCTGGTGCATCGCTGGTGCTGATCTGCATCTCACCGGTCGAACACACCGTCTGGATGCGGTAGGAGATGCCGCTGGGGCCCGTGCCCTGTCCGTCGGCGTGGGCGGTTCCTCCCCCGACGACGAGGCCGCTGGTGGTCATGATCAGTCCGGCGAGCATCGCAGCCCCGCGCCTTGGTCCGTACACGTCTGCTCCTGGTCCACGGCCGAGTTGCCGTGACTCAGAGACCGTTGGGACCGACGTCACTGACGCCGGTTGCCGTGGGCCATTCGACACCACCCGGACCATGCATCGGCACGTCGTACGCCATCGGAGGGCGCACCACCGCACCGCGTCGCAAAAGTTGACCTATCCGCCGCCGACCTTGCCGATCAACACCTTCTGACCCGATGACTCCTGGTCGCCGACCTCTTCGAGGGTCACGGTCAACGTCGGGAAATCGGCGAGCGAGACACCGGCCCACAGCACGACGTGGTCGCCGGTGTGG
>JANMJD010000411.1:0-42271 GCA_031371195.1 Actinomycetes bacterium | reverse complement strand
ACCCGCCGGCCGACGCGGCGGCCCGCGGTCGGTGCCCGGCGATTCACAGGATGTTGTCCAGCGAACGTTCGAGGACGACTAATTGTGTGGGCTGGAGGACGTATCCCGCCCGCTGGTACAGGTTGAGCGCGGCGGTGTTGTCGCTCTGGGTGTTGACCGTGACCGTGTGCGATCGCCAGCGGCGGGCCCAGCGCACGCCGTCGTCGACGAGCATCGCCCCGACCCCGATCGTGCGCGCCTCGGGCAAGACGGCCAGCCGTTGCAGGTACGCCGCTCGTCCACCACGTCCGCTGACCGCGTAGCCGAGTGGCATCCGGTCCGAGACGCTGTCACCGTGGCGCACGGCGACGGCGATGCGGAAGTGGGGTGTGGCGCGCACCGCGTCGAGCACACCGTCGGCATCGAGTCCCCAGCCCTTCGGGAAGGCGAGGCAGTCGAGGTCGGCGAGCAACTCGGCGTCCGACTGTCGGCCGCGCCGGATACGGACACCCGTCGGAGGGAGATGCGGGGGGACCCGCGGGGTGCCGGTGAGATGCCCGTCGTACTGGAGTAGGGCCAGTTCCTGGGCGGGAACGAAGGCCAGGGCGTCGTACGGGCCGCGTTGGGCGGGCCGGATCGCCCCGGTGCGGATGCGGGTGTAGCCGAGGGTGGCCAGTTGGCTCAGCCACGAGCGCAGCACGGCCACGTGCAGGCCACCTCGCAGGTCGAGGGTGACCAGGTGGGCGATCGTCGGTGATCCGGGCCAGGGGCGTACGCGGGCCGAAGCTCCGCCACCGCGTAGCACGTGGCCGGAGGACCGGTTGGCCGTGGAGGGATCGTCGACGCTTTTCACCACTGACCACGACGGTAGCGTTCGCGGCGTGTCACTCCTGTTCATAACTCATGAGGCATATCTCGACCACATCGCCGGAGAGCGGCATCCCGAACGCCCGGCGAGGCTTTCGGCGGTGTTGTCGGGCGTAGAAGCGGCCGATGTGGGCGACGGGTTGGTGCGACTGGCCCCGCGGGCGGCGTCGCGCGCCGAACTGGAACGGATTCATACTCCCGCCTACCTCGACCGAATCGAAGCGACGGTGGCGGCCGGCGGGGGATACCTCGATCCCGACACCGCCGCGTCGAGTGGGTCGTGGACGGCGGTCACCCTCGGCGCCGGCGCGGGCCTGACGGCGATCGAGGCGCTGGACCGCGGGGAGGGCGACGCGGCATTCTGCGCCGTTCGACCGCCGGGACATCACGCCACCCCGGAGCGGGCGATGGGGTTCTGCCTGATCTCGAACGTCGCCGTCGCTGCCGCGCACCTGGCCGAACGGGGTGAGCGCGTGGCGATCGTCGACTACGACGCCCACCATGGCAACGGCACGCAGGACGCGTTCTACGCCGACCCCCGTGTGCTGTACATCTCGCTGCACCAGTGGCCGCTGTACCCGGGAACCGGCTGGTACGACGAGGTCGGACACGGTGCGGGCCGGGGCACGACGCTCAACATCCCGTTGCCCCCGGGGGCCACCGGTGACGTGTACCTGCAGGCGTTCGACGAGCTGATCGGTCCGGCGATCAGCGATTTCGGGGCCACCTGGCTGATCATCTCGGCCGGCTTCGATGCGCACCGGTTCGACCCGATCACCGACCTCGGCCTGTCGTCGCAGGACTACGCACTGTTGACGGATCGGTTGATGCGCGTGGTGCCACGTGGGCGGATGCTGATCATGCTGGAGGGCGGCTACGACCTCGATGCGCTGTCGATGAGCACGGCGGCGATGCTCGGGGCCCTGCTCGATCAGCCCCGCCGGTTCGAGGAGTCGACTTCGGGCGGCGCGGGGGCGAGCCGTATCGCCGAGATCGTCGCCGCCCGCCGAGCCGACGGGTAAGCCGGGTACCGGCCGGTCAGTCGACCGGGGTGAAGTCGGGGTTCTCGGTACGCGTGCGCTTGAGTTCCCAGAAGCAGTCGATACCGGCCGTCAACGTCACGCCGTCCCATAGCCGCAGGGCGTCGGCAAGGGGCAGTCGGCGGCTGATCACCGGACCGAAAAAGCCGACCCGTTTGCCCGACTCGAAGGTGATTCCCAGGATCGGGGTTCCGACATCGGGGCCGGTCAAACCGAGTCCTTCGTCCATCGAGGCGCGGATGACGTCATCCCAACTGTCGTCGTGGGCCGCCTCGGCGTGGCGCACCGGCAGCCCTGCCTCGGCGAGAGCCACTGCGGGGTCGACCGATGAGTCCTGCTGGTGATGGATGTGTTCGCCGAATGCCGTGTACAGCCGGCCGATGACGCCGTCGCCGTGCTCGGCCCGCACCGATTCCATCACCCTGAGCAGACCCTGGGTGTGTACGACGCGCGTGTAGAAGGGCGAATCGGGTTGCGTCTGGTTCTTGATCAACAGGCTGATCGGCCGCCAGGTGACCTCGATGTCACGGTGCGGTGCCACGTCGACGACCCAACGGGACGTCAGCCAGCACCAGGGTCAAACCGGGTCGAGCCAGAAGTCGAGTTTCATCGTCGGAACGCTACCGCCCTGCCCGGTCGGGCCGTGACGCCGTGACATCGGACCATGTCGCTGCCCGGTGCGTCCGCCGGGCGGGTGGTGGCCGGCGAGCCAGGCGCGGACATCGGGTGGCCGCGCTCAGTCGTCCTTCAACGCCACGGCATTGGGAGTGACGTTCATCTTCGGTTCGTACTCGGCGACCTCGATGACGCGGGATTCGCCGGCGAACGCGGATCGGAGCTGGCTCCGGCAGGCGTCGCATGGACCATAGAACCGCGCGACGACACCGGTCGAGCACCGGGGACAGTCGAACGACAGCAGCTCGGTGTCGGTCATCGTCAGCCTCGACGGGCTCGTTCGGCCTGCTCCCGCCGGGCGCGGGCGTCGGCCTGCTTGCGGGCCTTGTCGTCCTTGCGGCGCTGCTTGACGGCCTCGTCGGCCGTCGACGCCGCTCGCACCACCGGCGGGGCGGTGGCGACGGCCGGCAACGCCACCACGGCATCGTGCTTCAGGAGCTGTGTACAGGTCGCCGCCGCGGCGGCCTCGCCGGCGATGGTCGAGGCGAGCATCATCCGTACCGTGCCGAGCCCGTGGCGTTCGATGAGCCCGGGGATCACCGCCTGGAGTTGTTCCTCGCTGGGGTTGTCGGAGTCGTCGCCCAGTTCGGTGATGCAATCGGCCAGGCACGGATCGCACAGCACCAGCGCGACACGCTCGAGCGTGCCGTTCATCCGGCCGCGTTGCGCGGCCGACCGGACCATCGCCACCGGCTCGGCCGACTCGGCGGCGGCCATGGCGATCATCTGGTCGAACGGGCTGCGCAGTTCTTCGGACACGTTGTCGAGCAGGCCCTGGAGTTCGGAGTCATCCATGGCGTTGAGTGCCCGATCGAGGAGAGCGAGGGCGGCGAGGCGGGTACGGACCTGGTTCATGCGGCCTCCACGGTAGCCCGCCGAGCCCACGGAGCGGCAGCGTTCCGGCTCGCTGCGCCCGCCGCGATACGATGGGTCCCGTGCCCGGCGCCGTGATCATCGTTCTCGTCCTGCTGCTCATTCCGATCATGGTGTGCATGTCGGGCGCGGTCGCCGCCGCCATCCTCGGCCATTTCCTGACGGCCGACGGCGAGGCGCGCAACGAGGGCAGCGAGTTGCTCGACCTCAACGTCTGAGCGAACGTCTGAGCGCAATCGCCCTGCGGCTGCCATTCTGAAGGCATGCATCGACACGACAGGTCGACCGAGGTCCTCACCCAGGCCGTCATCCGCTATGCCATCGAGCGAACACGGCTCGACCCGCCGCCCCTCGACGGCCCCCGCACCGCGGCAGAGCTGCACGCCATGGTCGGCACGACGATTTCGTCGCGGGGTATGGGTGGTCTGGAGGCGTTGCGGGTCTTCGCCGACGTACTCGCCCCGGCCTGCATCTCGGTCGATCATCCGCGGTTCTGGTCGTTCGTGCCGACCGCGCCGACCGAGGCCGCCATCCTGTTCGACCTCGTCGTCGGGGCCTCGGCGATCTACGGCGGTTCGTGGATGGAGGGAGCCGGCGCCGTCTTCGCCGAGAACCAGGCGTTGCGCTGGATCGCCGACCTCGCCGGGTTTCCCCCGGGCGCCGGCGGCGTGTTCGTCCCCGGTGGAACCTATGGCAACCTCAGCGCCCTGACGGCGGCGCGGGAGCGGTGGCGGGGCCGGACGGGTGACGATCGCCGAGCGGTGATCGTCTGTTCCTCGGGTGCCCATTCGTCTTTGAAGTCGGCGGCCAAGGTGATGGACGCCGAGGTCGTCATGGTTGCGGCCGACGTCGCCGGACGAATGACAGGCGCCGCGCTTCGCGCGGCCATCGCCGATGCCCCGGCTGCGATCACCGAACGGGTCTGCGCCATCGTGGCCACGTCAGGCACCACGAATGCCGGGGTGATCGACGACCTCACCGCGGCGGCCGACGTCGCCGCCGAACTGAACGCCTGGTTCCACGTCGATGGCGCCTACGGGGCGGCCGCACTCGCCGCGCCGTCGGTGAGGTCGCAGTTCATCGGTGTCGAACGCGCCGACAGCCTGATCGTCGATCCGCACAAGTGGCTGTTCGCCCCGTACGACTGCTGCGCGCTGATCTATCGCGATCCGCTCGAGGCTCGCGCCGCGTTGAGTCAGCATGCCGAGTACCTCGATGTGCTGCAGGCCGATGAGAACGAGTGGAACCCCTCGGACTTCGCCTTCGGGCTGACCCGCCGGGCCCGAGGCCTGCCGTTCTGGTTCTCGCTCGCCGCCCATGGCACAGCCGCGTACACCGACGCGATCGAGGCCAGCTTGACGCTGACCCGCGAGACCACCGCGCTGATTGCCACGATCCCCGAGTTGGAGGTGGTCGGCGAACCGGAGCTCTCGGTGGTCATGTTCCGCCGCCTCGGCTGGCAACCCGCCGACTACTACGCATGGAGCGCCCGTCTCCTGGCCGACGGCACCGCCTTCGTCACGCCCACCTCATGGAACGGCGAGACCATCCTGCGGCTGTGCTTCGTCAATCCCCGTTCGACCTTGGACGACGTCCGCGAGACGTTGGCCACGCTGGGTTGAGGGCGCTCAGCCCCAGCGGGGGGACTGACCGAAGCGGTAGCCGACCGAGCGGACGGTCTGGATCAGGTTGGCGTGCTCCTCGCCCAGTTTGGCGCGCAACCGGCGGATGTGGACATCGACGGTGCGCGCCCCGCCGTAGTACTCGTAGCCCCAGACCCGGCTGAGCAGCGTCTCGCGGGTGAACACCCTGCCCGGATTCTGCGAGAGGAACTTGAGCAGCTCGTACTCCATGTAGGTCAGATCGAGCGGGGTGCTGTCGATCGTCGCCTGATACGTCTCGAGATTGAGGACCAGCTCGCCGTAGCTGACCAGCTCGGGGGCGGGACCGCCGCCCTGGCGCCAGAACAGGTGCTTGAGCCGGGCCTCGAGCTCGGTCGGATGAAACGGGGTCAGGCAGAAGTCGTCGAACAGATCGTTGCGCAGTTCGAGGTCGCCGAGCAACGCCCCCGATATCAGCACCAGCACCGAGGTCGGCGAGCGATCGCCCTTGCGCAACGCCCGGGCAAGGGCCCACGCGCCTTCGGGATCGGGATCGACGGTGACCACCGCGCCGACACAGCCCCCGGTCGGCTCGACCCGTGAGACGTCGTCGGCCGAGGCGAGGGCCTTCCAACGGTAGCCGCCGAGGTCGAGGGTCCGCGCCAGTTCGGGTGCAGGCGGGTCGGGGAAGACGGCGACGAGGTCCATGGGGTCGATCACAATGAGCGCAGGTAGCGGTCGAGCTCGAACCCGCTGATGTGGGTCTTGTACGCCTTCCATTCCGAACGCTTGTTGCGCAGGAACCATTCGAAGATGTGCTCGCCGAGTGCGTCGCGCACGAGGTCGGACGACTCCATCACGCGCAGAGCCGTATCGAGGGACTGGGGGAGTTCGGTGATGTTCAACTTTGCCAGAGCCTCGTCGCCCATCTCGAACATGTTGGCGTCGGACTCGGCGGGAAGCTCGTAGCCCTCCTCGATTCCCTTCATGCCGGCGGCCAGGATCACCGAGAATGCCAGATACGGATTGCACGCCGGATCAGGGGAGCGGTACTCGATCCGCGTTCCCGCCGAGGCACCGCGCCGGGCGATGGGTACGCGCACCAGGCCGCTGCGGTTGTTGCGCGCCCACGACACATGGATCGGGGCCTCGAACCCGGGGACCAGCCGCTTGTAGCTGTTGACCGTCTGGTTGGTGATGGCGGTGATCTCGGCGGCATGGCGGAGCAGCCCGGCCATGAACTGCTTGGCCACCACCGACAGCTGATACGGATCGTCGTCGTCATGGAAGGCGTTCTCCTCGCCGTCGTACAGCGACAGGTGCAGGTGCATGCCCGAGCCCTGCACGGCCTCCATCGGCTTGGGCATGAACGTCGCATGCACTCCCTGGGCGGCGGCGACCTCTTTGACGACCAGGCGGAACGTCATGATCGAGTCGGCCATGGTCAACGCGTCGGTGGGCTGCAGGTCGATCTCGTGCTGCGAGGGCGAGTCCTCGTGGAACGAATACTGCACCGGGATGCTCATCGTCTCGAGCGTGCGGATGGTTTGCTTGCGCAGCGTCCCGGCGACGTCGTTGGTCGTCAGGTCGAAGAAGCTGCCCTCGTCGAGGGGTACCGGTGCCTGGCCCTTCTCGGGGGTGGCGAAGTAGAAGAACTCGACGTCGGGGGCGACGAAGAACGTATATCCCTTGGCGTGGGCGCGCACCAGGTTGCGGCGCAGCACTTGGCGCGGGTCACCGTCGAACGGCGTGCCGTCGTGATGGTGGACGTCGCAGAACACGCGGGCTTCGGCCGCCTTCGGATCACCCCACGGCAGCACCTCGAAGGTGTTCGGATCGGGGATCGCCAGGACGTCGCTCTCCTGGATGCGCGAGAACCCGTCGATCGAGGAGCCGTCGAACGTCATCCCCTCGTCGAGGGCGTTCTCCACCTCGGCGGGGCTGATGGCGAAGCTCTTCAGATTGCCCAGGACATCGGTGAACCACAGCCGCACCAAACGGATGCCGCGCTCCTCGACCGTGCGTAGGACATATGCCTTCTGCTGATCCAACATGGGGATGATCTCGCATTCTTCTCGAAAAATGAATGTGGGGGGCACGATGGCCCCCCACAGTCACGACGTGGCGTCGATCACGCCGCTGAACACACCGTGTCGGTGATCAGACGGGTGACGGTGTAGGGGTCGCAGTTGGCGTTGGGGCGGCGATCCTCGGCATAGCCCTTGCCGTCGCGCTCGACCTGCCACGGGATGCGGATCGATGCGCCGCGGTCGGACACGCCGTAGGAGAACTTGTTCCACGGGGCGGTCTCGTGCTTGCCGGTGAGGCGGCTCTGGATGTCATGGCCGTAGTTCTCCACGTGCGGAAGGATCTTCTTGCCGATCGCCTCGCAGGCGGCGATGACGGCCGCATAGTCCTCACGCATCGCCTGCGTCGAGAAGTTGGTGTGCGCACCGGCGCCGTTCCAGTCGCCCTTCTCGGGCTTGGCGGCGAACGAGATGACCACCTCGTAGTCCTCGGCGATGCGATGCAGCAGCCACCGGGCCACGGTCAGATGGTCCGACACGGTGATCGCGTCGGCGGCGCCGATCTGGAACTCCCACTGTCCGGGCATGACCTCGGCGTTGGTGCCCTCGATCATCAGGCCGGCATCGAGGCACGCCTGGGTGTGCTCCTCGATGATCTCACGACCGATGACCCGACCGGCGCCGACACCGCAGTAGTACGGGCCCTGCGGGCCGGGATAGCCACCGCCGGCGGGGAAGCCGAGCGGGGTGCCATCGACGCGGAGCATGGTGTACTCCTGCTCGATGCCGAAGATCATGCCCTGCTTGGCGTACTTCTTGGCGGTCTTGGCACAGGCCGCCCGGGTGTTGGTCGGGTGTGGCTTCAGGTCGTTGGCGGTGAGCACGTCGCAGAGCACGAGAATGTTGTCGCCGCCGCGGATCGGGTCGGGGCACGAGAACACGGGCTGCAGCGCGCAGTCGGAGTGGTCGCCGGTCGCCTGGTTGGTCGACGAACCGTCGAAGCCCCACATCGGGGGCTCTTTGCCGTCGGCAATGATCTTGGTCTTGTTACGCAGCAGCGGCGTCGGCTCAGTGCCGTCGAGCCAGATGTACTCGGCTTGGTAGGCCACGGGGGTCCTCTCGGTGGATCTCGGGTCGTACATGTTTCGGGAACGTGCGACGATAGAGCCTTGCAGCGCGCCATTTCGCCTCCGTTGCCCGATTGTGAACGCTGTGTGAACTGACGTCGGGCCGTGGCGTGACCCGTCCCGACCACGCCGCGTATCGGTACCGGACTAGGGTCGGGCTCGCGGGCCGCGACGGTGACAAGGAGAGACTCCATGCGTCGAAGGGTGAGTTCGCTGGTGATCGGCGCTCTGCTGGTGAGCAGTGCGGGGGTGTCGGGGATGGTGGCTCTCGCCGAACCGGCCGGCGCCGCCACCGTGCCGAGCGGATTCGGTGACGTCGAGGTGGCGTCGGTACCGAGTCCGACGGCGGTCGAGGCGCTGCCCGATGGCCGGGTGGTGGTCCTCGACCAGAACGGCAAGGTGCGCGTCATCCAGGGCGGCACGCTGCTGCCCACACCGGCGCTGACCATCGGCGTCTGCGGAGGGAGCGGCTCGGAGATGGGCCTGCTCGGGTTCACCACCGGCAACGACTTCGCCGCCAGCGGCGCGGTCTTCATCTACTACACCGCACCGGTCACAGGTGGCTGCGTCAACCGGGTGTCACGTTTCACGATGGGCGGCAACCTCATCGACCCCGGCTCCGAGGTCGTGCTGCTCGACAATCTCCCCGGGACGGTCACCGAACCCGCCGGCAATCACAACGGCGGCGATGTCGAAGTCGGACAGGACGGGTATCTGTATGTCTCGATCGGCGATTCGGGCAGCGATCCACGCGGGAACTCCGGCTCGGCCGGAGCCAATGACGCCGCCCAGGATCTGAGCATCCTGTCGGGCAAGATCGCCCGGATCACCACCGACGGCGGCATCCCGGCCGACAACCCGTTCCAGGGCGCCGGCACCGTGCGATGCGCCACATCGGGCATCTCGGCGCCGATCGGTCAGAAGTGCCAGGAGATCTTCGCCTACGGGCTGCGCAATCCATACCGGTTCGCCTTCGATCCCAACGAGGGCGCCACCAGATTCTTCATCGACGATGTCGGCCAGGGCACCCGCGAGGAGGTCGACGAAGGTATCAAGGGCGCCAACTACGGCTGGAACATCCGCGAAGGATCGTGTCCGCAGGGCAAGAGCCCGCCGTGCGCCGCGCCCACGGCCGGGTTGACCGATCCGCTCACCGACTACGGACGCCAGGACGGGTGCACCTACATCACCGGCGGGGCGTTCGTGCCGAACGGCGCCTGGCCCGAGATGTACGACGGGGCGTACCTGTTCGCCGATGGCGGCTGCGGGAAGATCTTCGTACGCACCCGCGACGGCAAGGTCGACTACGCGGCCCCGTTCGCCAGCGGCGCCGGCGTCGTCGCCGACATGGTGTTCGCCCCGGACGGCGCCGGATATGCGCTGTATTACACGCAGAGCAACACCGGCAAGGTCCGCAAGCTCACCTTCAACGGATTGCCCGCGCCAGCCCCGGTGAGCGCGCTGAAACTCGTCTCGACGGCGTCTACCCGCGTCTACGACACCCGTAACGGCATTGGCACGACCCCCGGACTCATGCGGGCGGCGACGTCGCGCGTGGTCAAGGTACCGGTGCCGGGCCCGGCGGTGAAGGCGGTGCTGGTCAACGTCACCTACGCCGGCGCACGGGGCAACGGGTTCGCCCAGGCCTGGCCGACCCGCACGACGCGGCCGGCGACGTCGATCCTCAACGCCTCGACCGACGGTGAGGTCGTCGCCAATGCCGCCGTGCTGCCGGTGGCCGCCGATTCCACGATCATGATCTCCACGTCGGTGACCACCGACCTGCTCGTCGACGTGCTCGGATACTTCGTCGCCCCGGCCGGAGCGCCCGGTGGCGAGTACCGGGCGTTGACCCCGGCGCGACTGCTCGACCAGCGCCGCGCCCCGGGCTCAGCGCTGGAATCGGGCGCCAAGAACCCGTATCAATCGGCAGGCGACCACATCGACCTGCAGGTCGCCGGGCAACTCGGCGTGCCAGGCGACGGCTCGGCCGGAGCGGTCGCCGTCATCCTCACCGCTCTCGGCTCCGCGCAGCCGGTCTCGGGCTACGCCACGGCCTATCCGTCGGGCGTGGCCCGGCCGAACGCCTCGAACGTCAACACCTCGGGCCAGGCCGATGTGCGAGCCAACCTCGTGATCGTCCCGATCGGAGCGAACGGCAAGATCTCGCTGTTCGGCTTCAACGTGTCGGCGCTGCTGGTCGACGTCGCCGGCTGGTTCACCGCCGACTCGGTGGCCGGGTCGGGTGCCGGACTGTTCACCGTGACCCCGTCACAGCGCGTGATCGACACCCGTTCGGCGTCCCCCGCCGGATTTGGCGGGGCATTCGCCGCCGGCGAGAACCGCATGGTGAACCTCTCACCACCGATCCCGGCCGCGGCGACCGCCGTGGTGCAGAACCTGACGGTCGCAGCGACGGGCGGCTGGGGCTTCGTCAGTGCCTTCCCGGCGGGTTCGGGAGTACCGGTGACCAGCAACCTCAACTACACCGGGGTCGATCAGACCCGCGCCGCGCTGGCGATCACGACCCGCGCGCCGGCGGCTGGGGCGAAGACGGGCTTCTACTCCTCGGCCGCCACCCATCTGATCGTCGACATCTATGGCTACTTCGTCTAGACGCCCCCTTCGTCTGGGCGGCCGGTTCGGCTAGGAGTCTGGTTCGTGGAGGGCGTGTCGGCCCCTCCCACCAGGCTCCGAGACCGCAGGCGGGGTTGCACATTCGCGCCCCGGATTGTTCCAACTCGACTGACAACGGTGCCGATCACCCAATCCTGGGCGCGGTGATCGGCGCGGGATGTGCGCGGCAGCGTCGGCTCCGCTCCGAGCCGGATCACTCGGGGCGGGACCGCCGCGCCTCGACGATGACGTCCACGGCAGTGGTCAGCTCACCGACGGACCGCTGTTGTTCGGGGGTCGCCGACCACCAGTACGGGGTCATCTGGAGCAGCAACCGGGCGTCGTCGCCGTCGAGGGACAGTTCGTACTGCACCCGCCGGTGATCGATCACAACACCGGCGCCCGGATCGACGGCGGGTGTCGGGTCGTGGGGACGGGCATCCTGGTAGAGGTGCCGGCGCAGCCCGGCGAGATGGTCGGGGCCGGGGGAGGCGGCCACGACGATGCCGCCCCCCCGCAGCACCCTGGCGAACTCGGGATACGCCAGCGGCGCGAACACCGAGATGACGGCATCGAAGGTGGAGTCGTCGAACGGCAGGCGATACGACGAGGCGACGGCGAACTCGACCCGGCGGAACCGCCGGGCGGCGAGACGGATGCCGGGCTTGGAGACATCGATCCCGTAGCGCTCCGGAGCGTCGACCGCGCCGATGTAGGACCCTTCGCCGCAGCCCGCATCGAGCACCCGCTCCCGGCCGGCGCACAACGCCGCCACCGCCGACATGATCGGTGCGTAGTGGCCGAGGTCGAACAGCGCCCGGCGGGCCCGGATCATCTCGGCCGAGTCGCCCGCCGCCCGACCACGGGTCCGCCCGGCGGGCAGCAGGTTGAGGTAGCCATCGACCGACCGGTCGAATCGGTGCCCGCGGAAGCAGACGGCCCCCGTCTGCTCGGGCACCAGCGCGCCGGCGCAGTGCGGGCACCGGAACGACACCCCGCCGCTGATCGCCGGATCGGTGTTCGCCGGATCGGTGTTCGCCGGGTCGGTGTTGGCCGGGTCGGTGTTGGCCGGATCGCTGATCGCCGGGCCGGTGGTCGCTCGGCCGGTATGGGAAGGATCGGTGGGTGGCATCATCGGACGCCTGATCCTCGCAGACCGCACCGACGGACAGCATCCCGAAGAGCATGATCGGCATTCGGGAACCCGCCGGTCGGACAGTAAGTTCGACGCCCATGGACTTTGCGGATCGAGTGGTCGTGGTCACCGGCGGGGCGTCGGGTATGGGGGCGGCATCGGCTCGCCGATTCGCCGCCCACGGGGCGCGTGTGGTGATCGTCGATCGCAACGCCGTGGGCGCCGCCGAACTTGCCGGCGAACTCGGCGGCATCTCCAGGTCGGGTGATGTCGGCGACCCAGCGTTCTGCGTCGACGTGATCGGTGACGCCGTCGATCGCTACGGCCGACTGGATGCGCTCGTCAACGCCGCCGGCGTGATCGTGCGGGCGCCGGGCATCGAAACGACCGACGAGCAATGGCATCACATCATGAACGTCAATGTCTCGGGCACGTTCTTCATGTGCCGCGCCGCCATCAGGGCGATGCTGCCGTCGGGTCGAGGGGCGATCGTCAACTTCGGCTCGATCTGGGGCGATCTCGGCTCGGCCGGGGTTGCCGCATACTGCGCGTCGAAGGGCGCCGTCCACAATCTCACCCGTGCCCTGGCGATGGACCACGCCGCCGATGGCATCCGGGTCAACGCGGTATGTCCGGGCGAGGTGCGCACCCCGATGCTGCAGTCGGAGCGGTCCGAGCCGGTCACCGACGAGTTGCTCGCCCGCATTGCTGCCACCGTGCCGATGGGCCGGCTGGCCGAGCCGTCCGAAATCGCCAACGTCGTCGTGTTCCTCGCCTCGGACGAGGCGAGCTACATGACCGGTGCGCTGGTCAGCGTCGACGCCGGCTACGGGGCGCGCTGATCATGCCCGAGTACCGCCGTCTGGGTCGCGCCGGGGCCCGGGTGGCGCCGCTCGCCCTGGGCACCGACAACATCGTCAACCCGACACCCGAGGACGAGTCGATCCGAATGATCCTGGCCGCCCTCGACGGGGGGATCACGCTGATCGACACGTCCAACTCGTACGCCTCGGGTGAGGCGGAGCGGATCATCGGTCGGGCGCTCAACGAGTCCGGCCGCCGCGACGAGGCCTTCGTGGCGACCAAGGCCTACTTTCCCCAGGGTTCGGGGCCCAACGATCGGGGCGGCTCGCGGGCTCATCTGATGCGGGCGTGCGACGACTCGCTGCGCCGGCTGAACACCGACCGAATCGACTTGTACCAGCTCCATCGGCCAGATTTCGACGTGCCGATCGACGAGACGATGGAGGCGCTGAATGACCTGGTCAGAGCCGGTAAAGTCCGCTACGTCGGGTCCTCGACGGCGCCGGCGTGGCGGGTGCTCGAAGGGGTGCTGACGGCCCGGCGCGCCCACGGGGCGGAGTTCGTCACCGACCAGCCGCCGTACAACCTGCTCGACCGCCGGGTGGAGAACGAACTGGTGCCGATGGCCCTGGCCCACGGGCTCGGGCTGCTGCCGTGGTCACCACTGGCGATGGGGATTCTCGGCGGTCGCTACCTCGACGACGACATCCGCCCGGCCGAATCGCGTGCTGCCCGGCGCGGCGGTATCTATGCCGAACGGGTGTCGTCGCGTGCCGTGGCCGCCGGCAACCGGTTCGTCCGCATGGCTCGTGAGCACGGCTACGACGCCGCGCAGTTGGCGATCACCTGGGTGAAGGATCAGCCGGCGGTGGTCGCCCCGTTGATCGGGCCGAAGTCGGTGGCGCAGTTGCAACACATGATGCCGGTGCTCGAGATGAACTTGATGCCCGAGACGTCCGCGGCGTGCGACGCGATCTGCCCCCCGGGGAGTGCCGTGGCCGACTTCCACAACTCGGCGGCGTGGATGAGGATGGAACTCAACCAGGACGATCGACCCGACCCGGGTGACCCGAGCGAGTCGCCGTAGTCACGGGCTCGTCGACGAACTGGGCGAACAAGAGGCATAGCGCGGCACAGCCCGTGCCGACGAGCAGCGGAGCGACCAGGCCGTGTCGTTCGTACAGGCGGGCAGCGGGCACCGACATCACCGCCCGCCCGGTGGTTCCGGCAACCATCACGATCCCGATGCCCGTCGACGGCCGGCCCGGGATGAGGTTGCTCGACAACGGCAGGCCCGAGATGATGGCGAACTCGAAGCCCAGGATGTACACGGCCAAGCACACCAACCCGACGGCCACGTGCGAGTGGGCGACGGCCAGCAGCAGGCCGCTGGGCACCATCAACGCCGCGCCGCAGATCATCGACCGCCGCTTGCCCCATGCGTCGGTGAACCGCACCGAACTCGACGAGGCGATCAACTCCCCGGTCCCTAATCCGAACGCGACGGCGGCGAGTGCCGCGGCGCTGAACCCGAAGTCGTCCTCGAGCCACGACCCGAACGTCACGAACGCCGCCTGAGCGGCGAGCATCAGGCAGAGGTTGGCGGCCATCAAGGGGACGATCCGCGCCCACGGCAACCTCCGCCCCGACGGAGGCAGGAGCGGCGGAATCGGGATGCCCGCATCCAGACCGGTCCCGACGCCGGCGTGGCGATGGACTCCCGGTTCGAGCAGCTTGGCGACGGCGCCGGCCAGGATGATCACGGCGATGCCTGCCACGACATAGGCGACGTGCCACGACGTGGCCCAGGTGACCAGGCCCATGACCGGCACACCGATCAGCAGCCCTCCGGCCCACGACAACTCGGTAATGCTGATCACCCGACCGCGGCGCTCGAACGGCACCCGTTCGGCGACCCAGCCGGTCATCGCCACGTCGAACACGAGCTTGGCCATGGCGATGCCGAGCAGGGCCAGGGTGAACACGGCGACGTTCGGCGACAGCGACATGGCGAACGAGGCGATGGCGATGCCGATCAAGCCGCCGGCGATCGTCTCGCGGCGGGGCCAATGGTCGACGAGTCGTCCGATCAGCGGCGCCACGAGGCCGCCCAGTTCGCTGATCGACAGGGCGAACGCCAACCGCCCCAGGCTGACGTCGAGGTCGCGGGCGATCGTGGCGAGGAACGGCGGAGCGAATCGGTAGGCGCTGTTGGCCGTCAGCCGGGCAACGGTCAGCAGGGTGATGCGCTCGCGCACCTGCTTCGGATAGTTATGGTCGAGCAGCCGACCGAGCATCAGGACGCCATCATCAGCACGCCGTGATCGGACGGGTCGTGTCAGTCCAGTTCATCGGGTTCGGCATCGCCGGACTTGGCGATGAGATAGCCGATCGCCCGCTCCGCTTTCGGGTAGCGGTTGACCAGTCGCCAGAAGGCCGCCCCGTGGCCGGTCACCTCGAGGTGGGCCAGTTCGTGGACGATGACATAGTCGAGGACCCAGGTCGGAAAGCGGGCGAGGCGCGCCGAGAGTCGGATGGTCCCGGCCGCCGGGGTGCACGATCCCCAACGTGACGCCATATCGCCGGCCCACTTGATCTCCCGCGGTCGGGGCAGGTCGTAGCGGCGGGCCAACTCGGTCGAGCGGGCGCGCAGATCGATGCGGTCGGTCGACAACTTGCGCCGATGCCGAGCCGTCATCGTCTCGACCCAGTGGGTCTCCTCGGCCCGTGACATCCACGACGGCACCGTGATCCGCAGCACCCCGTCGGTCACCTGGGCGCCGACGGTGCGCCGCCGCCGATCGGAGCGGACGACCTCGACGCGTAGCTCATCGCCGGCCGCGTTGGAGGAGTCGCCGGCGTCGGGGTCGTCGGGGGTGGCCGGCGGATAGGCGGGGGCGGCGTCGGGCATCGGTGACGACGTCGTCACCGGTACCGGCTCGAAGCCGGGAAGGAGCAGGGGCTCGCCCAGCCGGTTCATACCCGTCGACTCTCGTGGTGATTCCGCTGCTCGCTCGGGGTGTCGAGTAGATGGACGACATCGCCGGCGCGCACGTCGACCGGAGGGTCGGGTTCGACGGTGAACCACGCTCCCGACAGATTCGGCATGTGGACGTCGGTGACCTCGAGGATGCGGCGCAGATGGCGGATCACCCCGCCATGGGTGACCACGAGCACCTCGCCCAGGGGATGCTGCCGGGCCGATTCGATCAGCGCGGCGAACCCCCGGGCCGCCGTGGACTCGAACGACTCGAAGCCGGGTGGGAATCCGCCGGTGGCCAGTACCCCGGGCCAGCCGGCTTCGATCTGCTCCCGGTTCAACCCGGTCCATTCGCCGGCGTCGTTCTCGATCAACCGCTCGTCGAGTTGCACCGGGCCGATGCCGAGTTGTCCGGCGATGATGTCGGCAGTGTGCCGCGCTCGGTCGAGCGTGCTGGCGATGACGGCATCGAAGGTGCCGAGGAATCGGGCCGCCTCGAATGCCTGGCGCTCACCGGCCTCGCTCAACGGGGGATTGGCCTGACCTTGCCAGCGCCGCTCGGCGTTCCATGTCGATTGCCCATGGCGAAGGAGGAGGAAACGCGTGGGCATGAGGAGCGAGGGTACCCTGCCTCTACGCTCACGACCATGACTGTTCGGTGGTCGAGGCCGGTCCGATGACGGTGCTCCGGCTGTTTGCGTCGGCGCGCGAAGCAGCCGGCACGGGGCGCGACACGTTCGAGGAAACGACGGTCGCCGCGGTGATCGACGCGGCGGTGGCCCGGTACGGCGAGCGGTTCGCCGCGGTGTTGCCCACCTGCCGCGTCTGGCTCAACGGCGACGAGGTCGACCCGTCGACACCTGTCGGATCGACCGACGAGGTCGCCGTCCTCCCACCGGTTTCGGGTGGTTGCTGAGGGGCGTATAGTCCGGCTATGACCAAGGAAGCTGATCGTCGTTTCCTGGACCTGGGCGAGTTCATCCGCCAACAGCGAGAGGTCACGCGCATGTCGGTGCGTCGTCTGGCCGAGCTCGCCGAGGTGTCGAATCCGTATCTGTCGCAGATCGAACGGGGGTTGCGAAAACCTTCCGCCGACATCCTCCAGCAGATCGCCAAAGCCTTGCGCATCTCGGCCGAGCAGCTGTACGTGCGGGCCGGAATCCTCGATGCCGATGCCTTCGAGGAGATCAGCGTGCTCGATGCGATCAATCGCGACCCGCGGCTGAGTCACGACCAGAAACAGTCGCTCGGCACGATCTACGAGAGCTTCATCTCCAAGAAATGAACGGCTGGACCGGGACCGCCGGGGGCGAAATCCGCGGGGCCCGGTGGGTGGCGGCTGCAAGGATCGGCGCATGTCGATCGAGATCCGTCCACCAACCGACGACGAGTGGCCGGATGTGTGCCGTTTCGACGGTCGCAGCTTCGGATTCACCTACACACCCGAGGAGATGGACGCCAAACGCGAGGCCCACGACATGGCGCGCTTTCGGATGGCCGTCGATGACGACGCGATCGTGGCGCTGGCCGGGTCGTACGCCTTGGAGGTCACGCTGCCCGGGGGGGCCTCGGTGCCGATGGGGGGAGTCACCTGGGTATCGACTGCGGCGACCCATCGACGCCGGGGCCTGATGCGCCGAGTCGTCGACGCGGTGCACGACGACATCGACGCCCGGGGCGAGCCGGTGGCGTCGCTGTTCGCCTCGGAAGGAGGAATCTACGAACGGCTCGGCTACGGCATCAGCACACACGTGCGATCGACGTCGATCGAGGTGCATACCACCCGGCTGCGACCCGAGCTGGTGTCCGTCGCCGGCGAGGTGCGTTATGTCGAGGCGCCCGATGCCGCGCCGCGGCTGGCCGAGATCTGGGAGCGGTATCGCCGTCGGCGCGCCGGTGAGACCGCCCGAAGCGCGCAGGACATGAGCTTTCTGATGCGGCTGCGCGATCAGCCCGACGATGCCTTGTCGCCCGCTTTGTACCTCTGTCATGACGACGGGTATGCCTGCTACCGATTGGAGTCCCACTGGAACGACGGTCATCCCCGCCACCGGCTGCACGTCATCGAACTCGCTGCGGCCACGCCCGACGCCCATCTCGCCCTCTGGCGCACGCTGCTCGAAATCGACCTGATCGGCACGATCACATCGAACTGCATCGCGCCCGATGATCCGCTGCCGTACATGCTCGTCAACCAGCGCTCGCTGCGGACCACCCAGTTGAACGACGGGGTCTGGGTCAACGTACGCGATGTCGCCATGGCCTTTGCCGCCCGTACCTACCGCGTCACCGATCGCATCGTCGTCGAGGCCGACGGTCGCCGTTGGACGATCGAGGGTGGGCCAGAAGGTGGCTCGTGCCGGCGGGCGCGCACGAAGCCCGATCTCGTCACGACGCACGCCGGATTGAGTTCGTTGCTCTACGGCGGCACACTCCCGTCGGCGCTGGTCGCCGGTCGGCGGATGGAGGCTCGCAGCGACGATGCCACTGCCCGGGGCGACCTGTTCTTCGCCACCGGCCGGCCCCCGCATTGTCAAGACCACTACTGAGCGTCGGGTCTCCGACACGATTCGGCGGCCCGATGCTTGCGTTTGTGCGCCGAATCGACCACAGTAGGCGTCAAACGTGTGCTGAGGGTGATGGATCTTGACGAATCATTGGCTGGGCGAACACCCAGGAGGATGGCGATGCTCATAGGAACAGCGATCAAGGACGTCTGGTTGCCGGTCGTGATCGCCCTCGGGATCGGGTTGCTACTCGGTTGGCTGATCGTCGGCGGGCGACTTCGGGCCCGGAGCACCGCCTGGAGTCGGCAGCTCGACGCGGCCCGTCACGAACTCGATGCCACTCGGGGCGAGCTCGACGGACGCCACACCGAGGTCCAGTCGTTGTTGACGGTGCGCCAGGAGCATGAGGCCAAGTTGGCCGATCTCGACGGCACCGTCGCCCGGCTCAAGAGCGAGGGAACCGCGGCGGAGGAACGGGTTCGCACGCTCGAAGGCGAGCTGTCGGCGGCGTCGGGGCGGTTGGAGACGTCGGACTCGGCCCTGGCCGACCTGCGCTCACGCCACGCCGCGCTCGAGGCTCACGCCGCGGCGCAGCGCTCGTCGCTCGGCGAACTCGAGGCCGAGGTCGCCGAGATCGATGGTCTCCGAGCCCGGGTCGACGAGCTTGAGCCGCTGGCCGCCCGCCTCGGTGACCTGCAGACTCGCCACGCCGAACTCGGAACGGTGGCGGTCAGCCTTCGTACCAGGGCCCTCGATCTCGAAACGGCCACGGGATCGCTCGACCTCGAGCTGGCCGAGTGGCGGTCGCGTTCGGCCCAGTCGGCCGTGGAGATCGACGAGCTGCGTACCCGCATCGCCGACATGGAGGCCGTCCACGGCGACTTGCTCAGCGATCTCGAAGCGGCACGGGCGCGCCACGGCGTGCTGGAACGCGACGCCTCGCAGGTGGCCGGGCTGCGCAGTCGCGTCGGCGAGCTGCAGGCCGAGGCCGGCCGGCTTCCCGGTCTACGGACGCGTGTGGCAGAACTCGAGTCCGAGGCCGCCGACGTTCCGGCACTCCGGGCGCGAAATGCCGCTTTGGACATCGAAGTGGCCGAACTCCGGGCCCATGTCGACCGGATCGAGCAGGAGACCGACGGACTGCACAGCATCGTCTCGCAGATCGAGGGTCCGGCGGCCGAGGTACCCGGGTTGCGGGCGACGGTCACCCGACTCGAGGCCGAGCTGGCCCGGACGACGGATTCGTCGAACGACTGGCAGGCACGTGCCGGCGAGTTGGAGACACAGCTCGATGCCCACCGCGGCGAGATCGGTGGATTACAGACCCAGGTGGCCGCCTTCGACACCGATGCACGGGGGCTGCGGGGGCAACTGGCCGACTCGGAGAGTCAGATCGGACTGCTCAACTGGGATGTCGCCAACTGGCGCAAGCGGGCCGAGACAGCCGATGTCGAAGCCGAGGCGATGCGTCAGCGGATCGCCGAGTTGGAGGAGGCCAACCAGTCACACCACACGGCCGACCTGGTCGCCGGGGCCGAGGTACTCGGTACGCCGCTGAAGTTGGACGACCTGAAGGTGGTCGAGGGGATCGGTCCGGCGATCGAGGCGTTGTGCCACGAGCGCCAGATCCGTACCTGGCGCTCGCTCGGCGACACATCGCCCGAGGGGCTCCGCGAGATGCTCGACGCGGCAGGTCCGCACTATCGGGTGCACGATCCGTCGACCTGGCCGCAGCAGGCGGGCCTGCTCGCCCGCGGCAACTGGGTCGAGTTCAAGGAGCTCACCGAACGTCTCCGCGGTGGCCGCGACGCCTGAACGGTATGGGAGCTAATTGCCGATTCCCGTGGCGTCTGGCCTGGCGTCTGGCCGGCGGTCGTCGCCGGTCCGCACGACGGCCAGCGCGGCCGCAACGGCGGTCGCGAACGTCGCCTGAAGCAGATAACCGCCCGTTGGAGCCTCCCAATCGATCATCTCCCCGGTCACGTACACCCCCGGATGTCGGCGCAACATCCACGACTCGTCGATCTCGTCGAATGCCACACCGCCGGCCGTTGAAATCGCTCGATCGAGTGATGTGGTCGCCATGAGGGTGATGGGCAGCGCCTTGATCACGCGGGCGAGCGCCGCCGCATCCACGGAGTCACCCGAGCGGGCGTTGGCCGATGATTCGCGCAGCAGGGCGATCGCCACACCGCGCAGACCCGTGGCTCGCCGGACGTGGGTCGACCAGGAGTCCCCGGGCCGACGACGGGTCAAACGGGCCGTGAGGTCGTCGACGTGGCGATCGGGATGCAGGTCGATGAGCAGCGTCGCCGTTCCCTCGGCGTCGATGGTGTCACGCAAAGATGCCGAGAGCATGTAGATCGCGCCGCCTTCGATGCCTGCGGTGGTGACTACCGCCTCGCCGCGCACCGACGTTCCGTTTGCGAGACAGGTCATCCGGATGTTCTTGAGGGGCGCTCCAGCGTGGTCTTGGCGAAACCGTTCGGACCAGTCGACGGTAAAGCCACAGTTGGCCGGGCGAAGCGGGGAGACGGCGACGCCCGCGTCACGCAGAATCGTCGTCCATGCGCCGTTGGAACCGACCCGTGGCCAGCTGGCTCCGCCGAGGGCAAGGATCGTGGCGTCGGGCCGCATCGTCGTCACCGAATCGTCGGCCCGTCCGAACCGCAACGCGCCATCGTCGGACCATCCCAGCCACGTCGTGCGCGTTTCGACCGCGACCCCGAGCTCGGCCAATCGCGCCAGCCAGGCACGCAGCAGCGGGGTGGCCCGCATCGCCGCGGGAAAGATGCGCCCGGTCGATCCGACGAACGTCGGCTGCCCGAGGCCCGCCGCCCACTGACGCAGTGCCGCTGGCGGAAAGGCCACGATCGCCGGTTCCAACCGATGGCGCGCCGCGCCGTAACGGCCGAGCAGGTGGTCGAGTGGTTCGGCGTGCGTGAGGTTGAGACCGCTGCGACCGGCCAATACGAGCTTGCGACCGACCGATGGCATTCGCTCGTAGACCGTGACCGCCGCCCCGCCGACCGCCAACACCTCGGCGGCCATCAACCCGCCGGGGCCGCCGCCGATGACGGCAACCCGAAGGGTGTCGGCGCTCACGCCGGCAGCGTACCGATCCCCTCGTTCGTTCGCCGCGCCGGGATCCCGCCCCATGCAGCCGGCGCTCGTCATCGGCAGAGCAATGCCGAACCGAACGAGGTGGTTCCGACCCGGGCTGCCGCGGTTCAGTCCGCCAGGCGGCGGCGCAGCTCGACCAACACTGTCGAGCCGATCATCGCTTCCAGCTCCTCGCCCAGCGACTCGACGACCGGACGGTCGCCGACGTAGGCCCGGTCTCCCTCGGTGCAGCACCAGGCCATCGTCTCGCCCTCGGCCCCCCAGTCGCGTCGGGACCACCGGCGCATCGTCGCCGTCTCGGTACCGTCGTCGTGCGGGTCCCACTCGATACGGACAGGGAGCTGCCAGCACACCGACGGCTTCCAGTCGGTCACCGATTCGTTGTGATCGGCGGCGGCCAGATGCAGGGCGCACCCCTCGCCACCGGCGAACCCCGGTCGGTTGAGGAAGATGCAGGCGCCGTCGACGACGCGGGTGTTCCACCCGGTTGTGGCGTCGTTCCCTGGCGTGGCCGCGGTCGGTGGAATCTCGCGCAACACCCCGTCGGCCAACGCCTCGGCGTGATGCTGGAAGTGCTCGGGCGACAGCATCGCGGCCAGCGCAGTGATCGTCATCGCCTCCGTCTCGTCGCCCATCTCGGCCCCCACCGAACAGCATCCCTGTTGCAGATGCTCGGCCGGCTCGTCGAGAATGCCCAGGCAGCCCCGGCCCCAGATGCATGTCCAGTTCGAGGTGAGAAACGATCGCTCGAACCGCCAGTGGGTGCCCTCGTGATCGATCTCGATCATCGCCTCACCGATCGGGTCCATACCGAGCAGCGTACGCAACCGTGGCGCCGGCCGCCGGCTCCCCACGGTGGGGCGGGAATGAGCATCGACGCTTCGGAGCCGACTAGACATGCCCCATGGGTCGACTCGCCACGATGCTCGGAGCCGGGGCAACCGACACATTCCTCGGAATTCCGGCGTGCTCCCTCGACGATCTTGCAGGCGTTGACATCGTCGTCATCGGTGCGCCGTGCGCCACGCCGTACGCATCGGTCGGACCGTACTCGAAGGACGCCCCCGCGGCGATCCGGGCCTCGTCGGCGACCTATTCGACGACCCGCCATCACCACAACTTCGACCTCGACGGTCCGACGATTCCCGACGGTGTCGTCGTCGCCGATGCCGGTGATCTCGAGTGGGATGTCGCCGACGGCGCCGGCAACCGGGCACGGATCATGGGGGCCTGTTCAGCGGTGCTCGCCGCCGGTGCCGTCCCGATCGTTCTGGGTGGTGACGACTCGATCCCGATCCCGGTGATTGCCGCGTATCAGGGCACCGGTCCGGTGCATGTCGTGCAGATCGACGCCCACATCGACTGGCGCGACGAGGTGCAGGGTGAACGGATGGGCCTGTCGTCGCCGATGCGCCGGTCGTCGGAGATGGAGCACGTCGGACGCATCGTGCAGGTCGGTCGTCGGGGCGTCGGCTCGGCCCGCACCGCCGATGCCGATGCCGCAGCCGCCTACGGCGTCGCATTCTTCGGGGCGCACGGAGTGCACCGCAGCGGCGTGGGACCCGTGCTGGCCGAGGTGCCCGCGGGCGGCGACGTGTTCATCACCATCGATGTCGATGGACTAGATCCGACGACGATGCCCGGGGTGGTCGGACCTGAACCGGGCGGACTGACCTACTGGCAGGCGGTCGAGATCATCGACGGGATCGCTGAGCGCTCGCGCATCGTCGGGTTCGACATCGTCGAGTTCGTGCCCGAACTCGACGTGAACGGCCTGGGCGCGCTGACGGCCTTTCGCCTCGCGGCCCACGCCATCGGCCGCATCGCCCGGCAACGCTGAGGCAGATCGTTATGCCCGAAGGTCACACCGTTCATCGTGCCGCGCGCCAACAGCAGTCGCTGTTCGGTGGCCAGACGCTGCAGGTCAGCTCCCCACAGGGACGCTTCGCTGGAGCATCCGACGTCGACGGTCATCGTCTGGTGCGCGTCGAGGCCTACGGCAAGCATTCGTTCGCCTGGTTCGACAACGATCTGCTGGTCCACGTCCATCTCGGCCTGTTCGGCAAGTGGTGGGTGCATGAAGGCGACGATCACCCTGCGCCGCGTGAGGCATCGCGGATGCGGTGGGTGGGCGAGCGGGCCGCCCTCGATCTCACCGGCCCGACGGCGTGCATCGTCGGCACCGACGAGTTGTACCGCTCGATCGTAAAGCGGCTCGGCCCCGATCCGCTGCGACGCGACGCCGACGCCCAACGGTTCGTCGATCGGGTGCTCAAGTCGCGTACGACGATCGGCCAGCTGTTGATGGACCAGTCGGTGGTCGCCGGAATCGGTAACGTCTATCGAGCCGAAGCCCTGTTCGTGCACGGCATCTGGCCGGAGCACGCTGGTCAGAGCATCGATCCACCGGTACTTGTCGAGGTGTGGTCGACGCTCGTGGCGATGCTCAAGGCGGGGGTGAAGGCCGGTCGGATCGTCACCGTGGCGCCCGGCGAACGTCGCGCCGCGAATGAGCGCGGCAAGCACACCTACGTCTACAAGCGTGAGCATTGCCTGCGCTGCGGGACCCCGGTCCGGCGCTGGGACATGGCCGGGCGATGGTGCTACGCCTGCCCCACCTGCCAGACCTGACCGTCGGCCCGTACCGCCTGTCGCGTCGCCGCCAGCCGCGCAAACGAGCGTCTGGAAGTGGTGCCAAAGAGTTGCCATATCGGTATTTTCTGGCACCACTTCGGGCCTGGGATCCGGGTGGTCGCCGATCGGGTGATCGGACGTCAGACCAGTCCGGCGATCAGTTCGGCGGCCCGGCGGGTGCCGTCGGCGGCGCGGATGGCGGACCCGATGTCGGCCATCCGGGACCGCAGGGCGGTGTCTCGTAGCAGCCCGGTGATCGCATCGGTGAGCTGGCTCTCCTCGAACCCGTATGTGTTCAGTCGGACACCGAACCCGGTCTCGTCGACGCGTTGGGCGTTGTCGTACTGGTCCCAGAACAGCGGCAGCACGATCATGGGCTTGCCGAAGTGAAAGCACTCCGTCGTCGTGTTGTTGCCGCCATGGGTGATCACCAGATCGACCAGCGGCAACACGTTCGTCTGGGGTACCTGGTCCGCTCCCCACATGTTGTCGGGCAGGTCGTAGGTCTTGCCGAGCGGTCCCTTCGAGACGATGTAGCGATGAGGTGTGTCGGCGAGCACCGCCACAAGCCGCTTCATCAACGCGACATCGGCCGAGCCGAGCGAGCCGAGCGACAGGTAGATCAACGCGCCGTCGCCCGGCAGTGAATCGGGAACATCGAAGGAGGCGTCGGTCGAACGAACCGACGACTGCAGGCGATGCCACGTCGGACCGAGGGGTCGCCGGTCGATGTAGTCGGCGACCGCCGGATAGGAGTACAGGTTCAAAGCCGAGGACTGATGGATGAACTGCAGATCGTCCAGCGATGGCGCTCCGCACGACGTCACCCACTCGTTGTACGCCTCCCACATCGGCCGGTGCGTCCGGTCGTACTCCTGACGGAACGAGTCCCAACCCGTGCGGTCGTCGGCGGCGTACCCCGAGAAGGTCGGGGCGACGTCCGGGCCGGACATCTCCAGAGGATTGCACGACATCATCCGCACGAACGGCACTCCGGCGGTGAGCAGGGCCGGGAAGCAGTTGACGTTGTCCTCGATGATCACATCGGGCCGCACCCGGTCGATGATCTCGAGCAGTTGCGGTTGGCAGTACATCGCCCCGTCGATCAACGCCTGCCACGTCGGCTGCACGAATGTGGCGAGTTGTTCGATCGTCGGCCGGCGGAACTCGGGGGAGGTGTCGCGGATGAAGTCGATCCAGAACTGCCCGGCGTCCTCGGACGTGCCTTCGACAACCGGAGCCGGCTCGGTGAGGTCGACCAGGTCTTCCTCGAAGCCGAGGGCGACCAACTTGCCGTCCCATGAGGCCTCGGCGGCGAACACGACCCGGTGACCCATCGATCGCAGCACGTCGCCGATACCGATACAGTTGTTGGTCGGGCCGTACGCCGATTCGGGCATGAACAAGAAGGTGCTCATCGACGCCGTACCGTACCCGGCCGTGACACCCGGAGCGTCGGCCGAGCTGGTCCGTCAACTTGTCGGGCCGACCGTGGGAGCGGAACGCCCGGTCGGGGTCGACCAGACGAACCTGTCGGTGATCGTCGACGACTCGGTGGTCGTCAAATGGCTGCAACCTCCGGTGCCCGAGCCGCACCCCGGCGTGGTCCTGCTTGAGCATCTCGCCGAAGTCGGGTTCACCGACACGCCACGGTTCCTGGGCGTGTATCGACGCGACGGTCACGTCGATGCGGTTCTCACCCGGTACGTCGCCCGGTCGGCCGATGGCTGGGAGTGGTACACCGACGACATCCTCGCCTGGCTCGACGGTGATGCCGCCGGTGAACCGCCGATCGAAGTGGCCCGGCGGCTCGGCGCACTCACCGCCCGCCTGCATGTGGCCTTGGCGACCCCGTCGTCGGTGATCACTGAACCGGTGGATCGGGCGTCTGCCGCGCCGATTCATCGCGCCGCGGCGGGGTTGGTCGACGAGGCGGTCGCCGTCACGGTCGACGGCGAGGGGATGCGTCTACGGCCGCTGGCCGATCGGATCCGCCCCGTGATCGAGCGACTGGGCGACATCGGCGACACCGTGGTCCAGCCGATCCACGGTGATCTGCAAGTCGGCCAGATCCTGCGGGCCGATGGTCGACTCTGGGTGATGGACTTCGACGGCAACCCGCTGGCCGATGCGCCGACTCGTCGCCAACGCCAGCCCGCCGCCAAGGATCTCGCCGGTCTGCTGCAGTCGATCGACCACGTCGCCCGTGTCGCCCACCGTCGTCGCCCGTCGATCGCCGTCGAGAGGATCGAGCGGTTCATCGTCCCGGCGATCGATGCGGCACATGTCGCCTACGTCGAGGAACTCCAGGTCGCCGGCGCCGGCCACCTCCTCGACGAGCGGTTGCTCGGGCCGCTGCGTGTCGTCCAGGAACTCCACGAACTGCTCTACGCCGCCCGCCACCTGCCGCACTGGCGCTACGTGCCCGACGCCGCGCTTCCCGCGCTCCTGGCCCGCCCGGTGCGTCACTGACCCCTGGGCGGTGCCCGGCGGGGTGGACGGTGAGGTGGACGGTGAGGTGGATGGTGTCGACCTGTCATCCTCGAAACGGTCTGATCACCTCGGTCATGAAGTGCTCCAGGCGGGCGAGCAGGGTGTCGGGGGTGCGGCCGGCCAGCGACATCAACAGTTCGTCGCATCCGGCATCGGCATAGGCGGCGAGATCGGCCTGCTGTTCGGCGTCGGTGCCCGACAGCGGTCCACCCGCTTCGGGTCCTCGGGGCATGTGACGCAGGATCACCCGTCCGGGGGCGCGTTCGAACCGCTCGCACTGGCGGTGGTACTCGATGACCCCGGCGCGTAGCTCGGCCGGGGCCAGATTGATCGGGTGCCAGCTGTCACCGAGCTCAGCGGCCCGACGCATCGAGGGGGCCATGTTGCCGCCGACGGTGATCGGAATCGTGGCGCCGTTGCGCGAGTTCGACGCCTTGGGGAACAGACGCATGTCGTCGTAGTTCTTCCAGCGGCCGTGGAAACTCGACGTCTCGGTCTCCCACAGGTTGCGGATCACTCGCAGGTACTCGTCGGTGACCGCACCGCGATCGGCGTAGCTGGCCGAGAGGGCGTCGAATTCCTGCTCCAACCAACCGGCGCCGACGCCGAGCACGACCCGCCCGCCACTGAGTACGTCGACCGAGGCGAGGAACTTGGCGGTGAACACCGGGTCGCGATACGGCAGGATCAGGACCGAGATCCCCAGATCGACCGTGGTGGTATGGGCGGCCAGCCACGCCACGAGGGCCAGTGGCTCGTGCATCGATTCGGGGATGTAGCGCTCGCCGGCGGGGACGATGATGTGGTCACTCGTCCACAGCGACTGGTAGCCGATGCCCTCCAAGGTGGTCGCCATCCGCATCTGGACCTCGGGGGCGAGGAACGGCCCGGCTTGGGGAAGTGCTACTCCGAATCGCATGCTGTCCGTCTCCTGATCTGCCGACGGTCTCTGTCCGACGAGATGAACGAAGGTCTACTACGCCCGGCTGGCGTCGAGCCGTGTGGCCAGACCGAACGAGATCGTGACCAGCCCGATGACCAGCCAGATCGGCACCACCCGACCGTTGGTGGCGTCGGCCACCCAGCCGGCCAGCGGTGGACCGATCAGACCGCCGATGCCGTATGCCAGGAAGTTGGTCCCGAGCCGGGTTCCCAGATCGGCGGTGCCGTAGCGGGCGATGAGCACCTCGGGGCTGATCGCCACGAACCCGCCGTAGGCGGCGCCGAGCATGATCACGAACACGAGCAGCAGGCGGTAGTCGCCGGCGGCGACAAGCCACACCACGTAGGCCAGGGGCTGGATGCCGAGGGCGAGTTGGAACATGCGCACGGCTCCGAGGCGGCCCGCCACGCCCGTCAGCAGGAGGCGGCCCGCGATTGATGCCAACCCGACGATCGACATCAACCGTGACGCCCGGTCCGAGGCGATGCCCTGGTCCTTGGCGAAGGTGACGATGAACCCGAAGGCGATGAACAATCCGATCGACATCAGCGTCGTCGCCGCGAACATGCGGGCGAAGAACCCGTCGTGGAGGAGGCGAACCGATGCCCGCAGCCGGGCCACCACCGACGCATCGGCCGTCTGTCCCTCGGCGCGCGGCACGCGCACGGCCGGAAAGGCCACCGTGAACGCCACCGCGCCGATCAGGGCGAGCACCACGTACGCGGTCCTCCAGCCATGTTGCTCGATGAGACGCTGCGACAGCGGAATCAACGTCAGTGTTCCGCAGCCGCTGCCGGCCGCGACCAGTCCAAGAGCAAGGGTGCGACGCCGTACGAACAGGCGGCCGACGGTGGCCGTGAGCGGAGCGGTGAACATGCCGCTGCCCAGACCTACACCAGTGCCGTAGGTGAGATAGCCGAGGTACAGGTTGTGCACCCGTGAGGTGGCCAGCAGACCGACGACGAAGATCGTTCCTCCGACGGCCAACAGCCGATGGGCGCCGACCCGGTCGGACAGCGGCCCCGAAATCACCCCGAAACCGAAGAAGAACAGCAACGTCACACCGAAGATGATCGCCGTCGAACCCCGGTTGGCCCCGAACTCGGTGGCCATCGAATCGAAGAACGTGCCGAAGGTGTAGGTCGTGCCGAACGCCACTCCGTTGGCCAATGCGGCAGCCCCGGCCGCCGTCCACGCCCGAGGACTGTCGACAGGGACGGTTCTCACCAGGCTATCACAGCACATTCGGTGGCGTCCCGCCGATTGACACAGTCGAACGATTGCCAGACGAACACGCCAACTCGTGGAGGCCGGGGTTTGACGCCGCGATCGACCGGGCCGTCGGCTCGGAACTCGATCGCCCGACGGAGGGTGATCGAAGTCCGGTGTGGTCAGCTGGGCGGATGGACCCGACGCTGTTCCTGGCCGACCTGGGCGAGATTCCCGAGCGTTTGGCCGGTCTCGACGGTTCGTCGTTCGGCTGGCCGACAACGACGGGTGTGCGGCGGGTTGTTCTCACCGGCATGGGGTCGTCGTACTTCGCCGCCCGCTCGATCGCCACGCACCTGCGAGCGGCGGGCCTGACGGTCATCGCCGAGCGGTCGTCGGTGGTGGCGACGTGGCCGCCGGCCGCCGATCTGCTCGTCGTCGGAATATCCGCCTCGGGATCGTCGGCGGAGACGATGGCGTTGATAACCCGCCATCAGCGGATCAGCCGAACCGTCGCATTGACCAACACCAGCGAATCGCCGCTCACCGAGGTTGCCGACGCGACGGTCGATCTGGCCGCCGGCCCCGAGCGGGGCGGCGTGGCGTGTCGGAGCTACCACCACACGCTCCTGGCGCTGCTGACCCTCGGCAACTCGCTGGGTGGACTGAAGGTCGACATCGCCGCGCTCACCCAACTGGCCGCCGAGGCCGCCGGCGACCTGATCGACCGCCGGACCGGGTGGCTCGCACCGGTGTCGGAGCTGCTCGACGGCCCGCACGGACTTTGGCTGCTCGCCCCCGAGGAGCGCCTGGGCAACGCCCTGCAGGGTGCGCTGATGGTCCGCGAAGGTCCGCGGCGGGCCGCCGACGGATGCGAGACCGGGGACTGGAGCCACGTCGACGTGTACCTCGCCAAGACCCTCGACTATCGCGCCCTCGTCCTTACGGGCTCCCCGTTCGACCGTGCCGCAGCGGAGTGGTTGACGTCGCGTGCGTCGACCGTCGTGGCCGTGGGCGGCGACTTTCCCGGTGCTGCCTGCACGCTGCGATACCGCCACGACGACGATCCGCTCGTGCGCCTCGTCGTCGAGGTGTTGGTGCCCGAACTGCTCGCCGCCCAATGGTGGACGACGAGTGGTCAATGATCGGTCGACAGAACCCACGACCACGGTGAGCGGGAATGCGGGTGTCATCCCCTAGGTTGACCACCATCGTGCAGCGACTCGCCATGCTCTCGCTCCATACGTCCCCACTCCTGCAAGCTGGCCAAGGCGACGCGGGTGGGATGAACGTCTACGTCCGCGAGCTGGTCTCCGCCCTGGCCCATGCCGGTGTGGAATGCACCACCTACACCAGGGCGACCCATCCCGACCAGCCGCGTGAGGTGTTCGTCGAACCCGGTCACCGGGTCGTCCACCTACCGGCAGGGCCGTATGCGCTGCCCAAGGAGCATCTCGCGGCGGTCGTCGACGAGTTCGCCGACGGCGTGCGGGCCGACGCCGAGAAAAACGGTGGGATCGATGTGATCCATGCCAACTACTGGTTGTCGGGCGTCGCCGGGCACCGCTTGAAGCACGAGATGGATCTCCCTCTGGTGACCACCTTCCATACTCTCGCCCGGGTGAAGGCGGAAGGCGGCGATCCCGAGCCGGCGCGACGGGAACGGGCCGAGATCGACATCATCGGCTGTGCCGATGCCATCTGCATGAGCTGCCCGGCCGAGGAGGAGCAGTTCCGTCGGCTGTACGGCGACCCGCCGGGCCGCGTCGAAATCGTCTCACCCGGTGTCGAACACGCCTTCTTCGCCCCCGGTGATCGCCGTGGCGCCCGCCACGCGCTCGGACTCGGCGATCATCCGGTGCTCCTGTTCGTCGGACGGATCCAGCCGTTGAAAGGTGCCGATGTCGCCGTGCGGGCCTTGGCCGAATTGAATCGGCCCGACGCCGTCCTTCTCATCGTGGGCGGGGCCAGCGGACAGCAGGGCGATGCCGAGTACGACCGGGTCCGCGGCCTCGTCCACGACCTCGGTCTCGATCAGCAGGTGCGCTTCACCCCGGCCCAGCAGCACCACATTCTGTCGACCTACTACCGCGCGGCCGATGTGGTGCTGGTGCCCAGTCGCTCCGAGAGCTTCGGGTTGGTGGCGTTGGAGGCTGCGGCGTGCGGCACGCCGGTCGTGGCGAGTGCTGTCGGAGGACTGCTGACCCTGGTCGATCACGGTGTGAACGGATTCCAGGTCTCCGAACGCGACCCCAAGGTCTTCGCCCACTACACGGCCCGCATCCTGAACGAGCCCCGCCTGGCGGCATCGCTCGCCGCCGGTGCGGCCGAAGGAGCCCGGCGGTATACCTGGAGTCTTGCCGCAGCCCGCCTGCGTCGCGTCTACGCCGACCTGCGGGTTGGCGCCCTGGTGGAGTGCGCGGCGTAGCCGGGGCAGGCGTCACCGTGACAGACATGGCAGAGTCGCAACCATGACGGATTGGCACGATGAGATCAGCCTCGACGCCATCGAGTCGTCGATCGACGAGTGGCTGGCGCGCTTCGCCGCCGACAACCCGGTGATCGCCGCCGTCGACCGGGCCGAGCCGGGCGACAACGAGCGCCGCTGGTTCGTGCGGATGAAGGGTGAGGAGAAGGACTTCATCACCGTCTGGCTCACGCTGGGGCAGCGGACACTGAAGTACGAGACCTACTTCATGCCTGCCCCGGAGGAGAACGCCGCGCAACTCTTCGAACATCTGCTGCGCCGCAACGACCGCCTCGTCGGTGCTCACTTCTCGGTCGGGTCGGAGAACGCCGTGTATCTGCGCGGCGAGCTACCGATCAACGCCCTCAATTCCGAGGAGTTCGACCGTGTCGTCGGCTCGATGTACGTCTACGTCGAGCAGTGCTTCCCCACGGCAATCCGCATCGGCTTCGCCAGCCGGTTCGCCTGAGGCGGTGTCGATGGAGCCGATCAACACACCGCGGGCCACCGGTCACTGTGCTTGCGGCGGCGTGTCGTATGTGGTCGATGGGCCGCTACGTAACGTCTACAACTGTCATTGCGAACGTTGTCGGCGGATCACCGGTCATCACATGGCCGCCACGGCCGCCCATCCGGACCGGGTCGTGTTCGTCAGCGATGTCACGCTGGCGTGGTACTCGCCCGACCCGACCGTCGAGTACGGCTTCTGCACCCGCTGCGGATCATCCCTGTTCTGGCGGGCCGCCGCGCTCCCCGACAAGTTGTGCATCGCCGCTGGAACGCTGGATCAACCGACCGGCTTGCGTACGGTGCGGGCATGGTGGGTCGCCGAGGCGGGCGACTATCACGAGCGCCACGCGGGCATCGAAGAGTTCGACCACGAGGGCTGAGTCGCCGGCCTGGATCGCCAGCCTGAGTCGCCGGCCTGGATCGCTGGCCCGGATCGCTGGCCCGGGTCGCCGAACTGGGAGATGGGCTGGGTCGACGAGCCGAGCGACCAGCCGGACCGTCGGGTTCCGGGTCGGTCAGCCGGCGGTCGTCGTGGTCTCGCCCGGACGAGGGGGCTGGCCGCCGTTGCCGCCGCCCGGCGGTGGTCCATTGGGCCCGCCCGCCCCACCGCTGGAGACCGCCGCCGGGTCGACGCCGAGGTTGTGCAGGGCGATCGAGCCTCGTCCGTTGGCCGTGTCTGCGGCGGTCGGGGTGAGGATCGTGCCCTCGCCGGCCGCGTCGCCGGCGATGCCGTCCTGGGAGGTGAGTACGTCGGGCAGACCGTTCTCGGCGTACGGCGCGTCGGCGAAGACCTTGGCGGTGTAGGCGTCATCGAAGAACAACTGCGAAGTCAGCGCGATGTGGTCGGCGACGTAAACCCGCAGGTGGATGTGGACGGCCCGACCGTGATACCACCCGGGATACACGGTGAGGAACTCGGCGATGCCGTCGGCGTTGACGGCCTGGGTGCCGCGTAGGTATGTCGTGCCCGGCCCGTCGTCCTTGCCGCCCCCGTTGTCGACGAACGCCGAGTAGTCACCGGTCGAATCGGCGTGCCACACCTCGACCGTGGCACCCGCAACCGGCGCACAGTTGGCATCGAGCACCCGCAATCCCAGGCGCAACGGGTGGCCGGGCACACCTTCGGTGATGTCGGAGCGGTCGAACTGCTGATCGAGCGGGAATGGCCCGGCGGTCTTCTCGGGGGCGAGCACGCAGGTGCCCATCCCCTCGAAGTCGGCTGCGGTGAGCGTCGAGCCGACTGCCGATGTCGCCTCCCCGACGGTCGCCGACGCTGCCGGGGCCGTCGTCGAGACGACCTCGGCCGGAGTCGTCGGTACCGTGGACGCATCCGCCGTCGTCGTAGTCGGCTCCGCCGTCGATGTGGTGGAGGATTCGGCGCTACCGCTCGAGCCGCAGGCGGCGAGCAGTGTTGCCAGGCCGGTGCTCAGCAGCACGGCACGGCGCGGCAGGGGGGTCTCGAAGAGATCGTCCAACGTCATGAGGGAATCTCATCATCCGAAGGTGAGAGTTGCCTGTGAACTCGCTGAACGTCAGCGGTGGATTCAATGACGGGGCGCGCCGGGCGCCGTCACCTGCAGGTCGGGTGTCGGCCGGAAGAGGGCCAGGAAGGCCACGCCGGCCAGGGCGATGGTGATCGTCGAGACCACGAGCGGGGTGCGCGAGCCGGCGGCCGAGCCGGTGATGTAGCCGATGAGGGCCGAGGCAGGAACCTGGGCGAGGTTCTGCACGCTCGAGTAGATTCCCATCGCCTCGCCCTGGCGGCCCATCGCCGCCGAGCGGCTTATGAGACTCGACAGGTTCGCCATCGACAGCCCGTTGAACATCGTGAACAGCGGAATCATCCAATACAGCAGCGCCGACGTGTCGGCGAACACGTAGACCGAGACCATTGCCGCAAGCCCGAAGAACGACCACCGCAGAATGGAGAAGTCGGCGAACTTCTTGGCGAACAGTCCGACGAGCACGGCTTGCGAGACGGCGATGAAGATGCCCACGATGGCGAAGAAGTCGCCGGTCTTCGACTGGGTGAACCCGAATTTGCGGGCCAGGAATACCCCGGCGAACGTGGTGAAGAACGTGAATCCGGCGGTGAACAGGAACGCGGTGAGCAGCGGGATGCGCAGCCGGGCATCGGCGAACCCGCGGCTCACATTGTTCAGCGACTGGCCGAAGCGGATGCGCTTGTCGGGGTCCCGATGGGCCAGCGTCTCGGGGAATCGCAACGTGATGTTGACGCAGTTGAGCGCAGCGAGCCCGGCCGCGAACCAGAACGGCGTGGTCGCATCGAACCAGCTCGGCGTGTGGAACAAGCCGTAGAACGACGTGTTCGGGGCGCTCAGCCGGCCGCCAAGGTATGGCCCGATGACGAACCCGAGCCCGAACGCGGCGCCGAGCATCCCGAAGTTCTTCGCCCGGTTCTCGTTGGTCGAGATGTCGCCGATCGCCGCCTGGGCGACGGCCAGGTTTCCGCCGGTCGCCCCGTCGAGGGCACGGGCGGCAAAGAGCAGCGGGATGTTCTTCTGCAGGATCCCGATGGCGAACAGCACATATCCCACGGCTGTACCGCCGACGGAGAAGGCGAGCACGGGTCGACGCCCGTACCGGTCGGAGAGTTGGCCCAGGATCGGCGCCGCGAGAAACGTGAAGAACGGATAGATCGCCTGCAGCCAGCCGAGCATGATCAGCGATTTGCCGAACGACCAACTCTCCGGTGTCACCCGGAACGGCGAGCCGGGGCTGATCAGCAACGGGAATACCGGGATGAGGATGCCGAACCCCAGCAGATCGATGAAGACCGTCGAGAAGATCGTTCCCATCGCCTTGCCGGGTGACGGGACCGTCGAAGTTGGTGGAGCACTCGTCGCGGGCACGGGGGGAAACTACCGCCGTTCGTCGTCGACGTGTCGGATCGTCGTGTCGGCTTGTCGTGCCGGTTTGCCTGGCGTCGGGCACACATCCGATTGTCGGTCCGGAGCGGTGTTAACTCTGATCGGGGAAGTCGAGGGCATCCGCCCCGGGCCGACCCCCACACCTCGCCGTGAACCCGTTAACCCGCCGTTAGCCCCAATACCGTTAGCCCAGGTACTGCTCGATCCGGCGGCCCGCTCGACGAGTTCACTGATCGATCCGACGCAACTCGACCAGGCGGTCCCCAGCCAGCTCAGCCTCACCGACAGCCTCGGACTCGCCGCGTGGCAGCTGCTCGTGCTCGTGGGTATCGGCCTCGGATCGTTCGTCGCCGACTACCTGGTGTTCATGCGCCAGGACGTACGGGCATGACCGCGTCGTCCTGACGATCCGGCCGCTTGTCGCCGAACGGTCCCCACTACGGTGAGCCGGGATCGAGTGATGCAGGGAGGCAGCCGTCATGACGGCGACGTTGACGGAGACGACCAAGGAGCTGTTGGCGCGGGTCGAAGAACTGGGGCCGAGGTTCCGTGACCGCCAACGGGAACTCGACGCCGGCTCGCGGTTCCCATTCGAGGCGTTCGCCGAAGCGACCGAGGCGGGCCTGCACAAGCTCACCATCCCGGTCGAGTACGGCGGATACGGCTACTGGCGCCCGGGGAACTTCACCGGTTACTACCGCATCCTCGAACGCCTGGCCTACTGGGACACGAACACCGCCCAACTCCTGCAGGTGCACAATCACGCCGTCGGCATCCTCGGCTGGCATGCCAAGGGCGCCCAACGCGACCGCATCCTCAACGATGTGCTTGCCGGGGCGTTCTGTGCGTCGCTCGGCTCCGAGGCCCATCTGTACGAGAACGGTGCCGAGGTGCTCGATTCGGAACTGAAACAGGTGGACGGCGGGTATCGGCTGACGTGCCGCAAGGCCTTTGCCTCGGTGGCGGCGATCGCCAAATACCTGATGGTGTGGTGCTCCGTCGACGGCGACACGCCGTACGCCGACCGAATGGTCTTCGCCCTGGTCCCTGTCGATGCGCCGGGGGTCAAACTGCTCGACGACTGGCAGATGCTCGGCATGCGTTCGACGGTGTCGTGCAGCGTCATGTTCACCGACGTGTTCGTGCCCGACGACGCCATCGTCGGTCGGCCCGGGGGGTGGATCAACGACGATCCGCGCACCTTCTCGTGCGGCTACGCGGCGAATCATCTGGGGACCGCTCAGGGCGCCTTCGACTTCATCGCCGACTATGTGGCGTCCCGACCAGACCTGCGTGAATCCGAGGCGGTCAAGGTGCGTCTCGGGCGGATGGACGCCCAGCTCTACGCGGCGCGTTGCGGGCTGTACGCCGCGGCGGCCCGCCTGGACGAGGGCGACGACTTCGATCTGGCCGAAGCCGACGCCATCCGGGCGATGCACCTGGCCAAGAACGCAGTGCTGTCGATCCCCTACGAGGGGTTCGACATCGTCGGGGCACGCGCCGCCCACGAGCGATACCCGCTCGGGCAGATGGTGCGCGACGCCCGCACCTTCACGTTGCACTTCCGCGACGACCTGTATGTGCAGCGCCTGGCCGACCTCGCCCTGGGCAAGGGCTTCTCGGCCAAGAAGGCCCGCAGCGGATCGACTCCGTTCGATCAGTCGTCGGCGGGGGCGTGACGTGAGCGTGCATCCGGACACCGAACTGCTCATCGAGATCTGCTCGATCGACTCGATCTGGGGACGCGAGCAGGCCTTGGCCGAACGCATGGCCGACCTCGCAACGGGCTGGGGTTGCGACGAGGTGGCCGTCGTCCAGTCGCGGCCCGAACGAGCCTCGGTCGGGGTGCGGGTGCGCGGCACCGGTGGCGGCCGCAGCCTGGTGCTCAACGGCCACATCGATATCTACGAGCTCTCCGAGGACTGGACCCGCGACCCGTTCGACTCGGCTCTGGAGGACGGCAAGGTCTTCGGCGCCGGTATTGCCGACATGAAGTCGGGGACCGCCGCGGCGTTCGCCGCCGTCCGCCGGATCGTGCAATCGGGCGACCGACCCCGCGGCGATGTGGTCTTCCAGGGTGTCTCGTGCCACTTCGAGGGCGGTGTCGGAACGCGGTCGCTGTGCGAGGCCGGGTTCGTCGGTGATGCGGCGATCGATTGCGAGCCGTCGTCGAACACGATCGGCATCGCCCATCGCGGCGCGGCCTACCTGAAGATCACCACCCGGGGCCGTCAGGCGCACACCTCGTACAAACACCTCGGATTGAACGCCATCGAAACGATGGAGCCGATCCTGGCGGGGCTGCGCAACCTGGAACAGGGACTCGTCTACGAGCCGCATCCGCTCTTGCCCGGCGCCCCGGTGCTCAACATCGGCACGATCAACGGTGGGACGAAACACAATCAGGTCCCCGATCGCTGTGTTGTCACCCTCGACATCCGCCTGTTGCCCAGCCAGGACCCGCATGATGTGAAAGGCCAGGTCGAAGCGATGATCGCCGGTCTCAAGCGGGACATCGACGACCGCATCGACGCCGAGGTCGAGTTCTCCGAGCATTGGCTGTCGGGGCCACGTCATCCGTACCAGATCGATGCCGACGCCCCGATCGTCGTCGCCTTGGACCGCGCCGTGCGCCAGGCGACGGGGACCGAGCCCATCTACCAGGGCCTGCCGTTCTGGTGCGACCTCGTCGCCCTGCGCGAGTACGGCATCCCCGGCGTCAATCTCGGCCCCGGCGACCCGCCCTACAACTTCGCCGACGAGTACGTGTTCGAGGCCCAGTATCTCGCGGCCGTCGACATCTACGAGGCGTTGATCCGCGAGTGGTGCGGGTGATGCCGGGCGGCGATCTCAACATCGTCCACGCCGCGGCGTTGGCGCAGATCCACGACGGCGGCACCGTTCGTCGCGGCTCGACGCAAGGGCGGCTCGACGTGATCGCCGACGGCGCGGTGGCGATTCGGGACGGAGTGATCGTTGCCGTCGGTCCGACCTCGGAGGTACTGGCCCGACACGGTTCCGAAGTGGTCGAGACGATCGACGCCACCGGCCGCACCGTGCTACCCGGACTCGTCGAATGCCACAGCCATCCGCTGTTCGCCGGCGAACGTTGTCACGAGTACGCCGATCGCCTCGGCGGGGTCTCGCTGGCCGAGGTGGCCGCCCGCGGTGGGGGGATCTGGGCCAGCGTGATGGCGACTCGCCAGGCCGATGACGCCACACTGCTCGATCGAGTGATTCGCGCCTACCGGCGGATCCAAGCCGGTGGAGTGACGACCCTCGAGGTGAAGTCGGGTTACGGCCTCACCGTGGCCGAGGAGCTGCGCGAGCTCGAACTGCTCGCCCGGTCCCGCTCGCTGACCGACATGGAGTTGGTGATCACGTTTCTCGGTGCCCATGTCGTGCCCCGTGACCTGGAGGCATCGTCGCCCGACGAACGCGGGTCGCGGTACACCGCCCTGGTCAACGACGACATGCTGCCGGCGGTCGTTGCCCAGGGTGTCGCCGACTTCCACGATGTCACCGTGGAGCAGGGCTGTTTCACGCCCGAGCAGGCGCTGCGCCTGATGCACTCGAGCCCGTTGCCGGTACGCGTCCACGCCGACGCCTGGGCTTCGTCGCGGGGTTGGCAGACCGCCGTCGAGGGTGGAGCGGTGTCGGCCGAGCACCTCACCTACACGCCCGACGAGGAGATCCGCGCCGTCGGACGCACCGACACCGTGGCCGTCGTCCTGCCGATGGCCGAGCTGATCTACATGACGTCGCGGCGGGCCAACGCCCGGTTACTCATCGACCAGGAGGTGCCGGTGGCGGTGGCCACCGACTACTGCTCGTCGATCCACGCCACGTCGTTGTTGGCGACGATCGGCGTCGCCGCTCCGTGGTTCGCCATGACCCCGGGCGAGGTGATCGTCGGCGCCACGCTCAACGCCGCCTACAGCCTGGGCCGTCAGCACACCTGCGGATCGCTCGACGTCGGCAAACGAGGTGACGTGATCGTCTGCGACGTCTCGCACCCCCACGAACTGTGCCTCGCCGCGGCGGCACCCGTGCTCGACGAGATGGTGATCAACGGCCGCATCGTCGGCGGTTGATCAGCCCGGTTGCACCGATGACTGCAACGACTGCATCCAGTCGTCAGCGAGACGCCAGCGCAGATCGGCATGCTCGCGGGCGTCGTGGACGTGACGCCCCGCGGCCGGATACGAGCCGAGGAACTTGACGTCACCCTGCTTGGCCTTCAGATCACGCAACGTGTCGGCGACCAGCGAGTCTGTGACGTGCCCGTCGGCGTAGATGACAAAACAGTATTCGCCCAGCCCGCCGACCTTGGTCGGTCGCGAGATCAGGTTGGAAAGGTTGATCCGCCGGGCGGCGAATTCCTGCAGGATCGAGATGAGGCTGCCGGGCTCGTCGGCTCGCTGATAAACGACGAGGGCCGTGCGGTCATGCCCGGTCGGCGCCGGGATGCCGCGCTTGGCGACGAGCACGAAACGGGTCTGATTGCCCGGATGGTCGGCGATGTCCTGCGCGATCAGGTCGAGTCCGTACAACTCGGCGGCGATCCGCGGGGCCACTGCCGCCGCGCCCGAACCGAGTTGTTCGCCGACGATGCGGGCGGCCTCGGCCGTCGAGTTGGTCGCCCGCAGTTCGGCGAGGGGAACGGCTTTTCGCAGATAGGCATGGCACTGGGCGCTGGCCACGGGGATCGACAACACGACCTTGACGTCGTCGAGTGTGGTGCCCGGCAGGGCCATCAGGCAGTGTTCGATGTCGAGGACCACCTCGCGCTGGATCAACAGCGAGTGATTGAAGGCCAGTTCGTCCTGCGTGAGATTGACGGTGCCTTCGATCGAGTTCTCGATCGCCACGAAGCCGAGATCGACCTCCTCGGCCTCGACCGCGTCGAGCACGTCGGGCATCGTGCGGTACAGCACCAGTTGCGCGGCCGCCAGGTCGGGTTGCGACTTCAGCGCCTGCTCGGTGAACGTGCCCAACGGCCCGAGGAACCCGACGCGTGGAGTGGTCATAGACCATCGAGGTTATCCATCGCACCCGGGGACAATGCGGAGAAATAGTCCCCGGGTGCCAGCATGGACGACATGGATGAACCGTCGCTGCGTCGCCTGGTCGAGCGGATCGCCGCCGGCGATGTCACCCCCGACGAGGCCGTACGGGAGCTGGCCCGTCTGCCGTACGCCGATCTCGGAGATGCGCTCGTCGATCATCACCGCCATCTTCGCCAGGGTCTGCCCGAGGCGGTATACGCCCCGGGAAAGAGCGTCGACCAATGTGTGCGCATCGTCGGTGAGCTGCTCGAACACGGCGTCGGACCGGTGATTCTCAGTCGTGTCTCGCCCGAGCAGTGCTCCGAAGTCACCACGCGTCATCCGGGTGCGCAGTTGAAGGGTCGCACGATCGTCTGGCGGCCCGCCGCCGCCCGCGCGGAATCGGTCGTCGTCTGCTCGGGCGGCACGGCCGACGCTCCGGTGGTCGAGGAATGCGCGGTGACGTTGGCCGCCCACGGATTCGACCCGACGGTGATCGTCGACATCGGCGTGGCCGGGCTGCATCGAGTCCTCGCCCACCACGACACGATCGTCGCCGCGGACGCCGTGGTGGTCGTCGCCGGGATGGAAGGGGCCTTGGCCAGTGTGGTCAGCGGATTGACCGGCGCCCCGGTGATTGCCGTGCCGACCAGCACCGGTTACGGCTCCTCACTCGAGGGGGTCACGGCGTTGTTGTCGATGCTCGCCTCATGCGCGTCGGGGATGACGGTCGTGGGCATCGACAACGGGTTCGGGGCGGCGTGCGCCGTAGCTCGGATGATGAATATGAGGGCGCCACGATGACGACCACTGCGTGGTTCCATTGCTTCAACGGGGTCGCCGGCGACATGACGCTCGGGGCACTGCTCGACGCCGGCGCCGACCTCGGCGACGTCCGCGCCGCCATCGAGCGGCTGAACATCAGCGACTGGGCCCTCGACGTGGAACGGACGCAGCGCTGCGGCATCACCGCGGCGCGCGCCATCGTGACCGCACCGGATCTGGTGCATCATCGCCGCTTCGCCGAGGTCCGCGGCATCGTCGTCGCCGCCGATCTCGGAAGGCGGCTCACCGATCGGGCCCTTGCCGCCTTCTCGGTGTTGGCCGACGTGGAAGGCGCGATCCACGGCACGCCGCCCGACGATGTGGAGTTCCACGAGGTCGGTTCGCTCGATGCCATCGTCGACATCGTCGGCAGCTGCGCGGCCCTCGAGTCCCTCGGGGTCGAGCAGGTGGGCTGCAGCCCGATCACCGTGGGAGCCGGCACGTTCACCGCCGCACATGGCGTGCTGCCCAATCCCGGTCCAGCCGTGCTCGGGCTGCTGGCCCGCGCCGGGGCACCGCACCGCAGCGCGCCGGTCGACTTGGAGTTGGCGACGCCGACCGGGGTTGCGTTGATGACGACGTTGGCCGGGCATATCGACGGCCGGGGTTTCGGGCCGATGCCCGACGGGGTCGTGCGGTCGATCGGCTATGGCGCCGGCGGTCGGGATCTGGTGGGTCGACCCAACGTCGTGCAGGTCGTCGTCATCGACGCGGCCGTGCAAGCGTCCGGGCACGCGGCCGGCCGAGCGTCTGGCGTCACCGCCGGTCAGCCGGTGCGGCTGCTCGAGGCGAACGTCGACGACGCCACCGGCGAGGTGCTCGCCCACACCGTGTCGGCATTGCTGGCGGCGGGGGCCTACGACGCCTGGGTGACACCGATCGTGATGAAGAAGGGTCGTCCCGCCCATACGGTGCACGCGCTGTGTGACCCGGCCGTTGCCGATGCGGTCGCTGCGACCCTCGTCGCCGAGAGCGGCACGTTCGGCCTGCGCGGGACCACCATCGAACGCTGGCCACAGGCCCGGAACCAGGACACCGTCGAGGTCGAGGGGTACTCGGTGCGGCGCAAGATCGGCGCGGTCCGGGTCAAGGCCGAGTTCGACGACGCCGCCGAAGTTGCCCGGGTGACGGGGCTGCCCCTGCGCGAGGTGCTGCGCCGGGCCGAAGGGGCCGAACCGTCAACTCTCGGGTGAACCCAGCGCACCGTCACATGGAGCGCCAGGCTCGGGCGTCTGCGGGCCCTCCTCGTAGGCCTTGATGAACGCCTGGATGCCGGCCGCGTCGAACGCGGCAAAAGGCTTCTGGGTGCGCCACGCCGAAGCGACGACCGGACTGGTCAGCCCGGGGTACGGCGAGATCAGGACATGGGTGTGGCCGGCGGCCATCGCCTTCAGCTCGGCCTGCTGATCGACGGGCAGGTCGGGCGAGTAGGTGATCCACACCGCGCCGTGCTCCATCGAGTGGACTGCGTTCTCATCGGCGACCGGCGTGGAGTAGAAGCCGCAGTTCTGCCAGATGGCCGAGTGTTCGCCACCGATCGGTGGACCCTGTGGATAGACGACGGAGGTCTTCACATGGTCGCGGCTCTGCTCGGGAAACGTCGTGACGCTGATGTCACCTTCCGACGCGGCCGTGGTCCCTCCGGCCGTGGTCCCTCCGGCGGCGGCCGTAGTCGCGGTGGTTGGGGCGACGGACACAGACGATGAACTGCTGCACCCCGTCAGGCCCGGACCCAGTACGGCCTCGGCGTACGCGACGAGGATGATGGGGCGTCGGATCATGGGGGTGCAGCCTATGCAGGCGGCCTCGGTCGGCGGCCGACGTTGATCGTCGTCCTGGGCGACCGATACCGTGTTCCGCCGGCCGTCGTCATGCGAGGCGGTCGTCGGTCGGCGCC
>JANMJD010000408.1:0-2195 GCA_031371195.1 Actinomycetes bacterium | reverse complement strand
CGCAAGCCGGACCATGCTGGCGACATCGGCACCGTCAGCGAACACTTTGATTCGAAGGTCGGCGAGTTGATTCATATCTTCACTGCTCCAGGTTTCTATCGATGATCCATTGAACGCAATCGGAGAACGACGCCGCAGAGTAGTCCGCCGCGATTGCCTTCGATTCGGTGTAACCGTGATCAAGGAAGACGGTCGTGACCCCGGCTGCCCGGCCGGCATCGACATCTCTCCATCGATCCCCGACCAGAACGCAAGCCCGGCTCAAGGTTGCGTTCATCATGCGGGCTCCGTCGATTAACATGCCCGGCCGAGGCTTGCGGCAGTGGCAGTCGTCGGCATCGTCATGGAAGCACGCGACGAGCAGGTCGAGACCGAGTTGGTCGCCGATGCGGTCGTTCATCTGTTCGACGATCGACCGGCTGACCGTACCCCGAGCAACGTCGGGCTGATTGGTGACGAGCACGAGGCCGAATCCGGCGCCCTTCAATCGTCGACAACCGCCAACCACTCCGGGCAGGAACTCGATGTCGTCGGCTGCGTGCCGAGGGACAGGCCCGGCGCCATCGGTCGAGCTGCGAATGAGTGTCCCGTCGCGATCGAGAAAGGCGAGCGGCCGACCAGTCATCTCAGAGGCGTCCGAGTGCATCATCGTTGATCATCGAGAGCATCGAGTCGCGCAACGCAACCCGCGTCGTGCGGCGACACGTCCATCCGCGGCTCCGAACGCGTTCGGTGTCGAGGCGGACCACTGGCACGTCGCCTTTCCAGCCCCGGTCCCCTCCGGAGTAGCGCAGCGACGTGCGTCCCTCCGGAATCCCCAGTACGTCGAGGGCGATCGCGGCGATCTCGGTAACGGTGACGTAGTCGCCGGTTGCGACGTTGAAGACCTCGAACGGCTTCTGGCGGGTTTTTGACATCGTCAGCACGGCGTTCACCACGTCGTCGACGTGGATGTATGACTTGCTCTGCTGGCCGTCGCCGAGGATGTCGAGGTGCGAGTCATCTCGTCGCAGCCGTCGGATGAAGTCGAAGCCCACGCCGTGGGTTTGTCGTGGTCCGACGACATTGCCGAAGCGGAAAGCGGTCGCGGTCATGTCAAACATCGCGGTGTACGAGCAGAACAGCGCCTCGCCCGCCAGCTTCGACGCTCCGTAGGTCGAGGCGGGGAGCAGCGGACCGAAATCTTCGACGGCCTCCATTTCACCGAGGTCGCCGTAGACGCCGCTTCCCGAGGCGTACAGGACTTCGCCGACGCCCGCGGTGCGCGCTGCTTCGGCGACGTGGAAGGTGAGCTTGGTGCCCTCGTCGAAGTCGACCCGCGGCTCCGTCATCGCCTTGGCAATGTCGGGATTCGAGGCCAGGTGGATGATCCGATCGTGGCCCGCCATGCTGTGCGCGAGCCGATCCTGATCGGCGACCTCGCCGCGGACCAGCGAGAACCTGGCGTCACCAAGGTGGTGCTCGAAGTGCCACTCGCGGCCCGACGAGAAATTGTCGTACAGAGTGACGCCGGTGGTGGTGGTGGCGTCGCCAAGAAGGCGATCGGTGAAGTGACTACCGATGAAGCCGGCGCCGCCGACGATCAGGGTCCTCATCGCCCCTCCACCGCTTCCCACTTCGTCTGATTGATCTGCAGCGCAGGGTGGCTCACGAGTAGGTGCCACACCACCGCGCAGAGTCCTTCGGTGTGAGGCGTGATGTGGTCGGCGTACAGCGAGGGGATCACGACCGCCGCCGTGGCCTTCGAGGCGGTGTAGCCGCCGCTTCGCCCGACGATGCCGAAGACATCCGCCCCCCGCTCGAGGGCGAGGTCAATGGCGTTGACCAGGTTGACCGAGACGCCGCGATCCCGATCGCCGCCGCCGACGGAGAACACGAGAATCCCATCGTTCGCGGCGAGACGCGACCCGTTCAGCCAGCCGGACAGCGATGTCTCCCAACCTTCGTCGTTGATGCGCGCCGTCAGCTCCGAGACGTTGTCGGTGGGTGCGTACGCCTCGAACCCGCAGATCTTGCGGAAATCATTGACGGCATGGCTGGCGTGACCAGCCGACCCGCCCACCCCGAGAATGAACAGCCGTCCGCCTCGCTCCCGCACCTCAGCCAGACCGACCGCGAGCCGCTCGATCGTAACCACGTCGAGCGACTGCAGAATCGCGATCGATTCCGCAATGAACTCACAACTGAAATCTGAC
>JANMJD010000390.1:0-3566 GCA_031371195.1 Actinomycetes bacterium | reverse complement strand
TCCCCGACGTTGCCGACGACATCGTTCACCGGCACGCGGGCTTCCGAGAGAAACACCTCGTTGAACGAGGCATAGCGGTTCATCTGCATCAACGGCCGCACCTCGACCCCCGGCTGGTGCATGTCGATGGCGAAATAGGTGATGCCCTTGTGTTTGGGCACGTCGAAGTTCGTGCGGGCGACAAGCATGCCGTAGTCGGCGTGATGGGCGCTGGTGTTCCACACCTTCTGTCCGGTGATCACCCACTCATCGCCATCAAGCTCGGCCTTCGTGGTCAACCCGGCCAGATCGGAGCCCGAACCGGGCTCGCTGAACAACTGACACCAGCGGTGCTCGCCGGTCATCGCCGGGCGCAGGAAGCGGGACTTCAGATCATCCGATCCGTGTTCGAGGATCGTCGCGGCGGCCAACGTGATCGCCTGACCGACCGCTGCGCCGACCGCGCCGAGGCGGGAGAACTCGGCATCGACGACCGCGGCGAGGCCCGGACTGAGCCCCTGGCCATACCACTCGACGGGCCACATCGGGCAGCCCCAACCCGACTCGGCGAGTAGTCCACGCCAGGCGCGCAAGGATCGATCTTCGTCCCAGTGGTCGGCCAGCCAGATGCTGACCTCCTCGCGGATCTCATCGGCGCGGGTCATCGCCACAGTCTCGCGGCTACCCGAGGCGTCATCCGAGCCGCGCCGAGGCCAGCTCCGCCCCGTGGGCCAGCGACTCCAACTTCGCCCAGGCGATATCGGGATGGATCCGTCCCCCAAGGCCGCAATCGGTCGCCGCAATGACGTTCTCGGCCCCGACCAGGTTGGCGAAGTTGGCGATGCGATCGGCCACCAGTTCGGAATGTTCGACGACGTTGGTGGCATGGCTGACCACGCCGGGGATGATCACCCGACCATCGGGCAGCTTGGTGTCCTGCCACACCTTCCATTCGTGTTCATGACGGGCGTTGCCGGCCTCGAATGAGTACCCACCGACGTCGATCTGGAGCATCACCTCGACGATGTCGCGCATCGGGATGTCGGTCGTGTGCGGGCCGTGCCACGATCCCCAACACAGATGGAAGCGGATGCGGCTCTTGTCGAGGCCGCGGATGGCATGGTTGATCGCCTCGACTCGCGTCATCGTGAACCGTTGGTAATCCTCGACCGACGGCTCGGGGTTGACCTGGTCCCAGTTCTCGGCGATCGACGGATCGTCGAGTTGCAGGATCAGCCCGGCATCGAGAATGGCGATGTACTCCTCGCGCAATGCATCGGCGCAGGCGAACATGAACTCGGTCTCGGTGACGTAATACGAGTTGCTCACCCGGGCCGCCGACCCGGGAGCGATCGCGGTCATGAACCCGGTCTTCAGTCCGCTGGCCGCCAGGCCGGCTGTGAAGTTGGCGATGTCGGAGGCGATCGCCTGCTGGCCGATGTAGGTGACCGGCGCGGTGCAGATCGGCCACAGTGCCCCACCACCACCGGCAGAGACTCCCGAGGTGGGATCGGCATAGGCACCGGCAAACCGCCCGCGGTCACGACGGTCGGCGAAGCTCGTCAGCTGCACGTTCCCGGGCGTCGATTGCACCGCCGGCATGTCGAACAGCTTCGGGCCGACCGGATCGAGCCCTCCGAGCCGGGAGAACGAATAGCTCCACCAGGCCCCCGTAGTTGACCTTCTGTCCCATCGCCTTGCCGAACTCACCGTCGCCCGGCACGGTGATACCGATCGCCGCCTGGCGAGCCACCACGTCGGCGACGGCCTGGCTCAATGCCGCCTGAAAGCCGGCTTCGTCGTCGGTCTCACCGGCCTGGTGAGCACGATTGAGCTCGATCAACGACTCGGGCCTTGGCAGGCTCCCGGCGTGACTGGTGAGAATCTTCCCCGAGTGACGCGTCACAGCGACCCTTCCTTTCGCGCCTCCGACCCCCAGTCGAACGCGAATTCTGACGATAGTCGGTTTTCTTCGAGCCGTAGCTGTGTGGTCGGCCAACAATTCCGCAAGAATCGCGTTACCGAAGTTCAAACGGGGGGTCAATCGTGGGGGCACGTACCGGTCAGCAGTTTCTCGATGGTCTGCGCAGTCGGCCGCGCGAGGTATGGATCGACGGGGAACGGTTCGGTGACGTCACCGATCACCCCAAGACCAGGGGGGCGGCGGCGACGCTGGCCGGCATCTTCGATCGACAGCACACCTTCGCTGACGACTGCCTGATTCCCGACCCCGAGACGGGCGAGCCGATCACCATCATCCTTTTGCTGCCCCGCTCCCTCGACTACCTGCGGGCCCGGGTGCGGGGCCTCTCCCGCATCAGCGAGGCGACCGCCGGCTTGATGGGTCGCACGCCCGACTACATGAACATGAAATTCGCCAGCTTCGCCGCCCGCCACGAGGGTTGGCGCGGCCCCGATGGCTGCAACCCCGAGGGCGAGGCGAACATCCTCGCCTTCCAGAAACATCTCGCCCGTGACGACGTGTCGCTGACCCACACGATCATTCAGCCGAACAACGACAAGCGCACCGAGGGCGCGATCCTCAACAACAAGGTGACGCTGCAGAAGGTCGGCGAGACGAAGGACTCGATCATTGTGCGCGGGGCCCGCATCCTCGGCACCCTCGCCCCATTCGCCGACGAAATCGCCGTCTACCCCGCGCTGCCCCTCCCCGAGGGGGCCGAAAACTACGCGCTGTCGTTCTCCGTGCCGATGGACATCCCCGGGCTCAAGTTCCTCTGCCGTGACTCCGCTTCGATGGTCGCCCATCCGTTCGACCGGCCATTGTCGACCCGGTTCGACGAGCAGGATTCGTTCGTCATCTTCGACAATGTGGAGATCCCCCGGGAGACGGTCTTTCTCGACGGTCGCCCGGGAAGCATCGAGATCTACAACTCTGCGGGGCGCACCGGTCTCCTCGACAACATGACCACCCAGACCACAATCCGGGCGCTCAACAAGTTGGAGTTCGCCTACGGTCTGGCGGCCCGCATGGCCGAGACGATCGGTGACTACAGTCCGGCGACGATGGAGATGCTCGGGGAGCTGCTCAGCTATGTCGAGGTGACCCGCAACGCCGTCTTCACGTCGACCGAGCAGGGCTATGACATCGGCACCGGGGTCTGGTTCCCCGGCGGCCGGGCGCTCACCCCGATGCGTTCGTTACTGGCCGTCTGGTTCCCCCGGGTCAACGAGATCATCACGATGATCGGGAGTCACAACCTGCTCGTCACCCCCAGCCGGGCCCAACTCGACGATCCGTCGATGCGGCCACTGATCGACGAGTTCATGTTCGGCGCCGACGGCGTCGGAGCCGACGAGCGCTCCGGTTTGTTCCGCCTGGCCTGGGATTTCGTCGGTTCACAACTCGGCGGCCGCAACGCCCTCTACGAGCGGTTCTACCTCACCTCGGCCGCCCGCAACCGAATGCTCAGCCACATGGCCAACTTCGATCGCAGCCGCCCCAACGAACTCGTCGACGGCATCCTCGCCTACGGCCGCACCGCCTCGGGCGGCTGATGCGGAGCATTGCGGAATTCGAGGGTTGCGTTCTGGGTCCCGTCGGCCGCAGCCCGAACCGTCGTCTG
>JANMJD010000380.1:0-2533 GCA_031371195.1 Actinomycetes bacterium | reverse complement strand
GGTGCTCGGCGGGCAGCAGATCGATGACCGCACGGGCGACGGTGAGACCGCCGAATCCGGAGTCGAACATCCCGATCGGCCGATCCACGGGCGCCAGGGTAGGGGCATGCAACGACGAATCACCACGTCGGACAACCGGCGGATAGCGTCGAGGGACGGTGCTCACCGCGACGTTCCTGGCCCTCGGCGCGGCCGTGTTGCACGCCGGCTGGAACTTCGTCGTCAAGCAGGCCGACGAGGATCGCTATCTCAGCCTGTGGGGCCAGTTCTTCTTCGCCGGACTGATCTCGATGAGCATCATGTCGATCAACGGCGGACCACCGGGTCAGGCATGGGTGTGGGCGGCGATGTCCGGCACCGTCCATCTGCCCTACTGCTGGTATCTCGCCCGGGCATATGACGGCGGCGACTTCTCGCTCGTCTACCCGGTGGCCCGCGGTGGAGGCGCCCTGCTCGCCGCCATCGGCGGTCTCGCCTTTCTCGGCGATCGCATCTCGACGCTCGGCATCGTCGCCGTCGTCGTCATCGGCACCGGGCTGTTCCTGCTGGCGGGCCGGGTTCACGGGCCGCCGGTGGTCCGGGCGTTGATCGTGGCGGCAACGATCGGGGCCTACACCCTGTTCGATGCCAAGGGCATTCGCCAGAGCGACTCGTATCGCTACGTGTTCGCCTCGAGCACGTGCACGATGGCCTCGAACACCCTGTTCGGGCTTGCTTCGGGCCGCACCTCTCGGATGGTCGACATCGTCAGACGACGTTGGCGAAAGCTGCTGGTCGTGGGCATCGCCGCGACGATCACCTACGCAATGGTGCAGTTGGCGCTTCGTCGGGCCCCGGTGGGATATGTCACCGCCATCCGTGAGTCCAGCGTCGTACTCGCCGCCTTCCTCGGCTGGCACACTCTCGGCGAACGGGCCGGGGCGCGGCGATTGGCCGCCTCGGCGGTCGTCGTGACCGGTCTGATCCTGCTCGTCGCCAGCCGCTGACTGCGCCCGGTGCCCGCCGTCGGTGCCTCGTGGTCCGCGGCTCAGGCGATGGACAGGATCACCACGACGGCGATCACCACCACGCCGACTCCGAGCGCGATCGCCTGCAGAACCGCCCGACGGGCGGCTCGCTCGTACTCCAACCGTTTGAGTGTCGCGCTGTCATCGGGCATCGAACTTCAGAGGGCAGACGACCGCTCCTTGATACAAGAATTCAACAAATCGGCCAGAAAACCTCGCAGAGTGATCGAATGGACCAGTGCAGAGATTGAACGGCCCGTGTCCGTCGGTACCAGAGACTGTCAGAAGTAGATGATCTTCTCGGCCTTGGCCTCGGCCTCATCCAGATCGTCGGTGTACGCCCCGGTCGAGAGATACTTCCAGCCGTTGTCGCAGACGATGAAGACGATCACGCCGGACTCGATCTCGCTGGCCACCTTCGCCGCACCGGCCATCGCTGCGCCGGCCGAGATGCCGGCGAACACGCCGCATTCGTTGACCAGCCGACGGGTCCATTCCAGCGACTCGCGGGGGCGCACGACACGCTTGCGGTCGAGCAGATCAAAACCTTCCCAGGCCTCGAACAACGGCGGGATGTAGCCCTCATCGAGATTGCGCAATCCCTCGACCCGCTCACCCAGCGGGGGCTCGACGGCGATCACCTTCACCGTCGGCTTGTGCTCCTTGAGGAAGCGGCCCGTGCCCATCAGGGTGCCGGAGGTGCCGAGGCCGGCGACGAAATGGGTGATTTCCGGGCAGTCGCGCAGGATCTCGGGACCGGTGCCCTCGTAATGAGCACGCGGGTTGGCGTCGTTGGCGTACTGATACGGCATGAACCACTCGGGGTGTTGGGCATGCAGTTCCAACGCCCGCTTCACGGCACCGTTCGAGCCCTCCTCCCCCGGGGTGAGGATCAACTCGGCACCGAATACCTCGAGCATCTGGCGTCGTTCGATCGAGACCGAGGTCGGCATCAGGATCTTGATCGGGTAGCCCCTGATCCGGGCGATGGCGGCGAGCGCGATACCCGTGTTGCCCGACGATGGCTCGACGATCGTCTGGCCGGGGCTGAGCAGGCCCTCCTTCTCGGCGGTCTCGATCATCGCCTTGGCGATACGGTCCTTGACCGAGCCGAACGGGTTCTGGCCCTCGAGCTTGGCGACGATGCGCACGTCGGGGTTCGGCGACAGTATCGACACATCCACCAGTGGTGTGTTGCCGATGAGATCGAGCACGCTCTCGTTGATGATCATGGCCGGCGCCTTTCCGACAAAGCCGATCTACCTTGTCAGGAATCTTAACCGCCCCCGACCCGCGGTTGTTCCTCGAATCAGCGACGATCAGAGAGTTGGCACGGCTCACGCCCGACTCCCGAACGCCGCCGTCCCGGGTCCGGTTCGACCCATGCCGAGTTCCGGCTACTGTTGCCCGGTATCAGTCGCCCGGTCGGCCGTACCCGAGGGGCGACCCGAATTCACGTTCAACCGTGAAAGAGGGGATCTGACACATGCGAATCAACCGCTCCTCAGTGGTATCAGGACTGGGTT
>JANMJD010000339.1:0-5952 GCA_031371195.1 Actinomycetes bacterium | reverse complement strand
CCTCGATCAACTCTTCAAACTTGGCGTCGTCGGGCTGCTTGGGATCGTTCAGCTTCTGCAGGTACACCTTGATCGCGGCGCGGGCCGGAGCAACGTGGTCACCCTTGGTCCCGACGGAGCGAGCGAGGGAGTCTTTGGCCTTCACCACGCGCTCCTTGCGGGTCGCCTTCTCCTCTTCGGAGATCTCCCGCTTGGGCCTATCAGCACCCTTGGGAGCGGTGGACGGAGCAGCCGTCGTGCGACGGGCTGCCATTTCCTCGGCGGTGGTCAGTTTGGCGCGGATTGCCATTTGCAACTCAGTCCTTACGATCGGGGCACTCCGACGATACACCCCCGGGCACCGGGTCCCCTCAGCGTCGGGAGCGTTCAACCGTTCGAGCGGAAGCGATCGAGCTGACGCCGGTCGCGTTTCGTCGGGCGGCCGGTGGCTCGGTCGCGCACGAATGGGGCGGGCACGCGATCGACCGGCTCGGGCGGAGGGCTGTGATCGATCAGACAGGTTGCCGCCACCGGGGCGCCGACACGCTTGTCGATGATGACGACGATCTCCAGCACCCGTTCGTGGGCGCGAGTGGTGGCGGTGACCCGGTCACCGGCCCGTACCGTCGTCGACGGTTTGGCCGGCCTGTCGTTCACCCGTACGTGGCCGCCGTGGCAGGCATCGGTCGAGGCCGAGCGCGTCGGGTAGACCCGCACCGCCCACAGCCATTTGTCCACCCGCGTCGAGTCCACGACCGGCAACCTAGACCTTCAGCCGGACTCGGTCACGACGTCGACCGGGGCAGCCGGCCGGTGATGTCGATCGCCGTCGTATCGATCGCCGAGTACGGAAGGCGGGCGAAGAACTCGTCGGCGTGGCGGGCCAGATTGCGGATGGCCATGAAGTTCGCACTGCCGCCGACCACCGCCCCCAGACCGAGCGGCAGGGCCGTACCCAACGCCACCAGTCCGCGACGCGTGCCATAGCGGCGGATCAGCATGCGGCTCATCAGACGATTGACCGACTGCAGCGTGGCCAGCGACACCTTGCTCCCGGCGGCGGGTGACAGGCCCGTGGCGGCCTTGTTGAGCGCGGTGGTGAAGCCGTCTCGAGCCGAGCCACCGTAGATCAAGACGGCCAGCAACCAGGCGCGACGCTCGTCGACCGTTGGTTCGGGGCGGCCGTGCAGAGCAGCGACGGTGAGGATCAGATCCCCGGCACGGGTGGTGAACCAGGCCAGTTCCGCCGTGGTGGCGAGGAACGTTGCGGTCGTGCCGACCCCGGGCGCCGCCGCGGCAACACCGGCCGCCCCGCCGAACAAGCCGAGCTCGCGGGCGAACGAGTTGCTCAGTGAACGGAGCTTCTCGGGGCGGACGTCACCCTTCAGCGAGGCGGCCCGCTCGACGGCCGCCTCCCAGCGCGAGGCGCTGACCTGATCGATCGAGGCCAGCATCTGGTTGGCGATCCGTTCGACGTCGGCCGGATTGAGACGGGAGACGAGCTTCTGCGCCCATTCCTCGACCGCGCGATTGGCCGCCGCACGATTCTTCACCACCCCGTTGTAGCGCATGGCCGGGCGATCGACACGCGCTCGGCAGCCAGTCGATGACGGGACCGCCGTCTCTGGCACGATGAGACGGATCAGTTCACCGAGGGGACTTCATGAGCCAGGCACCGAATCACGCTCCGCTGACCACTGCCGTTTTCGACGACTTGATCGCCGCACTGACCGAAATCCGCGACGGCTACGTTCTGAGTGCGGCGCGATTCACCGACCCGCTCGACGTGGTCGAGGGCTACCGCTACGTCGTCCAGGCGCTGTCCGCGGCGTCGGAGCTGTTCGCCGAGGGTGATCCCGAGCACCCCCGGTTCGCCTCGATCGTCTCTCCGGCTCGCAAGATGCAGGGCGACAACCCCGACGCGATCTACCACTTCGCCCGCATCAACGGCCACCGCGCCTACCGGGTGTTCGGTCGAATCCGGGAGCAGTGCTACACGTCGTTCACGATCCATGGTGTCGCGGCCGACGGCGGGATGGCCGGACCGCTGCTGGGCGACGTGAACGACCGCAACTTCACCGTCGCCGACGACGGCAGCTACGAACTGGTGCTGAGCGCCACCGAGCGGCCGAGCAACTGGTTGCAGCTCGATCCTGCTGCGCACGCCGTGGTCGTGCGCAGCTACTACCACCGGGTGAAGTCCGTCCAGAACGACCCGTCGATCAGCGTCGAGATCGGGATCGAGGCGCTGGGCGAGGCGTCACCTCCGCCGCCGCTCGACGACGCCACCTTTGCCACCCGGCTGGCCGAAGCCGTGGCCTTCGTGCGCCAGGTCACGATCGGGCAGAACGTCTTCGGGTCGCCGTCGCCGGTGCCGTTCGTCTCGAATGTGCCCAACACCCTGCCGATGCCGTTCAGTTTCCGCGACTCGGGACTTCCCGTGCCCGGTGCGGCCGATATCGTCTATGCCATGGGCCGCTGGGACCTGCAGCCCGACCAGGCCCTGGTGATGACCGGTTTCCTGCCCGAGTGCGCCTTCGCCAATGTGATGCTGTGGAACAGGCACATGCAGACCCTGGACTACCGCAACCACCAGTCGTCGTTGAACCAGCAGCAGATCTCGCTCGAGGCCGACGGCAGCTACCGTCTCGTCGTCGCCCACTCGAACCCGGGTGTGGCCAATTGGCTCGATACCGATGGCCATCGTCAGGGATCGATCTTCTGGCGATTCCTACTGCCCAAGACCGACCCGACGGCGATCGACTGCGCCGTCGTCCCGCTGGCATCGCTGGCGGTCTGATGCCTCGGCTACGCGACCTCGGGTTCACCATCGGAACGGGCACGCCCGGCTTATGGAATGCGATCACCGACGTGGCCGGCGTGTCGGTGGGGCATCGCACCCTGATCGCCGATTCACCCCGGGTCATCCGTACCGGAGTGACGATCGTCCACACCCGTCCGGCGGACGAGCGCGACGACCGTTGCTATGGCGGGCTGTACTCGTTCAACGGCAACGGGGAAATGACCGGTTCACATTGGTTGGAGGAATCGGGCCTGGTCGACGGCCCGATCGGGATCACGAACACCCATCAGGTCGGCCTGGTCCGCGACGAGTTGGTCCGCTACGAGGTGGAGAACGATCCCGACGCCGACTGGTGCCTGCCGATCGTCGCCGAGACCTACGACGGCTATCTCAACGACATCAACGCCTTCGCCTTGACCGCCGCCGATGTCCGCGCCGCCATCGCCGATGCTGCGACACCAGGACCGGTTGCCGAAGGCAACGTCGGCGGTGGAACCGGGATGATCTGCCACGCATTCAAAGGCGGGATCGGCACGTCGTCGCGCCTCGTCGAGACGCCGAGTGGCACGTTCACCGTCGGGGCACTGGTGCAGGCCAACTACGGCGGACGGGAGCTGCTCCGGCTCGACGGCCGACCGGTCGGCGCGATGATCGACCACACCGTCGTGCCACCACCCACCGATCCGTCGACCGCCGATGCCGGTTCGATCATCGTGATCATCGCCACCGACGCGCCGCTGGTCGCCGATCAGTGCAAGCGCCTCGCCCGCCGGGCGACCGTGGGGCTGTCACGGGTCGGGGGGACGGGGGGCCACAGCAGCGGCGACATCTTCATCGCCCTCTCCACGGCCAACCGCGTGCCCGCCCGTGCTCGCGCCCCGATCGCCGTCACCACGATGCCCGGCGAACAGATGACCCGGTTGTTCAACGCCACCGCCGAGGCCGTGGAGGAGTCGATCTGGAACGCGCTGTGCGCAGCCGAGACGATGACCGGGTATCGGGGCCGCATCGTCCATGCCATCCCTCACGACCGATTGGTCGCCCTGCGCTGAGCCGAACCCCCCGCTTCGTTCATCGACGCGCCGACGTGTGAGCCTGAGCGGATTGCCGACCGGAGGATGATCACATGGGCCAGATTCTTGGGCAGTTCTGCATCAACGTCACGGATATCGAACGGTCGATCGAGTTCTGGCGCGACGTCTGCGGGATACCGTTGTGCAGCCGCACCGAGATTCCGATCGCCCACGAGGCCGTGTTGCAGGCCGACGGGGGCGGCTCGCGCATCCAACTCGCCCAGCAACTCGACCAGGTCGGACCGATCGAGATGGGCAAGTCGCTGTGGAAGCTGTACCTGTACACCGATGATTGCGCCGCGCTCTACGAACGGTGTGTGGCCGCCGGTTGCGAGGCCGTGTCACCGCCGCAACGACTCGACCGCTGGCCGGTGACGATTGCCTTCATCAAGGAGTACGACGGCTATCTGATCGAGTTGATCGAGAATCACGAGGGAACGCCGCCCGGCGTTCCCGACCCGGGCTCCACGAACCGCCGACCGAGCTGACTCCCCGCCGGCAACCGCTGGCGCGGCGTGAAATGCAGCACGCGCAGACCGAACTTGACCAGCGGACCCATGCCGACCAGGAACAACACCGTCCCCACGCCGAGCTGACCGCCGAGCGCCACGCCAACGACCATCGGGAGACCGTCGCTCACCCATCGGGCGGTGACGATGCCCATACCTCGACGAACGAGCCCGAGCATGAACACCTCGGTCGGCCCCGGGCCGAAGTCGGCGACGATCCCCAGACAGATTCCCGTGGCGATCACCAACGTGCCGCCGACGAACAGGGGAAGCCGGGCGGCGATGCGCTCGCTGTGAGGAATCCACGACAGCACAAGGTTGACCATCGGACCGATGACGACCGTGCCAGCGGGCGATGCCCACCCCATCCGGGCGCCGAGGAGCACTCCCAGGGCATAGAGGACGGCGGCGCTGAAGACGAACGCCGTACCGAAACTCCAACCGGCGGTGCCACTCAGACCCGTGTTGAGCACGTCGAAGGGCGCGACTCCCAGTTCTGCCCGCACGAGTAACGGCACGCCGACGGCGATGCAGCCCCAGGCCACCATCAACGTGATCAACCGCCGGCTCGTCGAGCGGGGACGGCCGCTGTGGTGGCGAACGAACCGACCGGAAGGCACATCTGAGGATACGGCGCACCGTCTCGTGCCGAGTCCGCTCGCTCGCATACCGGCCGAAAACTGCAAAACCCCCTCGCCCGAGTGCCGGAGCTCCGTTGGGCGAGGGGGTTCAGCTAGAGAATGTCAGACGGGACGGACGTTCTGGGCCTCTTCGCCCTTGCGTCCGGGGGCTACGTCGAACTCGACGACCTGACCCTCGGAGAGCGACTTGTGGCCCGAGCCCTGAATCTGGGAGTAGTGGACGAATACGTCGTCACCCTGCTCACGCGAGATAAAGCCGAAACCCTTGTCGACATTGAAGAACTTAACTGTACCGGTGGCCATTGGGCCCTCACCTTCAAAACTGGACTCACCAACTGCGATGAATCCGAAGGGCAGACGCTAACGGCGCGAACGAACAAACGTGCGAGGAGTGGTCAGAACTTCAAAAAAACTTTGCGCAGTGCAAAGTCGTCCTTGACCCTCAGGTCGACTCGAAGGTTTACTCTACTCGTGTGACCGTCCGATACCAGATCCGCGACGTGGCGAGCCGCAGCGGGTTCAGCCCCGCCACGCTTCGGTACTACGAGGAGATCGGGCTGGTCCGCCCGGCCGCCCGCACGCCGGCGGGCTACCGCCTGTATGACGACGCCGCGGTCGAGCGTCTGGCCTTCATCGCCCGCGCCAAGCAACTGGGCTGCTCGCTCGACGAGATCGCCGACCTGACGCGGGCCTGGGAGGGCGGCAAATGCGGACCGATCCAGGACCGCCTGCGCCGCCTCGTCACCGACAAGCTCGCTACGGCCCGCGAGCAGATCGTCGATCTGGTGACGCTGACCGAACAGCTCCAACAGGCTGCGGCGATGCTCGAACAACACCGACCCGACGGGCCATGCGACGACCGCTGTGGCTGCGTCACCGACGCCGTCGCAGCTCCCACGGTGATTACCCGGGCCGTCACGTTGTCAACCAAGCTGGTCGCCGCCACC
>JANMJD010000311.1:0-2735 GCA_031371195.1 Actinomycetes bacterium | reverse complement strand
TGGCGGCATCGGTGAGATGGAACTGGTCGAGCAACTCGTCGGCCCGGGTACCCGAAACCGACTTGGCAAGGTGGTTGAGGCGCCCGACGAGCGTGAGATTCTCCCGTCCGGTCAGGTTCTCGTCGACCGCGGCGTACTGCCCGGCCAAACCGATGCTGCGACGTACCAGCTGCGGCGCAGCGAGCACATCGTTACCGGCAATCGTCGCCCGCCCGGCATCCGGCCGCAGGATGGTGGTCAAGATGCGCACGACCGTGGTCTTGCCTGCTCCGTTGGGGCCGAGCAGGCCGAGCACGGTGCCGGATGGGACTTCGAGCGAGACACCACGCAGGGCATGGACGTCGCCGAAGCTCTTGACCAGGCCTTCGGCGACGATTGCCGCGCCGAACCGGTTCGAGGTGGTGGACATGGGTCTCACAGTAACCATCGAGTCCCACCGATCGGCGGGTGAAAGTGATCGCCCTCACCGAGCGGGGGCACGCGGTCAGCGCAGAGATGACCGCCGTATTCACCGAGCCCCCACCGCTGATGCGGATCCTCAGCCCCGCCGAGCGCAGGGAACTCGGCCGATTGCTGGCGAAGATCACCCCGTCCAATGACACCCCCTTGCATCCCTTCGGCACCCATCGCCCCAGGTAGACGGCCGAGCCCGAAAGGCATCGCCGGTTCGTTCCGGTCAGGAGCATGACGGCCGGCGAGGACGGTAGCGTGGCGGCGTCATGAGATGGACGGTGCACGGCGAGCGGGTCATCTACGACAGCCCGTGGCTGCGCCTGGCGCTCACCGACATCGAGATCCCCAACGGACCCCGTTTCGAGCACCACGTCGTGCGGGCGACCGCCGACGCGGCCGGCACGATCATCACCGATACCGAACGAGGTGTCCTGCTGCTGTGGCGGCATCGGTTCACCACCGACACGTGGGGTTGGGAGATACCCGCCGGACGCATCGACGACGGCGAGACGCCGGCCGAGGCCGCGGCCCGCGAGGCCTATGAGGAGACCGGCTGGCGACCCGGTCCGGTCGAGTTGCTGTTCAGCTATAACCCGTACAACGGGGTCAGCGACGCGGTGTTCCACATCTTCGCCGCCACCGACGCCGTCCACGTCGGCGATCCGACCGACGCCAGCGAGTCCGAGCGGATCGAGTGGGTGGCGTGGTCGAGTCTGCGGGTCGAGATCACCGAGCGACGGGTGCTCGACGGACTCTCACTCACCGCCCTGTTGTGGGTACTGGCTCTCGCGCCACCCGACTGACTGCTCAAACCCGAGCGGCCGGCCCGCCGAGTGACGAGCCCGCCGGCTGTGGAACCCGCTGGGCGGACTGCTAATCGGCGACGGGTGTGGTGTCGCCCGGAGCGAACGCCGGTTGCACCAGAGTTCCGGCGAGCAGCATCTTGAGCGCCGCGACCGCCGCAGCATGCCGGTCGCCGTCGCCGATGAGGTTGGCGAAGCGTACGAGTCCGTTGAGCACCGCCCCGAGCATGTCCTCCACCGCCCGGCGCTGCGATGCGTCGATCTCACCGGCGACGATGGCGTCGGCGACCAGCCGATGGATGAGCTGCGCCGTCGCCATCCCCCGCGAGCGGAACAGGTGACGCAGGTCGGGGTGGTGGCGGACGTCACGCGACACACCGAACAGGAAGCCGGCGAGCGACGGATCCTCCTCGTTGAGTTCGACCGCGGCGTCGAGCACCGCGATCATGCTGTCGATCAATCCCACCCGGCCGATCAGCGCCTTGGCGAACACGTCGGCGACGTGACTCTGGACCTCTTCGTACACCTCGACGTAGAGGTCGGCCTTCGACAGCACGTAGTGGTAGATCGCGCCGGGGGTGATGCCCACACTGGCGGCGATGTCCTTGTTCGTCGTCGCGCCGTAGCCCTTCTGGGCGAAGATCTGACGAGCCTCGCAGATCAGTCGCAGCCGCGTTTCGACCGAGTCCGCATCCTTCGGACGGCCGAGTCTCTTGGCTGGCGGGGAGGCCATCAGGGTCGAGCCTCGCGCGCCGGACCCGGATCGACGGGCATGCCGAACTTGACCCGATTGTGCGCATGGGCCAGATGCTGGATCGAGAACGCCGCCCGCAGCGCCGTCCACTGGCCCTGGGCCTCGAGTGTTTGATTGACCGACTCCTTGGCCAGTTTGAGGGCGAAGGAGGGCTTCGTGGCGATGCGCCGGGCCATCGCCATCGTGAAGTCGCGCAACTCGGCCGGCGGCACGACATGGTTGACCATCCCGAGCTGTCGGGCGTCGGCGGCGGTCACCCAATCCCCGGTGAACAGCAGTTCCTTGGCCTTTCGGGCACCGAACTCCCAGGGATGAGCGAAGTACTCGACGCCGTTCACCCCCATGCCGACGACCGGGTCGGAGAACAGGGCATCATCGGCGGCGACGATCACGTCGGCGACCCACAACAGCATCAGCCCACCGGCGATCGTCTTGCCCTGCGCGGCGGCGAGCAGCGGCTTGGGGAGATTTCGCCACCGCCAGCACATCTGGAAGTAGACCTCGTCCTCCCACGCCATCTGGCCCTCCTGGCCGTCGCGACCGAAACCGCCATTGGGGGTGACCAGCTCGAATTCGCGCATCGATTCGGTATCGCGCATGTCGTGGCCGGAGGAGAAATGCGGACCGTCGGCCTGCAACATGATCACCTTCACGTCATTGCGCCGCGCGGCGTCGTTGAAGCAGGCGTTCATCTCGTAGGTCATCCGCTTGTTCTGCGCGTTGCG
>JANMJD010000299.1:0-21649 GCA_031371195.1 Actinomycetes bacterium | reverse complement strand
CACCGGGGCCGAGTTCGATCACCGATGTGCGCCGCGCACACTCTGCGAGGATCATCCACACATCGGGGTACAGCGCCGGCGAGTCGTACAGCCACGCCCTCCGGTAGCCGAGATCCTCGGCAACGACCACCTGCTCCGGCGTTGCCATCGACGTTGCAAATGCACAAGAGATGTCGATCATCCGCCGGACGTTACCTGTTGGCGGGCTGTCAGTTCTTGGTCGGTTGGGGTGTCCTTGGCGTCGGCGCCACCGATCTCGGCGGCGTGCGAGCGGACACGAGGTGACGCTGATCGCGCGGTATTCGGCGATGGTCCGCTCGACCATCGTCGCCCTCGCTCAATATGATTTGGGCAGTCCGAGCACCTGCGTGCCGATGTAGTTGCACACCATCTCCTGGCTGACCGGAGCGATCTTCATCAGCCGGGCCTCACGCCAATACCGCTCAACGTGGTACTCCTTGGCGTACCCCATACCGCCGTGGGTCTGCATGGCCCGGTCGCAGGCGAAGAACCCGGCTTCGGCCGCCAGATATTTCGCCGTATTCGCCGCCTCGCCGCACGGGAGACCATGATCGAAACGCCACGATGCCTCGCGCACCGCCAGGCCGGCGGCATGCAGCTTCATGTGCGCCTCGGCCAGCGGAAAGGCGAGACCCTGGTTCTGGCCGATCGGACGACCGAACACCACTCGATTGTTGGCGTACGCAACCGCCTTACGCATCGCCGCACGCCCGATCCCGAGCGCTTCGGAGGCGATCAGAATCCGCTCCGGATTGAGACCGTCGAGCAGGTACGTGAAGCCCTTGCCCTCGTCACCGATGCGCCGACCGACCGGCACACGCAGGCCGTCGTAACGCACCTCGCACGACACCACGGCATTTCGTCCCAGCTTCGGGATGGGGGTGATGTCGATTTCGGGACGTTGCAGATCGACGAGCAGCAGGGTCATGCCATCCGTCGGCTTGCGACAGTCCTCGCGGGGGGTCGTGCGCACCAGCAGCAGGCACATCTCGCAGTGCGTCGCCTTGGATGTCCACACCTTCGCACCGTGTACGACGTATTCGTCACCGTCTCGCACCGCTCTTGTGCGAATCGACGTGGTATCGGTTCCGGCGTCGGGTTCGGTGACCCCGAAGGCGACGTGCAACTCGCCCGAGGCAACCCGCGGCAGCACTTCGGCGATTAGTTCCGGTGAGCCGTGCCGCCGAACGGGCTCCAGGCCGAAGATCGACAGGTGGACGGCCGAACACCCGTTCATCGCCGCTCCGGAGGCGGCGATCTCCTCGAGCATCACCGAGGCCTCGGTGATTCCTTGGCCGCCCCCGCCGTACTCCTCGGGGATGGCGATGCCGACCCAACCACCGGCGGCGAGGGCGTCGTAGAAATCCCACGGGAACTCGTGAGCCTCGTCCTTCGCCGCCCAATACTCGTCGGGGAAGTCGGCGCAGACGCGTCGTATTCCCTCTCGGATGGCGTCGTGATCGGCAGACTCGCTGAAGTCCATCTACCACTCCCCTGCTCGAAGGAGCGTGAGCTCCGGCAGGTCGATGACGTTCGCAACACGCCCGATCTCGCCGCCAAATCGTCGGTTCACCGAGGGGCGTAGGCCTGGGCGAACAGGGCCCGGACCTTCGGCTCGAAGTGTTCGAGCGGGAGCGTGTCGTACGCCGGGTCGAACGCCTTCTGATCCCACTCATCGGCGAAACGCTCGGCCATCTCGAACGCGGCGTGGCCGCGATACTGCTCACGGGCATCCGGGTCGAGACCGAAGTGGGCGTAGTAGTGCCGGCCCTGGAAGTCCTGGTGGGTCTCGATCATGAAGTGGACTTCGGGCCGCACGTACGGCTTCAGAATGGCTGCGGCGATCGCCGGGTGGTTGGGCACACTGATCGCCTTGCCGACGTCGTGACACAGCGCCGCCACGACGACCTCGTCATCGGCGCCTGCCCGCTCGGCCATCGTCGCCGTCTGCAGGCAATGGGTCAGCTGATCGGTGACGAACCCGTCGTCGATCTCGGCCAACGATCGCAGCAACCCGAGCACGCGCTCGGCCACTCGGGGTTGGTTCTCGGCAGTCCGCCGACCGATCTCCAACCACTCCTCGCGGGTCGAGTTGTCCATTGAGGTGAACGACGCATTCGGCATGAGACCAATGTAGCGATCGCCCGGAGCGGGCTCGTACGGGCGCCGGCTCAGGCGTGGGGTGATCACGGCGCTACGGTCGGCTCGATGCACAACTTCTTTGCCGACTACCTGGCCTCGTGGGCGACCTTGGACGTCGACGCCGTACTGGCCTTCTTCACCGATGACATCGTCTATCGCGACTTGACGATCGGTCACGGTGCCGACGGCATCACCGAGATGCGCCGCTTCACCCGACACTCGTTCAAGAACGTACCCGATGCCTCCTTTGACTATGTCCGCCATGTGTCGGACGGCGAGACGTACGCCATCGAGTGGGTCATGCAACCGATGAACATTCCCGGCGTCTCGTTCGGCACGCTGCGCGACGGCCGGATCTGCCAGAACAGCGACTATTGGAACGGCGCGGCGTACAAGGTTCCCAACACCTGATTCGACTCAGCCGGATCTCGAGCCGGGCCGACTTCAGCCCCGCTTCGAGCGGGCAGCGAAGGCGGCGACCTTGTCGAGGTACTCCTGGGTCTGCAGCAACATGGTGTTGGCCATCCGGTCGACGTGACGGGCCGTGCGCCGGTCGGAGTCGCGAGCGGCGTCGATGGTGATCTTGGCCAGTCCGAGCGCTTCGGGCGACAATCCGATCAGCTTGCGAACCCACGCCTGCACCGCCTCGTGGAATCCTTCCTCGGGGAGCACACGATGAACGAAACCCATCGTCAGCGCCAGATCCGCATCGACGTTCTCGCCGGCCATCGCCAGCCACCGTGCCCAGTGCGGACCGACGAGGCGGGTGAACCGGCTGATGCCTCCGGAGCCGGGCAGCACCGCCAGCATCGGCACCTCCGGGAGCCCGAACGTCGCCCGCTCGCTGGCGAAGCGGAAGTCGCAGGACGAGCCCATCTCGACGCCCATGCCCAGGCACGGCCCCTGGGCGGCGAGGATGATGGGCTTCTCAATGCGCTCCATCTCGTCGAACAACTCGTGCAGTCGGCGGTAGTTGCGCCGCAGGGCGACCCCCGACGTCGACTGCACCCCCATCTGGCCGATGTCCTTGCCAGCAGTGAAGTAGCGGCCCTCGGCGGTGATCACCAGGGCTCGCTGGGCCTCGTCGTCGGCCAGATCTGCCACCGCGACACGGATGACGTCGACCATCTCGTCGCTGACCGCATTGAGCTTGTGGTCGCGGGTGAAGGTCAACGTGATGATGCCGTCGGCATCGACGCGTCGGATCTGTTCGTCCACGAGTTCGTTGGTCATGAACTCATGTTGACACAAGTGTCAGATTGCCTTCATCTCGGTCACCGCGGCCAGCGGGCGAGGCGTTCGACGTCGTTCAGATCGAGGTGGTTGCGCATGTACTCCCCCGCGGCGTCGCGGGGCGGCGTGTAGTCCCACGGGGTGAACGTGCCGGAGCGCATCGCTGCGTCGATCAGCCGGCGGCGCGCCTGATCGGCGAGCACCTCGGCCGTCAGCCGGTCCATGTCCCACCGATCGGCGACCTCGGCGCGCAATCCGTCGATCGCGGTCGACCATTCGGGGTCGGCCGCGAGATTGCGATGCTCGAACGGATCTGAGGCAAGGTCGTAGAGCTGATCGGGATCGGCCGGGCAGTGGACGAACTTCAGGGTTCCGCGGCGGATCATCACGATCGGGGCCTTCGAACCCTCGGCCATGTACTCCCCGATCACCGTCCGCTCCGGCTCCACATCTCCCTCACACAGGCCGACGACCGACGTGCCGGCGAGCGGTTCGACGGGCTTGGTGGCCACCCCGGCCAGATCCATCAGTGTCGGCAGCACATCGACCAGCGATACGGGCTCACCCACCCGCCGAGGGGCGAATCGGCCGGGCGCGTGGACGATCAACGGGATGCGCGCCGAGCCCTCGAAGTAGTTCATCTTGTACCAGAGCCCGCGTTCGCCGAGCATGTCGCCGTGGTCGGCGACGAGGACCACGATGGTGTCGTCGCTCAGGCCGAGCGCGGCGACGGTGGAGGTCAGCCGGGCCGTCCAGTCGTCGCAGTACGACACGTTGCCGTAGTACGCCCGCCGGGCGTTGCGGACGTCGTCGTCGGTGATCACCGCATTCTGGGCATCGACGGCGACCCGTAGGCGGGCCGAGTGGGGATCGTCGGTGACATCGTCGATCGTCACCGTCGGCATGGGAATCTCGGCCCCCGCATACCGATCCCAATACTCCTGGCGGGTCACATACGGATCGTGCGGATGGGTGAAACTGGCGACCAGGAGGAACGGCCGTTCGTCCTCGGAGCGGGCCAGATCGTGCAGCGCCCGTGTGGCGTGGTAGCCGGCCTCGTCGTCGAACAGGAGTTGGTTGGTGACCTGGGCGACCCCTGCGCCGGTCACCGAATCCATGTTGTGATACCACCAGTCGATCCGCTTGTCGGGCTCCCGCCAATCGGGGGTCCAACCGAAATCGGCCGGGTAGATGTCGGGCGTGCGACGCGACTCGAAACCATGCAACTGGTCGGGCCCGACGAAATGCATCTTGCCCGAGAGCACCGTGCGATAGCCATCGGCGCGTAGGTAGTGGGCGAACGTCGGGATCGTCGAGGCGAGGTTGGCGGCGTTGTCGTAGCCACGGGTCGCCGAGGGTAGTTGCCCGGTCATCATGCAGTACCGCGCCGGGGTGCACAGCGGGCTGTTGCTGTACGCCGCGTCGAAGACAATCCCCGCGGCGGCCAGCCGGTCGATGGTCGGCGTCTGCACCACCGGGTTGCCATAGCAGCCCAGCGCACTGGGCGTGAGCTGGTCATACATGATCACGAGGATGTTCGGCCGGGAGCGCATCGGCCCGACGCTACCGCTCGCGTCGCAGCCCGCCGATCGAACTCGGCGGGCATCAGATGGGTTGCGCCCAACACTCCCCGCCTCCACGACCGCCGCGCGGCCGGCCTGACGAACCGCAGGAACCCGGCGACACCGATCGGCGTGGCGAGTCCGATCACCGCAGTCACATCCTGGAGCTCGATCCGATCAGAGCGGAACCGGGATGCTCTATGAGACTCTTCGCTGTATGCTCCTGAGCATGCTGACACAGCTAGCGCTACGGGTTCCAGAAGAGTGCATCGCCGGACTGGACGAACTGGTCAAGAACGGTGAATTCGCCAACCGAGCCGAGGCGGCCCGGTACGCAGTCGTGCATCTTCTCGAGGAGCGACGAACGACCCGTGACGTCCGCCAGGTCGTCGAGTCGTACACCGAGCTCCCCCAGAGCCCGGGAGAACTTGCCGAGGGCGAGGAAGTACTCCGCCGTCTCATCGCCGAGGAGCCGTGGTGACGCCTGCGCGGGGCGAGATCTGGTGGGCCGAAGTCGAAGGGCAACCGGGGCGTCGGCCGATGCTCGTCCTGACGCGATCCGAGGCGATCCAGGTTTTGGGCAAGGTCGTCGTGGCCCCGATCACCCGCACCGTACGCGGCTTACGCTCCGAGGTCGGATTGGAGCCGGAGGACGGCATGCCGACGTCGTGTGCGGCAAGCTTCGACAACTTGGCGACCATCCCGAAGGCGAATCTGACCGAACTCGTCGCCGTGATCGGCCCGCATCGGGTGCTCGAACTTTGCGACGCCATGCGGTTCGCCCTCGGTTGTTGACCCGAACACAATCGACGAATACCAACCGCGTTCGGTCCGCCGAACTCGTTACCGTTCGGTCATCGTGAGCGCGGATACTCCTCATCCCACCAGACCCTTCGACGGAGTGCTCGTCGTGTCGCTGGAACAGGCCGTCGCCGCGCCGCTGGCCACGTGCCGGCTTGCCGACGCCGGTGCGCGGGTGATCAAGGTCGAGCGACCCGAGGGCGACTTCGCCCGCGGCTACGACGCCGCCGGGAACGGCGAGTCGAGCTACTTCGCCTGGTTGAACCGCGGCAAGGAATCGATCGCCCTCGACCTACGCGACAGCGCCGACCAGGCCGTGATGTCGCGGCTCGTCGACCGCGCCGACGTATTCGTTCAGAATCTCGCCGTCGGTGCGGCCGAACGGCTCGGCCTCGGAGCCGCTGCGTTGCGCGAGCGCGACCCGGCCCTCATCGTCTGCGACATCTCGGGCTATGGCGACGAGGGTCCGATGGCCGACGCCAAGGCCTATGACCTGCTCGTTCAGGCCGAGAGTGGCCTGCTCAGCGTGTCGGGACCACCTGGCCCCCTGGGCCGGGTCGGCGTGTCGGTCGTCGACATCGGCACTGGGCTGAACGCGGCGATGGGCATCGCCGAGGCCCTCTACCGCCGGCAACGCACCGGCGAAGGCGCCCACCTGCGCGTCTCGCTGTTCGACTCGATCGCCGAATGGATGACCGTCCCGTTGCTCCACCACGACTACCTGGGGGCAGCGCCGAGCCGGGTCGGCCTCGCCCATCCCTCGATCGCCCCGTACGGCGCATTCGAGACGGTCGATGGAGCCACGGTGTTGATCTCGATCCAGTCCGATCGTGATTGGGTCGTCCTGTGCCGCGACGTGCTCGAACGACCCGATATCGGCGATGACCCGCATTTCACGACCAACCACGACCGGGTCGCCCGTCGGGCCGAGACCGACGCCATCGTGGCTGCGGCGTTCGCCGCCCTGACCAAGGCCGAGGTCGAGGCTCGCCTGCGCGCCGCCCGCATCGCGTATGGCAACGTCAACGATGTCGCCGCACTGTCGACCCATCCGCATCTGCGCCGGGTCGACGTTCGGCTGCCAGGTGGGGTTGTGGCGTTGCCCGCTCCACCGGTGCACACCGATTGGGAACGGATCAGCGCCGTCCCGGCGATCGGCGAGCATGGCACGGCCATCCGCTCCGAGTTCGCCGACTGACCCGATCGTTCGGCGGGTACGAACGGCGATCCGAGTGATTCGGTGGCGGATGACTAATGTCGGTCGAACCACAGCAGGTGAGGAAGGCGTGCCATGACGAATCTTGGAGCAGGACTCGGAGCGCGTTCGACGTTGGCCGAGCGGGCGAGGGCGTTGGTCCCGCTCATCGACGAGCACGCCGCCTATGCCGATGAGCAGGGCGAACTCGCCCCAGCCGTCGTCGACGCCCTCCACGACGCCGGACTGTTCGGCATGTGGGTACCCAAGGAGCTCGGCGGGTCGGAGCTGACGCCGCTGCAGTCGCTCGAGGTCATCGAGAACTGTTCCTATGGTGACTCGTCGACCGGCTGGGTGCAGATGGCCGCCTGCCTGTCGATCGGCACCGCCGGGAGCTACCTGCAGAACGACGCGGCCAAGCAGCTGTTCAGCGGCGACCGATTCCCGGTGATCGCCGGGCAGGGCACCCGACCGGGCACCGCCGTTCCGAGTGGCGACGGATATCTGGTCAGCGGATCGTGGAGTTTCGCCTCCGGACTCAAACACGGCAGCCACATCCACACCCTGGCGATCATCACGACCACCGGCGAGCCGCGCATCTTCGTCGTGCCCGTCGACAAGGCCACGCTGATCGACAACTGGGACGTGCTCGGCCTGCGCGGTACCGGCAGCATCGACTACACCCTCGACAACGTCTTCGTGCCCGACGGCTACTCCCATTTTGCGGTCACAGAACAGCCATTGCGGGGCGGAAACCTCTACCACGTCGGCATCATCGGATTCGCCGAGATGTGCCACTCCGGTTGGGCGATGGGCGTCGGTCGACGGATGCTCGACGAGCTCGCCGCATTGACCCGCGACAAGGCCGGTCGACCGGGAGCGCAAGGCGACAATGCCGCGTTCTTACAGGGCTTCGCCAAGGCCGAGGGCACATTCCGCGCCGCTCGCGCCCTGGTCCTCGAAGCATGGGGCGACGCCCAACAGACCCTCGACACGGGCGAGCATCTGTCGGTTCGCCAGCACACGCTCGTCCGTCTGGCCCTCGCCAACCTGACCAGCGCCCTGCACGAAGTCGGCAACCATGTGTACCTGGCCGCCGGGACCACGGCCCTGCGCCGTGGCACGCTGCAACGGCTGATCCGCGACGTCCACGCCGGCACGCAACACGTCACCTCGGCTCCGGCGATTTATCAGAACTGCGGCCGTGAGCTGCTCGGACTCGCCGAGGGCGAGCACTGGCAGTTCCTCGATCTCGTCGCCTAGCGAACCCGGCCGTCGCCACCTCGTGGGGGTATCGTCCGGCCGATGACCGATCCGTCGGAACTCGACCATCGCCGCCGTTCATTGTGGCTCGACAGGTTCACCGGGTCACTCGCGCCCCGCCCATCACTCGTTGCCGACATCGACGCCGACGTGGCAATTCTCGGCGCAGGGTTCACCGGGCTTTGGACGGCCTACTACCTGACCGAACTCGATCCGAGCCTGAAGATCGCCGTCGTCGAGCGCGAGATCGCCGGGTTCGGTGCGTCGGGGCGCAACGGTGGATGGGTGTCGGCGTTCATCGCCGGCTCGCCCGGCGTGTATGCGCGGGAGTCGTCGTCCGCCGCGGTGCTACGCGCCGAACGCCAGACGTTCGCCGCCATCGACGAGATCGGCCGGGTGATCGCCGCCGAGCGGATCGGCTGCGGGTTCGCCCACGATGGCGCATTGACGATCGCCTACTCCGAGCCCCAGCGGCAGCGGCTGATCGCCGGTGTGGCGGCCAAGCGCGCTCGGGGGATCGGCGAATCGGACCTCCGCCTGCTCGACGCCACCGAACTCGGCGGATTCGTCCGCACCGCGGGAGCGGTGGCCGCAACGTTCAGTCCGCACTGTGCCCGCGTCGACCCCGCCCGTTTGGTCCGTGGGCTGGCCGATGCGTGCGAGCGGCGAGGAGTGGAGATCTACGAACGCAGCCCGGCCGTGGTGGAGTCGCGCTGTTTGCGTACCGACCACGGCTCGGTACGGGCGCCGATGATCGTGCGGGCGACCGAGTCGTTCAGCGTCCAGGCCAACGGCTGGCACCGCCGATATCTGCCGCTGTACTCGTTGATGATCGCCACCGAACCGCTGCCGGCATCGGTCTGGGACGAGATCGGCTGGCCGGAGGGAGTGACCATCTCCGATGCCCACCACCTGTTCTTCTACGCCCAGCGCACCGTCGACGGACGGATCGCCATCGGCGGGCGCGGCGCGCCGTACCGGCTCGGCTCCCCGATCGACCCCGCCCACGAGCGCAACGCCGAGGTCCGCAGCCGACTGGAACGTTCGATCCGGCGTCACTTCCCGGCGGCCGCCGAGGCGGCGATCACCCACCATTGGGGCGGAGCGCTTGCCGTGCCCCGCGATTGGTGCATGTCGGTGGCCGTCGATCGCCTGGCGGGAACGGCGTGGTCGGGCGGGTACGGCGGCCACGGCGTCGTCGCCGCCCATCTCGGTGGGCGCACGATCGCCGAGTTGCTCACCGGTCGATCGACCGAGCGAACCGCTCTCCCGTGGGTCGGTCATCGATCACGCAACTGGGAACCCGAGCCGCTGCGGTTCCTGGCCTCACGGGCGATCGTCTCGGTGCTGGGCAGCGCCGACCGGGCCGAGGATCGTACGGGTCGCCCGGCCCGGCGAGCCCGGCTGGTGGCCCCGTTCGTCCTCCCCCGCTGACCAGTGCTGGCGAAGCCCGGCGGCCGGACAAGTTGTCCCGGTCGCCCGACTCGGTCGGCACCTCGTTGCGACGGTCAGTTGAACGCCCAGGCCGAGACCCGCGAGTCGCCGACGTGGTCGCTCCACAGCTTCGTCGCCGGTGTGTCACTGCCCGCTCCCGAAGCGACCATCAGCGGAATGAGGTGCTCCTCGCGTGGATGAGCGCCGCGGGCCGAGGGCGCCGACGACCAGTGGGCCAGGTGTCCGGCACGGTGATCGGCGTCGCCGCCGAGAGCGCCGTCGAGCCAGCGATCGAACGCCGCCGCGTCCGGGCCGCCGTTGGCGAATCGGCTGAGGTTGTGGTAACTCATCCCGCTGCCGACGATCAGCACTCCCTGCTCGCGCAGCGGTCGCAGGGCGGCGCCGATCGACACATGCGCCGCCGCGTCGAGGCCAGCCTGCAGCGACATGGCCACCACCGGGATGCTGGCCTCGGGATACATCACCTTGAGCGGGATGAACACGCCATGGTCCCAGCCGTAGCCGTCGTCGACGTGCCCGGCGATGCCCGCCGCAGCGAGCAGCCGAGCGGCCTCGACGGCCAGCGTGGGCAGACCGGGGGCGTGATAGGTGAGTTCGTACGTCTCGGGCGGAAATCCGAAATAGTCGAAGATCAGCTCCGGATTCATGCCGCCGGTCACCGTCACCACCGGCGATTCCCAATGGGCCGAGACGACCAGAATCGCGCTCGGCGTCGCCGGCAGCAGGGTGTCGAAGGACGCCAGGAACTCGGCCATCGGCTGGAACATCTCGGCCATCGGCCCGTGCATGAAGAACGCCGGACCGCCACCGTGGGGCAGATACACCGACGGCATGGTGGCTGTAGTCGTCATCATGGTCCTCTCGACGCAGGGATCCCAGCCTTGCACGCCCGGCGCCCGATCACATGCGGCCGGTCACGCCACCGATGCGTGAGGACAGGCCGATGCGATAGGAAGAGCAGACAACGACGAGTCGCTACACCCCGGGAGCCCCATGCAGATCGGCGTCACCTACCCTCAAACCGAGCTGCGCGGCGACCCGGAGGCCGTCCGCCGATTCGGCCTGGCCGCCGAGCAGATGGGCTACGACTACCTGCTCGCGTACGATCATGTGGTCGGCGCTCCCCATGACCGCACACCACCGCTGACCGGCCCATATACGGAACTCGATCCGTTTCACGACCCGTTCGTGCTGTTCGCCTATCTGGCCGGGATGACCACCCGCATCGAGTTCGCCACCGGCGTGTTGATCCTGCCGCAACGCCAGACCGTGCTCGTCGCCAAGCAGGCCGCCGACCTTGACCTGCTGTCGGGTGGGCGATTGCGACTCGGCGTCGGGACCGGGTGGAACTACGTCGAATACGACGCCCTCGGCCAGCCGTTTCCCGATCGCGGGGCCCGGATGACCGAGCAGGTCGAATACCTTCGCCGGCTGTGGGCCGAGCCGCTGCTCTCCTTCGACGGCGCCTACGACCGGATGGACCGCGGCTCGATCCTCCCCCGGCCGACTCGACCGATCCCGATCTGGATGGGCGGGTTCAGCGACCCTGCCTTCCGCCGAGCCGCCCGGCTCGGCGACGGATTCATGTTCGCCGGCACCGTCGACGTCGCCGTCGGCGGTCTGGGCCGCATCCGCCGGTTCGCCGAGGAGCACGGTCGGGATCTCGACGGGTTCGGTCTGGATCTCGGCATTCTGCGGGCGACGACTGTTGATGCCACGGTCGCGGCGATCGAGGAGTGGCGGACGGCCGGCGGGACCCATGCCACCGTGGTCACGATGCGCAAGCAGTTCCAGTCGGTCGACGCCCACATCGATTTCATGGGCGCCGTTCGCCAAGGGATCACCGCCGGGTAGCCAGCCCACGCCGGCGTCGCCCGAGCCCGCTTCTCACGGTGGCGTCGACATCGGGCATTCAAGCTGCACAAAACCGTTCGCAGCATGGCATCGTTGTCGCTCGTGGCCGCCGTTTCGCTGAATCAGCACGTCGAGGACTTCGAGGCTCGCCTGGATGGAGCCCGTGAGCACCTGCTCGACATCGACGACATGCACCGCCTGTGCAATCTGATGGTGACCACGTCGTTCCCCGGCGGCAGCCAACCTGCCCAGCGCCAGGCCGATCTCGGCGTGCTGCGTCCGGCGCCGACGCCGAAGCGCTGCCGCATCGTGCGCCAAGTGGACAACGGCTGGGGCACCACCCGGGTGATGGTGGGCATCGATTGGGTGGCCGCCGTGCGCCAACGGCCATCGGGCGAGGCCTCGATCCTCATATCGGCGGCCGAGCCCTCGACTGCCGAGGGCGTGATCGCCGAGCTGCGGTCCAAGGCCGCCAAGCCGAAACGAGCCGCCGGAACTGTCGACATCGCCTTCACCCACGATGGCCGGACCGGAACCGTGCGCACGCCCCGCGCGGTACCGGCCCCGCCATGGGCGACGATCCGGCGCAACTACCACGCCGCCGCCCAACCGACCATCGACGCGTTGATGGCGTTGACCGCCAACACCCTGCCGGTCGGGCGCCTGGTGTTGATCCACGGACCGACCGGCTCGGGCAAGTCCACGCTGGTCCGTGCCCTGGCCGGCGCGTGGGCCGGGTGGTGTTCGACCGACGTGCTCCTCGACCCCGATCGCTTCCTGTCACAGCCCGCCTACCTCCACGACGTGGCCCTTGCCGGGCGCGAATCGACCGAGGAGAAGTGGCGGCTGATCGTGCTCGAGGATTGCGACGAGTACCTGCGCAACAACGCCAAGTCGACCAACGGCCAGACGTTCTCACGGCTGTTGAACATCGCCGACGGCGTCGTCAGCTATGGCAGCAGGAACCTGTTCTGCCTGACGACGGCCGAGCCGGTCGGGACGATGCATCCCGCGGTGCGGCGGCCCGGGCGGTGTATCGCCGACTTCGGCCTCGATCGGCTGACCAAGCACGAGGCCCAGGCCTGGCTGGGCAAGCATCCGCTGCCTCGTACCGATCACCCGGACGGCAGCGTGACGTTGGCCGAGCTGTACGCGTCGATCGACCGACCGGCCCTGGTCGTCGCCGATCAGCCGTACGTCAACGGCGTCTATCTCTAACGCCCCGTCCTCCACGTGCACCGTCCATGGGCGCCCGCCACCTGCGCTCGTCACGTGCTCACCCGTCACGTTCGGCAAGTTCGCGAAACTCGTCGGGAACCGTGTCGAACTCCGACATCGCCACCGAGACGTAGCCAAGTGCGTCGCGGCCGAACTTGTGGCGGATGGCGTCCATCGAGCGGTCGATCGCCCAACGCGCCGTCCCGGTCGTCGAACCCGGCCGGCACGGATCGTCGGACTCCACCGCCAGTTCCATCTGCAGGGTCGGTTCGTCGACCAGGTTCGACACGGAGATGGCGAACAGCGTGACCTCGGGTTCGTTCGGATGATCGTCGAGGGCCGAATGCACCAGCCGCTCGGCCACTTCGACCAGCGTCAACGTGGACGAGATCGGCCCGGGCATGGTCCGCGAGCGGGTCACCGAGCGCAGGTGGGCGAAGCGGACCCGAACCGTGACCGTGCGCCCGGCGCGCTGTTTGGCCCGTAGCCGCGATGCAACACGGTCGGCGAGGTGCCCGAGTACCCCCCGCATCATCTCGGGTGTCGGCACCTGTCGACGAAAGGCCGATTGCGCTCCCATCGACGCGGCCCGGCGGCCCTGTTCCACCTGCCGGGCGTCGTCGTTGGCCGCCAGATGAAACAGCTTCGTGCCGATCGCCCTCCCGAGCACGCCCTGCAATGCGTCGGGCGAGCCGGCGGCCAGTTCACCGATGGTCGACACACCTCGATCGGCCAGCTTGCGCTGCGCCACCGGACCGATTCCCCACATCAGACCGACCGGAAGCGGGGCGAGAAATTCCAGCTCATGCTCAGGATCGACGACGAGGCCATCGGGCTTGGCCACCTGCGAGGCGATCTTGGCCAGATGCTTTGTTGACGCCACACCGACGGAAATGGGCAGGCCGAGCTCACCGCGGACCCGGGCACGGATCTGTTCGGCGATCTGGGCCGGCTCGCCGAAGAGGTGCACGGCTCCTGACACGTCGAGAAACGCCTCGTCGATCGAGACTCGCTCGACCAGTGGGGTGAAATCGTAGAACACGTCGATCACCAGGTCGCCGAGCCGCTGATACTCGGCGAAATGGCCGCCGACGAAAATCAGCTCCGGGCACAGCCGCTTGGCCCGCCAGCCGGGCATCGCCCCGTGCACCCCGAAGGCCCGGGCCTCGTACGAGGCCGCCAGTACGACGCTGCCGCCGACGGCGATCGGGCGGCCCCGAAGGCTCGGATCGAGGAGCTGTTCGACCGAGGCGTAGAACGCGTCGAGATCGGCATGGAGGATGTTCGCCCGACGCGTCACGCCGTCACCTTAGCGAACATCTGTACCCATTCGGGGCGCAGGCGCGGCCGCGCTTGACGAAGTTGTCAGGCGGACTACGGAGGGGTGCGGACCCCTCGCCTACAGTCGGATTCGTGAGCAACAACATGTGTGAAGGACGGGTGTGCATCGTCACCGGAGCCGGTCGCGGCATCGGACGGGAGTACGCCCTGCTGCTGGCCCACCATGGCGCCAAGGTCGTCGTCAACGACTTCGGCGGTGCCCGTGACGGCAGTGGTGGTGACGCCGGACCGGCGCAGGATGTCGTCGACGAGATCGTCGCCGCGGGCGGTCAAGCGGTGGCCCACGTCGGCGACGTCAGCTCGCTCGCCGATGCGACAGCGATGATCCAGTTGGCGATCGACACCTTCGGCGGACTTGACGTGCTGGTCAACAACGCCGGAATCCTGCGCGATCGCATGCTGTTCTCGATGTCGGAGGAGGAGTGGGACTCGGTCATCAAGGTCCATCTCAAGGGCACCTGGGCTCCGAGCCGGGTGGCGTCGGAGTATTGGCGCAACCGGGCCAAGGCCGGCGAGACGAATGACGCCCGGATCATCAACACCACCTCGGTGTCGGGCATCTACGGCAACCCGGGCCAATCGAACTACGGGTCGGCCAAGGCCGGCATCGCCGCCTTCAGCCAGATTGCCGCCGAGGAGCTGGGCCGTTACGGAGTGACCGTCAACGCCATCGCCCCCGGCGCACTCACCCGGCTCACCGCCGATCTCGGCATGCCCGACGAGATGCTCGACCGCTTCGGGCCCGAGTGGGTCGCGCCGGTGATCACCTGGCTCGCCTCCTCGCAGTCCGCCGATGTCACCGGCCAGGTGATCGAGTCGAACGGCAACCTGCTCGGCATCGCCGAGGGCTGGCGTCGAGGCCCGCACACCGAGACCCCGCCGATCGACGCCAACGAGATCGACGGTGTGATCCGCGGCCTGCTCGCCGAAGCGCGGCCACGCACCAAGATGTCCGAACTGAACTGAGACCCACGATGGCTGCCGCGGCGGATCGCCTGCGCCTCCTGGTCGATCCGAGTCATGCGGCCGTCGTGACGATGGAGCTGCAAAAGGGCATCGTCGGTGACGAGGCGATTCTGCCGGCTCTCCCTGTGGCGGTCCGTGAGGCCGGGATGCTCGAAGTCGCCGGCCGAGTGTGCCGCGCCGCGCGTGCTCGGGGAATACGGGTGGTCCACGGCACGATGCGCGAGCGGTCCGACGGCGCCGGGCAGGCGGTCAACTGCCGCATCTTCTCGATCGGGGCGAAACGACGCGCCGAGGTGGGCCACGGCCCGGTCGACATCGGGCGGCCGGGCGCAGAACTGGTCGATGAACTCGACGTGCAACCCGCCGATATCGAGATCCCCCGGATGCACGGGATGACGCCGTTCAATGGCACGGAGCTCGACTCGGTGCTGCGCAACCTGGGCGTCCGCACGATCATCCTGCTGGGCGTGTCGGTGAATCTGGGGATCCTGGGCGCCGCTCTGAGCGCCCTCGATCTGGGCTACCAGGTGATCGTCGTACGCGACGGGGTCGTGGGCATCCCCAAGGAGTACGCCGACGCCGTGCTGGCCAACAGCCTGTCGATGATCGCCACGATCGTCACATCCGATGAGTTGATCGACGCCTGGTCGTGAGCGCATCGGGCGACTGGTGGGCGCAGCGGGCGGGCCTCGAGGGGACGACGGCGATCGTCACCGGCGGCGCCGGTGGACTGGGTGAGGCGATCACGCTCGACCTCGCCGCCAACGGGGTGCGAGTGGCCGTCGTCGACCGCGACGAGATGGCCGCGGCCGCCGTCACCGCCGAGCTACACCGACGCGGGTGCGACGCCATCGTCGAGGTCGGCGACGCCCGTGAGCCGGCGGTGCTCGATGGCCTGTTCGCGGCCGTCGACGAACGTTGGGGCCGGTTGGACACGCTGGTCAACGTGGTCGGCGGCACGTTCAAGGGGGCTTTCGCCGATCAGGCCCCCAAGGCGTGGGACGCGTTGTTGCGCGCCAACCTCAACCACGTATTCCATGCCTCGTCGCGGGCGATCCCGGCGATGCGAGCCGGCGGCCGCGGCGGCAGCATCGTCAACGTCACCACCATCGAGGCCCACCGGGCGGCCCCGAACTTCGCCGTGTATTCCGCGGCCAAGGCCGCTGTCACCCACTTCGCCCGGTCGTTGGCCATCGAACTCGCCGCCGACGGCATCCGGGTCAACAACGTGGCCCCCGACATCACTCCGACGCCGAACATGCTGCGCATCGCCGGCGGCGAACGAGCGCCGTTCCATCCGGCCGGCACCCCGATCGCCGTCCCGATGGGTCGACTGGGGGTGCCCGCCGACATCGCCAACGCGGTCGTGTTCCTCGCCTCGAGCCTGTCGTCGTACATCACCGGGACGACGCTGCACCCCGACGGCGGAACATTTGCCTCGGCTGGTTGGTTCAACTGGCCCGACGAGGGCTACCTGAACACCGTGCCCGACGCGATCCTCGACACCATGCCCGCTCCCGACTGAACGTCGCGATCGGACCGCTCGGCCCGGAGAACTGGTGCCAGAGAATGCGTGGCGTGCGGATTTTCTGGCACCAGTTCCGCTCCCGAGACGTTGCCCCCAGTGGACGTTCACGCGGCGAGGTACGGCTCCCAGCCGGGCTCGAGGCGACGCAGATCACCGATGATGATCTGCTGCCGTGACGGCACGATGGGAGTCCGACGCAACGTCCAGGCGTAGTGGGCGTGCATCTCGTCGAGCGTGCGGTCACGCTTGAACCCGTTGTGGTCGCGACAGGCGGCCACCAGATTGAGCCAGGTCGACGTTCCACCGCGGCACGCCGGAAGCAGATGGTCGGCCGTGTCGCCCCGACGGCTGCACGGCCGGCCATCGATGACGAACTGGCAGACGTGCGCGTCACGGACTCGCACGCGGCGGGCCGTGCAGATCGGAGGACGCCGAATAACGGAATGGACGGCACCGATCCGGGCGACGACTGTGGGGATGACGACCTCGGTGGACGGTGAGTGCATCACCATCGCCACATCGCTGGACGCGGCCACGACGTGTTCGCAGACCAGCAGTTCGCAGGCGCGTTCCACCGAGATCACCCGATCGATGCGCCATGAGGCGTCGAGCAACAGTACGGATGTCATCTTCGGCCTCCTTGCGTTCGAGTCTTGCCGACGCGGCCAGTCTCGTGTGGGGATCAGCGGTACTCAAGCGAATTTTCTGCGAACTGCGTGTTACCGCCTGCAACCGAGAATGTGAACGTGCCCTGATCTAGGTTGACCACGTGGATGGACACGTGGACGTGCTGGTGGTCGGGGCGGGCATCTCGGGAATCGGGGCCGGATACTTCCTACAGACCCAATGCCCGAATCGCTCCTACGCGATACTCGAAGGCCGCGCCGACATCGGCGGCACCTGGGATCTGTTCCGATATCCGGGGGTGCGATCCGACAGTGACATGCACACTCTGGGCTACAGCTTCAAGCCGTGGACCGCGGCGAAGTCGATCGCCGACGGACCATCGATCCTGCGGTATCTGCGCGATACGGTCGTCGAGCACGGCATCGACCGCCACATCCGCTTCGGGCACCTGGTCAACCGGGCCGAGTGGTCGAGCGACGCCGCCCGGTGGACGGTGTACGCCACTCGAACGGACACCGGCGCGACGGTCACGCTGACGTGCGGCTACCTGTTCATGTGCTCGGGTTACTACAGCTACAAGGCCGGCTACGTCCCCGAGTTCGCCGGAATCGAAGACTTCACCGGGCAGGTCATCCATCCCCAGGCGTGGCCGGACGACCTCGATTACCAGGGCAAACGTGTCGTCGTCATCGGTTCCGGAGCCACGGCGATGACATTGGTCCCGGCGATGGCCGAGGCGGCCGCGCACGTCACGATGTTGCAGCGCTCACCCACCTACGTCGTGGCTGCTCCGGATCACGACGTCATCGCCAACACCCTGCGCAAGGCCCTGCCCGATCGCGTCGCGTACGACGTCACCCGCTGGAAGAACGTCAAACTGCAGCAATTCTTCTACAAGCAGACCCGCGTCAAGCCCGAGAAGGTGAAGGCGAAACTGCTCGGGCTGGTCCGCAAGCGGCTCGGCCCCGATTACGACGTCGACACCCATTTCACGCCGGCATACAACCCCTGGGATCAGCGGATGTGCCTGGTCCCCAACGGCGACCTGTTCACCGCCATCAAGGCCGGGAAGGCGTCGGTGGTCACCGACATCATCGACCGTGTGACACCGACCGGCATCGCCCTGCGCTCCGGGGAACACCTGGAGGCCGACATCATCGTGACGGCCACCGGGCTGAACCTGGTGACCCTCGGCGAGATGGATTTCGTGGTCGACGGCGAGCCGGTCGATTTCGCCAAGACGTGGACGTACAAGGGGTTCGCCTACTCCGACGTGCCCAATCTCGGCTCCTCGTTCGGCTACATCAACGCCTCGTGGACCCTGCGGTCCGATCTGATCTGCAGCTACGTCTGCCGCCTGCTCAACCACATGGAGCACACGGGCACCGTGCAGTGCACGCCCCGCCTGCGGGACTCCGATCAGGGCATGCCCGAACGCCCGTGGATCACCGATTTCTCCTCCGGCTATATGCAACGGGTGATGCACCGGTTCCCCAAGCAGGGCGACCGTGAGCCGTGGATCAACCCGCAGAACTACAGCCGTGACCGCCACATGTTCCGCAAGTCCCCGCTCGACGACGGTGCGATGCACTTCACCCGGGCCCGCTCGACCGTGCCGGCGGGTCAGCCGAACAGCTGACGCAGGCGCGGCAGAAACTCCACTCGATGCCGATCGATCTGCTGACGGACCTGCGTCGGTAACAGCCCCTTCAGATGCACGCGGACATTGACCGCGTTGCAGTTCGACTCGGTCAGGACCGCCGCGAGCCGCTCGGCCGCCTCGACACCATCGGTGCCGTGGACCAACTGCTCGTCGTCGCCCCAGTTGACGATGGCCTGGGCCGGGGCGTAGCTGCGGTAGTGGGCCATCTGGGCATCGATCTCGGCGGTCGGCGGATCACCGATCCACACCCGCCGGATCAGGATCTTGGCGGCCTCACCCCCCGCCTCGTCATAGGCGTCGGACAGCCGCTTGGATACCGCCGACGTCTGGAGCAAGTCGTAGAGCACTCCGACCTGATGTTGCGCCGCCCGGCGCACCGCCGGCGTGCTCTGTGCCGCCAGCACCATGGGAATCGGGGAGTGCAACGTACGCCGAACCGCCCGGTCACGCCCGAGCGGCGATTCGTCGACCCCGCGCAACGCCGCAACGACCTTGGGGACCGCGGCCTTGAACCGCTCGGTGATCTCGGCGAAGGGCACCTCGGCCAGCTCGAAGTCGACGGGCAACGCCCCGGCGGCGAACCCGGCGCCGACCCGGCCCGGGTAGGCGGCGTCGAGCCATGCCAGCTGTTCGGCGATCAGGGCGTACGGCTGGAGCGGCAACAACAGGGGGCACGGCGCAGCCCATCCCGAGGGCATCGCCGCCAACAGCAGCTGGGCGAGCTGCGTCGGATTCGGCAGATATCCGGGGAAGTCGGCATGGTGCTCCGAGACCATCACCCCGTCGTAGCCGGCCTTGATGGACAAGCCGGCCTGGGCGCGCAGCTCGGCGATCTGGTCGACTGCGGGCAGGTCGTGCGGGTAGAGCCGCAACGAGATCGACCCGACCGCAAGCGGCGCACACGTTTCCATCGGCGACCTCAGAATCCCATGAAATGGCCGCCGTCGACGATCAACGTCTGGCCGGTGATGTACGAGCCGTCATCGCCGGCCAGGAAGGCAGCGGCGGCACCGATGTCGGTCTCGGCGTTGCCGATCCGCCCGAGCGGCGTACGCGCCGCCAGTCGGCCGGCCAGCTGCGGATTCGATGCGAATGCCCTGGTCAGCGCCGGTGTCTCGGCGACCGGGCCGATGCAGTTGACCGTGACGCCGTACTGCCCCCACTCGCGGGCGAGGCTCTTGGCCATCGCCCGCTGAGCCGCCTTCACCGGCGAGTACAGCGGCAGGGTGTGGCTGCCCTCGACTCCACTGGGCGACGTGATCAGGATCAATCGTCCCTGGGTGCCTGCCGCCCGCAGATGGGGCGAGGCGATCTGGGCGCAATAGAAACTCCCCCACACCGCGGTGCGCGACAACCTCTCCCACACCTCGGGCTCGACCGTCTCGAGTCGATGGACCGAGGCGGCGCCGGCCACGGCGTTGTGGATCATGATCTCCAACCCGCCGTAGTAGGCGACCGTCGCGTCGACGCACGCCTGGACCTGCGGCCGACTGGTCACGTCGGTGACGATGCAGATCGCCTCGCCACCGGCCGCTCGAATCGACTCGGCCGCCGGCTCACCGGTCTCGGCCCGGCGGGCGGCGATCACGACATTCGCGCCATCGGCGGCCAGGCGCGTAGCGATACCCAGGCCGACCCCCTGACCGGCGCCGGTGATGATCGCCGTGCGGCCCTCCAGGCGGCGGGGATTCACGGGGCCAGCCATCGCCCGCCGTCGATCGTGATCGTCTGGCCGCTCAGCCGGCGACCGGCCTCGCTGACGATGAAGCCGATGACATCGGCGACGTCGTCTGCCGCTGGTTCCCCGGGCACCGCAGGCGGGGCTAGGTAGTGGACCTCGGCGGCCTCGGGGTCGCTGAGAACCGACTCGGCGCCCACCGCGATCGCATTCACCCGGATGCCCTCCTGGCCGAGCTGGCGCGCCGCGGCCTTCATCAAGATCCGCTGGCCCTCGAACGTCGCCGCTCCGACGGCATAGTTCGATCCACCCGTCATCCCCGTGGTCGGCACCACCACCACGACGTTGCCGCCGGTCGTCCGAAGGGCAGGAATGGCCGCCTGCAGCGTCCACAACATGCCCTGCATCCCGCCCTCCCACGCCTGCTCGAACGCTTCGTCGTCCAGGTCTTCGAACGCAACGGGGGTCACCGCCGCATCGCTCCAGCCGGTCACGACCAACAGATCGAGCCCGCCGAGCGTCTCGATCGCGTCGGCGACTCCGCGACTGGCCGAACCCCGATCGGCTGGAGCACACCCCAGCGCGACGACGTCAAACGCCCGGCCACGCAACCCCTCGGCCGTCGCCATGCCAAGAGCCTGGTGGGTGCCGGTGACGATCACTCTCATCTCGATGGCACCCCCGGCGCTCTGGTCGGACTCGATGATGCCTCGGGCCACGACGAGAGCCACTACCGAGGCGGGCTCGGTCCGCGACAGCTCGGGTAGCGGACAGTCGGCCGATCAGAAGCGGCGGTCGTTCATCTTCTTCTTGGGCGGAGCCTTGAACGGGGCCTCGCACAGCTCGTCGAACTTGGCGTCGTCGGGCTGTTTGGGATCGTTCAGCTTCTGCAGGTAGACCTTCAGGGCGGCGCGGGCCGGGGCGACGTGGTCGCCCTTGGTGCCGACCGAGCGGGCAAGGGCGTCCTTTGCCTTGGCCACCCGCTCTTTGCGAGTCGCCTTTTCTTCCTCGGAGATCTCCCGCTTGGGCTTGTCGGCACCCTTGGCGGTGCCCGGAGCTGCCGCGCTGCGGCGAGCTTCCATCTCTTCGGCGGTGGTCAGTT
>JANMJD010000283.1:0-18713 GCA_031371195.1 Actinomycetes bacterium | reverse complement strand
GCGGGCGTACGAATGGCTGTCCGACGTCCAGCGCGCCGACGGTTCGTGGCACAACTACTATTGGCCCGACGGCTCGATCGAGGAGGCCAAGCTCGATACCAACGTATGTGCGTACGTGGCCGCCGGGGTATGGCATCACTGGCTGTGCACCTGGGATCGCGGCTTCGTCGACCATCTCTGGCCGACCGTCGAACGGGCCCTCGATTGGGTCGTGTCGATGCAGCTGCCGACCGGCGGGATCCTCTGGGCCTGTGAGCCCGATACCCGGCCGTGGTCATATGCGCTGCTGACCGGTTCCTCGTCGATCCGCCATTCGTTGGGCTGCGGACTGCGGCTCGCTGCACTGATCGGTGAGGAGAAGCCGGAGTGGACTGCGGCCCGGACCAGGCTGGACAACGCGCTGCAGCACCATCCCGAGCAGTTCGAACCGAAGGATCGGTGGGCGATGGACTGGTACTACCCGGTCATCGGCGGCGCGCTCACGGGTGAGGCGGCCAAGGCCCGCCTCGGCGACGGGTGGGAGACGTTCGTAATCGACGGTCTCGGCGTTCGTTGCGTGAGCGATGAGCCGTGGGTGACGGCTTCCGAGACGGCAGAGACGGCGATCGCCTGCGCGGTGCTCGGCGACATGGCGACGGCCAGCGATCTGTTGCGGTGGACTCGATCGCATCGCCTCGACGACGGCGCGTATCTCACCGGCATCGTCTACCCGGATCGCATCACCTTCCCCGATCAGGAGGTTACGGCGTACACGGGCGCGGCGGTCATTCTTGCCGCCGACATCATCGGCGGTGCATCACCGGCGAGCACCGTCTTTTCGATCGATGTGGTCGACGACTAGGCGCGCGGCCGGGCAGAACCTCGTGATGCGATGGGCCTTCGGATCATGAGAGGACGAGACGACACCTGTCACCGGCGACGCCGGTGGCCCGCGGGTCACGTTGGTCGGTGACTAACCGCAGCCGAACGGTCATCTGTCAGTATCGGAGTGCGGGGTGCCGGCGGGCACGTCCATGCTCAATACATCGCCGGCCGAGCCGGCCGCCAACGCGGTGACCGTAGCAACCGGACCCGACGGCGACATCTGTCTCGTACCGTCGCTGAACACCGATGTGATCGCCGACATCAACGGGCTGTTCGTCACCGGTTGAGCGCGCCCGTGGCGTAGCGCAGCGGCCTCGTGGCTCGGGGCCGCGGCTCGGGGCGGAGCGCTCGGAGCGCCGAGTGGCTCAGGATGCCGGGGCGACGCCGAGTACCGCAGTCACATGGCGGGCGATCATCGCCGAAGTGACCTTCGACGATGCCGGCAGCTCGACGAGCAGGCTGGTGCTGCCCGGCACCGCCGCCTTTACGTAGGCGCCTGCGGTACCGGTGCACTTGGTCGTGCAGCCGACACTGCTCGTCGTCATGCCGGCGAGTTCGGCGTACTTCTTGGCTGTTGACGACGACCCGCCGATCGTGTTGAGATCCTGGTGGTACCAGATCGTGAGAGCCGGTTTGATCGCCGCGATGAAGTCCTGAACGGCTTGGGTTTCGGGCTGGTCGGCGGCCTTCTCGCCGGAATACTGATGGTGGGTGGTCGACGGGGCGATGTACTCCCAGCCGGCCTCGAAGTTTCGGTTCAGATCGACGTCGTTGGCATTGGTCCGCTGGTTGTCGGCGACGCCATCGGGATTGATCGTGTCGATCAACCAGAGATCGACGCCCTTGGGAACCGGGGTCGCGGCCAGCGCCTTGGTGATCAGCGCCCCCTTGTTCTCATCGCCGTGGATGACTCCGATGACCAACACCACGCGGCCCCCCTTGGTGCCCAGCCGGGTCGCCAGGATCGGTCGGCCGCCGACCGATGTACCGATCGTGCGAGACTCGATCACGGTCGGCGGGACCGTTTCGACCGGTTGCGGTGCGGGCATGGCCCCGCGGATGCCGAGCGAGGTGGACGTCTGCTTGCCGACGATCCCGTCGACGGTCAGCTTGTTCGTCTTCTGGTACGCCCGTACGGCCGTGTCGGTCGACCGGCCGAACAGGTTGTCGGGTCCGACCAGCTTGTATCCCAGTTCGGTCAGCCGAGTCTCCAGGCATTTCACATCGGCGGAGTTCGATCCCCGCTTCACCGTGGTCGTGACGGTGCACGACGGTGCGGCGTGGGCCGAGGTCGGGCCGATGAGGCCGAACAGTCCGGTGCTGATCAGAGCGATCATCGATTTCTTCACGCGGTGGTACCTCATCGCTCGGGCTCCGCCGTCCGCCGCCATGCTACGGCGCGACCAGAGCGGTGGCGACGGTGCGGCGGAGTTGACGCTGGTCGTTCCACTGATCGAACTGGGCTCCGAGGAACCACCCGGCGGTCAGGGCGACCAGGCCGCCGGCCCCGTCGAGCCAGTAGTGGTTGCCGGTCACGATGATGCAGAACAGCGTCGCAACCGGGTAGATCGCAGCCAGCACGCGGGCCCAGCGCCGGCGGGTGAGCCGCCAGATGACGATCGCGCACCACGTCGACCAGCCGATATGCATGCTCGGCATCGCCGCGTACTGGTTGGAAACCTTGGCCCCGGTGCCCGAATCGAACTTCCATGGTCCGCCGAAATCGGCGACGGTGTCGACGAATCCGAAGTTCTCCCGCCCCGCCTCGATCGCCAGGGCGTTGCCGCCATAGCGGCCATCGGCATTCAGTAAGCGTGGCGGCATCAGCGGAAAGAGGGAGAATCCGACGATGGCGAGAGCGGTGGTAAAGGCCAGGGCATTTCGCCAGCGGGTGAAGAACAGCCGGCCGCGGGCGAACATCCAGACGAATATCGCCATCGTGACGAAGAAATGGGCGGTGCCGTAGAACACGTTCCAGAACTGGATGAACCAGCGCTGGGACAGGAACCATTCCTGAATCGATTCCTCGTGGAACAGCCCGATCGCCCGCTCCGCGTCGATGACCCGCAAGGCGTTGTTGAACGCGTGTTGGGGTGCCTCGCCGGCATCCACCCGCGCCGAACCGAACTGATTTCTGGCCAGCGAGTACAGGAGATAGAAGACGACGACGATCAGCGCCTCCTTCCACCAGTGGAGTCGACGCTCGGGTCCGCGGACCATGGCGGTCCGCTCCGGTTCAGGCATGGGACCCCACGTTACGCTCCGCGGCACCGACTCCCGACGATCACCGGATGTCGGCGCGAATCGCGCGGATCGCCGCCGTTGGGACCGGTTCGTTTGGTACGGCTCGGTAGGCTGGACGTCGTTGTCGCCGTCAGGAGGCCCCGCCCATGATTGAACACGATGTCCTCGAGCGCGTGATCGGCGCAGCCATGCGGTCGGGCGGTGAATTCGCCGAGGTGTACGCCACCGATGCTCGCACGACCTCGGCGAACCTCGACGACGGCAAGGTCGAACAGGTCAATTCGGGCCGCGATCGCGGCGCCGGAATTCGGGTGATCAAGGGCGAGACCACCGGCTTCGCCTACACCGCCGATCTCTCCGAGCGCGGCCTGCGCGACGCAGCCGAAGCGGCAGGCGCGGCGGCGAGCCAGGGCGGGCCCGGGGTGCGGACCATTGCGCTCACCAGGCACGATGTGCGACCGGTCAATGCGATCGAGGTGTATCCCGACACCATCTCGAAGACGGCCAAGGTCGAGTTGCTGGAACGGGCCAACGACGCGGCCCGCTCTGCCGGGACGGCAGTCGTGCAGGTTTCCGCCGGGTACGGCGACAGTCGCAAACGGGTGCTCATCGCCAATTCCGACGGCCTGCTGGCCGGTGACGAAGTGGTCCGCACCAACTTCCGGGTCAGTGTCGTGGCCAACGGTGATGCCGGCATGCAGACCGGCTATGGCTCGATCGGTCACACCATGGGATTCGAGATGTTCGATCGGTACGACGTCGACGAGGTGGCTCGCGATGCAGCCCGTCAGGCGATCACCAAGCTCCGCGCCCGTCCTGCACCGAGCGGGTCGATGCCCGTCGTCATCCGGCGGGGCAGCGGCGGAGTGCTGTTCCACGAGGCGTGCGGGCATGGACTCGAAGCCGATCTGATTGCCAAGGGCGGCTCGGTGTACAAGGGCCGCGTCGGCCAGCAGGTCGCCGCGCCGTTCGTCACCCTGGTCGACGACGGCACGATGACGGGCGAGTGGGGGGCGTTGTCCATCGACGACGAGGGCCACCCCACGCAGCGCAACGTGCTCATCGAGAACGGTGTGCTGACCGACTACATGTGGGATCGCATCCGGGCCCGCAAGGAGGGCCGCCCCCAATCGGGCAACGGGCGGCGCCAGAGCTATATGCACCTCCCGATGGTGCGGATGACGAACACGTTCGTTCTCGACGGCACCGATGATCCGGATGAGATCGTCCGCTCCACCGAGAAGGGCGTCTATGTCGCCCACCTCGGTGGTGGGCAGGTGAACACGGCCACCGGCGACTTCGTGTTCGGGATGACCGAGGCCTATCTGATCGAGAACGGCGAGATCACCGAGCCGCTACGTGAGGGGAACCTGATCGGCAATGGCCCGCAGGTGCTGATGGACATCGACCTGCTCGGCAACGACTTCGCCATGGGTAACCCCGGTATGTGTGGCAAGGACGGCCAGGGTGTCCCGGTCGGCGACGGTCAGCCCACTCTGCGAGTGCGCTCGATGACCATCGGCGGGACTGCGGCATGAGCGCGGCCGGGGCCTTCGAAGAGGAATCGGTATGAGCGCCACCCGCACGACGTCGGTCGACGAATTGCTCGCTCTGGCCGATCAGGTGGTCGCCCAGGCGCGGCCCGGAGAACACGTCGAGGCCTACGTCGGGCGGGGCCGGGAGACGTCGATCCGGGTCTACGAAGGAGAGGTCGAGCAGTTCCAGTCGGCGCAGTCCGAGGGCATCGGCATCCGGGTGATCCGCGACGGCAAGACCGGTTTCGCCTACGCCGGCACGCTCGACGCCTCGGCGATCGACGAGGTGCTGCGCGACGCCCGCGACAACACCGCATTTGGCACATCCGACGAGTGGGCGGCCTTGGCCGAGCCCGACGGGGTCGCTGTGCAACCCCTCGATCTGTGGAACGACGCGTTGGCCAACTACGACACGGCGTCGAAGATCTCGTTGACCAAGGAACTCGAACGCCTCGCATTGGCGAGCGATCCACGGATTCGGGTCGACGATGCCAACTATGCCGATGCCTCGGGAGAGACGGCGGTCGTCACCTCGACCGGAATCCGGGTCGGCGGGCGCGAAAACGGTTGCTATGTGATGGTCTCGACAATGGCCGACGAGGGTGACGAAACGCAGACCGGGTTCGGTTTCTCGGTCGGTCGCCATCCCGATGATTTCGACCTGGCCAAGGCGGCCCAGGATGCCTCCGATCGGGCGACTGGCCTGCTCGGAGCTGTCAAACCGCCGAGCCAGCGGTTGACCGTGGTGCTCGATCCGTACGTCACGGCCCAGTTTCTCGGCGTGATCTCATCGACCCTCAACGGGGAATCGGTGCTCAAGGGTCGTTCATTGTTCGCGAATCGGCTCGGCGAGCAGGTGGCCGACGCTCGATTCACGCTGGTCGACGACCCGACCAACCCGCTGGCATATACCGCCACCGAGGTCGATGGCGAGGGTCTCGCCGCCCGTCGCAATGTATTGATCGAGAACGGCATGCTCAAGCAGTTCGTCCAGTCGAGCTACAGCGGCCGTCGCAGCGGTACGGCTTCCACCGGCAACGCCGTCCGTGGCGGCTTTCGCGGCACTCCGGGCTGCGGTTGCCTAGCCCTGCAACTCGTGCCGGGCAGCCGTCAGCAGCCCGAGATCATCGCCGGCATCGACAACGGCGTGCTGATCCAATCGGTCCAGGGGCTTCATTCCGGGGTCAATCCGATCTCCGGCGACTTCTCCACCGGGGCCGGTGGACGGATGATCCGCAACGGCGAACTGGCCGAGCCGGTTCGGGAATTCACCATTGCCTCGACGTTGCAGCGCATGCTGCTCGACGTGATCGAGATCGGCGGCGATCTCGAATGGCTGCCGATGCGAGCGACCGGCCTGACGCTGGTCGTCGGTGACGTGACGATGAGCGGCGCCTGACGCTCGTCAGACCTTCAACACATCCTCGGGAGAGCGGATCAACCGGAGACCCAGGGACGCGGCGCGCGATGAGTCGAGGATCACGATCCCTGGACGGTTGACGGCCGCGCCGGTCCGGGGCCCGGTGGCGATCAGATTGGGATTGAGGCCGAGCCAGCGAGCGATCAGGATGGCAAACTGGGCGCGGCTGAGCGCTGACGGCCCGGCGACGTGGAGCGGCCCGGTGATCTCGGGGCGCCGAGCGAGTTCGGCGACGACACCGGCCAGATCGCCGGCGTGGATCGGGCAGCGGACCTCGTCGGTGAAGAAGGTGAATCCGTTGCCGGCCAGTGCCGCCCGCACGTCGGTCTGGGGCGCTCCCAGGTGGTCGGTTCCGTAGAGCAACGAGGTTCGCACCATCACGGCGGTCGGAGCCGCGGCCATCACCGCCGCCTCGGCATCGGCCTTCATACGGCCGTAGTCGGTGATCGGGAATGTCCGATCGGCCTCGGCGTATGGCATCGGGCGACCCGGGAACACCACGTCGGTCGACAGATGGACCAATCGAGCGCCACACGCGCCGGCTGCCTCGGCTACATTTCGGCTGCCCTCGGTGGTGACCTGCCGATCGTCGTAGCGATAGGCCAAGTGGGCCACTGCCTGGGGTTTCCACGTCGTAATTGCTTCGAGCACACTGTCGCGACGTCGGATGTCGAGCGCCTTCGACGAGGGCGCAATGATCTCCCAACCGGAATCGGCGTTCACCAGATGGCGCCCGAGAAAGCCGGTGCCTCCCGTCACGAACAACCGCCGGCCCCGCCTCGAACGCACGTCCGGGCACGCTACCCGACAGCACCGACCCGCTACCTTGACGACGTGCCACCGGCCCTTCCCGCGGCGATCGAGCGTCATCCCCATCTGGCTGCTCCGCTGCGGCCCGCGGGGTGGGTGCGCGTCGATCTGCACAGTCACACGATGTGGAGCGGCGATTCGACGACGACACCCGACGAGATCGAACAGGCCGTTGTCGAATCAGGACTCGACGTGTTGTGCATCACCGACCATCACGCGATCAAGGGTGCGCAGGCGTTGGCCGCACGCCTGCCATGTCGCGTCATCGTCGGCGAGGAGATGCGCACGCACGCCGGCGAGATCATCGGGCTGTTCCTCAGCGAGCGGATCCCACTTGGAAGCCATCCGGTGGTGGCGGCCCGCCAGATCCGCGACCAGGGGGGCGTCGTCTACATCCCCCATCCGTTCGACCCGATGCGGCACAACATCGCCGAGTCCGCCCTCGCCGAGTTGGTCACGGCAGGTCTGGTCGACGCGATCGAGGGGTGCAATGCCAAGACATCGCTGGTATCCCTCAACCGGCGGGCTACCGACTATGCGGTGCGGCACGGCATCACCGTGGGGGCGGGATCCGACGCCCACGTCCCCAACGCGCTGGGCTCCGCCTATGTCGAGATGCCCGATTTCGACGGACCGACCGACTTCCTCGCCCGGCTACCCGAGGGGCGCATCGTCGGCCACCATTGGGACGAGCCGCGCCCGTGGTCGGCGCGAATCATCCCCAGCCTGTAGCGATCGGGTCGGCAACGATCAGAGCTTGGTCGTCGTGGCCATCAGGATCAGCGTGACCACTCCGGCGGCGATGCGATAGATGCCAAAGCCCTTGAGATCGCGTCGGTTGAGGAACGTCACGAACGTCTTGACGGCGAGCAGGGCGAAGATGAACGCGGCGATGATGCCGATCAGCGGAGCAGTCTTGCCATAGGTGTCGATGACGGTGCTGCCGTCCTTGGCGACCGACAGCGCCGTCGCCGCCGTCAGCGTGATCAGACCGAGCAGGAAGCTGAACTCGACGGCGGCCGCCAGGCTCATGCCGAGCAACACGGCGGCGACGATCGTCACCAGGCTGCGAGACGTGCCGGGCCACAGGGCCAACGCCTGGGCACAGCCGATGAAGAAGGCGGTCTTGACCGTCATCCCTTCGAGCGCCGAGCCGCCGGTGTGCTTCGGGCTCAACCGCTTGTACAAGGCCAGGATGACCAATCCGCCGACGATCCACGCACCGGCGACGGGGCCGGGCTTGAGTAGGTGTTCGTCGATCTTGTCGCCCAGCGCCAGGCCGAACGCGGCGGCCGGAATAAAGGCCGCGACCAGGCAATACAGGAGCTGACGGCCCGTATCGCTCTTGCCGATGAGACCTTGGAGGACCTGCAGTACCCGCTTGCGGTAGAGGATCAGTACGGCGATGATCGCCCCGAACTGGATGATCACGGTGTAGGCGTCGAGGGCCTGCTTGTCGGCCGGCTTGGCCGGCAGATCGAGCAATCGCTCGGCAACGACGAGATGGCCGGTCGAGCTGATCGGAAGGTATTCGGTGATCCCTTCGATCACGCCGAGCAGGGCCGCTTTGCCCGTGCCCATCTCGCTCGTTGGTGTCGAAGGATCGACCGCGTCGCCCACGGCCGCCGGGCTCTCGACGGACTCGACGACTTCCGGCGCTGCGGCTTGGCCGGCGCCGGCATGCGCCCCGCCGGGAAACGAGGCGAGGGCGAGGCCGCCGACGGCGAGGGTCAGCACGGCGACGAGGCGCGCGCGACGCGAGAGCGATGGCGGTGTCAGGTTCATGAGCAGGGCACGCTAACCAGTTCGCGCCCTCCGTGCACCGGGCCGAAAGGTTCACACGTCTTTCTCACGATTCAGTCGCCGGCTGAGCGGCGGAAGCGAGCGGGCCGCCCCGCCAGATCATCACGACGCGACCCCGACCGGCGGCCGACGCGGCACCGGCAGCGACCGATTCCTCGACCGCGACGACGGCGACGTCGTCGGTGACCGACACGACGACGGCTCCATCGCTGATCAACTCCTGCTGCTGTGGCACCGATGATCCGAGTGGGTCGTCGACGGCGATCAGATCGACAATGGTTCCCACAATGAGAGGCAATGAACCGGCGTCCCGCGGCACGGCGATACCACGGGTGCCCGGTGGGAGCTCGTTGGCCGCTGCGGGCCCGAGGTGCCCGATGAGCAGCACCTCACCGGCGGTGACGTCGTCCCGGGTCACCAGCCCGGCGGTGAGCGCGCTGAGCGCGCTCGGCGGAACGGCGGCCCGGGGCAGTGAGGTGATCGTGATGTCGGCCGAGGTGATCAAGGTTCCGGCCGGCAGGGCATGGTTGGCGACGAGGGCCGGGCGGGTCTCGGTCCACGCGTCGCGCGCCGCCCGGGCATCGGCGACCTCGGAGGCGACCATCGCGGCGGCGGCAGCGGCGATGGCGACGACCAGCAGCCAGTAGATACTGCGATGACGGACGAGAAACATGCGCAGACGCGCGGACGCATGCACCAGAACATGGGACATGACAACGACCTCCCAGCGACCGAGGGCCACCATTCGACAGACCTGGGGGAAGTCGTGACGACGACGCTATCCGAAGGCGATGGCGCCGAAAACCTGTCGCGTCGATCGGCGCCCGCTCGTCGTACGAGTCCCTAGAGCTGGGGGATGGCGGTGATCAACAACTCCCGCACCCGGGCGACGTTGCGGTGCATCACGGCGAAGACAGCCTCCATCGTCACGGGAGCGTGGCCGTCGACACCGGCGTCGTAGTCGGTGACCAGGGCGATCGTGGCATAGGGCACGCCGAGTTCGGCGGCCAGCACGGCCTCGGGATAGCCCGTCATATTGACGACGTGCCAGCCCATCGAACGGAACCACAGCGACTCGGCCTTGGTGGAGAAGCGCGGCCCGTTGATCACGACCATCGTGCCGCCATCGTGAATGTTCACCCCGGTCATCCGTCCGGCATCGATCAAAACGTGGCGCAACCGGGCGTCGTACGGCTCGGCGAACGTCTGGTGGTGCACCGGTGGCTCGTCGTGGTAAGTGTCGCCCCGACCCCAGGTGCGGTCGACCACCTGGTCGATGACGACGAACTCCTCGGGGTGTAGATCGGGTTGCAACGAGCCGACCGAGCACGGGGCGACGATCGATGAAACCCCCAGCGACCACAGGGCCCAGACGTTCGCTCGGAACGGCACTTTGTGGGCCACGAACCGATGATCCCGGCCGTGGCGAGGCAGGAACGCCACCCGTCGGCCGGCCACGGTACCGATCGTGACGGAAGCGGCCGGGTCACCGTAGGGTGTGGTGACCCGCACCTCTTCCACATCTTCGAGGAAGTCGTAGAAACCGGATCCGCCGAAGATGCCGATCTCTGCCCGCTGCGGTTCGGTGTGCGGCGGAATCGTGGCCATCGTGGCTGCTCAGCGTGCCGAAGCAGCCGGCGTCTTCTTGTCGGCCTTGGCCGGCTTGGCCGAGCTTGCGGTGCCGTCGGACTTGCTGCCGGATGACTTGCTGTCGGACGACTTGGTGTCGGACGACTTGGTGTCGCCCGACGACGAGCCCGTCGATGCGGACTCGCTCGAGGACGACGATGGCGACTCGCCGTTGGCGGTTGTCGACGACTTGGACGAGCCACCGCGACTGTCGGTCTTGTAGAAGCCCGTGCCCTTGAAGGTCACGCCGACGGGTTGGAAGACCTTCTTGACCTTCTTCAGTCGGCCGTCGGACGGATGACGCACCTTGGTGAGGGTTGGATCGGTGAACGCCTGCTGGACCTCGATGGTCTCACCGGTGTCGATGAACTTATAGACGTAGGTGGGCATGCCCGCTCCCCTTCGCTGCGGTCTCGGCGGCAGTCGCGCGTTCGGGTCGATGGGTGAGATCGATCGTCCCGCGTGGTCGTTAGCACTCGAACAATGAGAGTGCCAATGCTAGCGGGACCGCTCGGACGTTGCCTCACCGGCGATCATGTCGATGGTGGCCGAGTGGCCTATTTCCCACCGCCCAACCGTGATTCACCGCACGCCGAAGTGTGATTCAGGGAGGGGCTGCATAACCTCGCCGCCCATGCGTGCTCGAATTGCCGTCATCCCGGCCGCCGGTATGGGGACTCGTTTTCTTCCCCTGACCAAGGTCGCCCCGAAGGAAATGCTGCCGATGGGGGAAGTACCCGCGTTGCATATGGTGATCGAGGAGGCGGTCGGTGCCGGGATCGAAACGGTGATCGTCGTCAACCATCCATCGAAGACTCCCGTCGAGCGGTACTTCGCTCCGGCCCCGGCCCTGCTGGCCGACCTGGAAAGGGCCGGCAAGACCGAGCTGGCCGATCGGCTCCATCGCCTCGACGCCCTCGACGTGCGCTTCGTCCATCAGGAGCGTCCGCTGGGGCTGGGTCATGCCGTCGGGATGGCGCGGGACATCGTCGGCGACCAGCCGTTCGCCGTGCTGCTGCCCGACGAGATCATGGGATCGTCCGACCTGCTCGCGGCCATGCTCGACGGTGCCGAACGCTCCGGCGGTTCGGTGATCGCCGTCAAGGAGGTGCCCCACGAGCAGGTCAGCGCCTACGGAGTCGTGTCGCCGTCGGGCCCGTTGGGCGACGATGCCATGCTGCCGATCGACAATCTGGTGGAGAAACCCCCCGTCGACCAGGCACCCAGCGACTACATCATCATCGGCCGTTACGTCTGCACCGCCGAGGTGATGACCGAGATCGGCCGGCTCACCCCCGGCGCGGGCGGGGAGTTGCAGCTCACCGACGCGCTCAAGGCCGTGTGCGGCTATCAGCCGTTCCATGCCCTGGTCGGCGACCTGCTACCGGGCGGACTCGCCCGTTACGACACCGGCAACCCGGCCGGCTGGTTGGAAGCGGTCATCGAGGTCTCGCTGGCCAACCCCCGTCTCGGCCCCGGCCTGCGCGAGTTGATCGCCCGCATTGCCGCCCGTGAGGGTCTGGCGCGTTAGCTCGTCGAGTCGCGTCCGTCGCCGGGCGGAAGCCGTCCGCTGGAACCCGACCCCTCGACGATCAGGAAGTCCTCGTCGACATCGGCGATCAGCTCGAACGAGGGCTCACCGAGGGCGGCACCGATCGACCACCGTGCCGGCCCCTGGCGGACGAAATGGTGATCGTGAGCGACCACTCCGAGCGTCTCGACATCGATGACGCCCAGTCGGGCGGTGAACCGTTCGTCGTCGGCCGCCCACACGCCGACGCGGCGGATCGGCAGCGAGAGCAGCAGCATCGCGTTCGACGGGCCGACCGCCGAGCAGCCGTCGAGGTCGGGACGTGCTGCCCCGTTGACCTCGGCCCAGGTACCGCGCCCGTCGTGGGCCAACCACAGGTCGGGCTCGTCGAGATCGCGGAACAGCATGAACTGGCGCACTTCGCCGTCGCCGGCCAGGCGCATCACGTAGTCGACCGCAGCGTGATCGAGGCGTCCTTCGATCGTCCACCCACCGTGTTCCCACCGGAAGGTGACGACCTCGTCCTGACCGTGCTCCCGGCCCGGCCAGCGTCGGTGAAAGCCGGCCGCCGACTCGCTCGATGGAGTGTCGGGTTCGCTCACCCGATCAACGCTACGCCTGGCTACCGTGGTCTGCGATGATCACGATCGAAGAAGCCCGCACCCAGGTGCTTGCCGCAGTCCGCCCGCTCCCGGCGACGATGGTGGAGTTGTCGGCCGCTCTCGGCCGGGTGCGGGCCGCCGATGTCGACGCGGCCGAGGATGTGCCACCGTTCGCCAACTCCGCTGTCGACGGCTACGCCGTGCGCGCCGCCGACGTGGCCGTCACGCCCGTCGAGCTGCGGGTGGTCGGAGAACTGGCTGCCGGGGCGGCCCCGACGGTCGGTGTCGCCGCCGGCGAGGCGATTCGCATCATGACCGGGGCCCCGATTCCGGACGGCGCCGACTCCATCGTGATGGTCGAGGAGACCGAGCGGCTCGAGGCCGGCCAGCGAGTGCGTATCGGCCGTTCCGTCGCCACAGGGGATGCCGTACGCACGGTAGGTGACGACATTCATGCCGGTGAGGTGGTATTCCGCGCCGGGTTCGTGGTCGGTGTCCCGGCGCTGGGAGTGTTGGCCAGCGTCAATCGTCGACAGGTCGAAGTCGTTCGTCCGCCCCGGGTCGCCGTGTTGTCGACGGGCGACGAACTGGTCAGCGACGGCGGTCCGCTGCGGATCGGGCAGATCCGTGAAAGCAACAAGACGATGCTGATCGGTGCGGTCGTCCAGGCCGGCTTCGAGGTCGTCGATTATGGCGTGGTTGTCGACGACGAAGCGTTGTTGGAAGCAGCGCTGCGCCGGGCCGCCGCCGAATGCGATGCCATCGTCACCAGCGGTGGCGTGAGTATGGGCGACTACGACGTGGTCAAGGCCGTGCTGTCGCGCATCGCCGAGATGAACTGGATGCAGATCGCCATCAAGCCCGCCAAGCCCTTTGCCTTCGGTCTGCTCGATGGCACTCCCGTTTTCGGTTTGCCAGGCAACCCCGTTTCGGCGTTCGTCAGCTTCGAACTGTTGGCCCGTCCCGCGCTGCGCCGGATGGCCGGCCACGCCGACGGTGATCTCGATCGGCCGGCGGTGCTCGCCATCGCCGATGAGCCGCTGCGCCGTCGCCCCGACGGCAAGGTCCACTACCAGCGGGTTCATGGCGGATTCGGGGCGGACGGCCGTTGGCATGTGCGCTCGACCGGTGCCCAGGGAAGCCACCAGCTGGCATCCACCGCAGCAGCCAACGGCCTGGCGGCCGTGCTCGAAGGCGACGGTGTCCCGGTTGGTGGCGAGGTGGTCGTCTCGCTGCTCTGAGGTGCATCTCGTGTGATGTGCGTCCCGGTGGGGTCGCGCGATCCCGGCGATGCCTCGTATCCTCGGATCATGGACCTTGTCGATCCGTTTGGCCGCACGATCCGTGATCTGCGTATCTCGGTCACCGATCGGTGCAACTTCCGCTGCACCTACTGCATGCCCGCCGAGGGGATGAAGTGGCTGCCGCGAGAGGAGGTATTGACGTTCGAGGAGATCGAGCGTCTCGCCCGCATCTTCGTCGAGCGCTACGAGGTCGACGGTATCCGGTTGACCGGCGGCGAGCCGACGGTGCGGGCCCACCTGCCGGTGTTGGTCGCCAAACTGTCCCGGTTGCGGGTTCCGAGCAGGTCGGCCTCGCCGTTCGCCGGCCGGGCTCCCGACCTGGCCATGACGACCAACGGGGCGACGTTCCGCCTCGTCGCCCACGAGCTACGCCAGGCCGGTCTGAGCCGGGTGAACATCAGCCTCGACACGTTGCAGCGGGAGCGCTTCAAAGAGATGACTCGCCGCGACGAACTCGAACGGGTGCTCGACGGCATCGAGGCGGCCAAGGAGGCCGGCTTCGCCCCGGTCAAGATCAACGCGGTCGTACAGCGGGGGATCAACGACGACGAGATCGTCGAGTTGGCCACCTTCGGCCGTCGGCGCGGGGTCGAGGTGCGGTTCATCGAGTTCATGCCGCTTGACGCCGACGGCGGCTGGAGCCACGCCGACGTGGTCAGCCAGGACGAGATCGTCGGGGCGATCGATGCCGTATATCCGCTGGTGCCGGTGGCCGCCCGCGGCGCGGCTCCGGCAGATCGTTGGACCTATGCCGACGGCAAGGGTTCGATCGGTGTCATCCCGACCGTGACCCGGCCGTTCTGCGGCGACTGCGACCGCGTCAGGCTGACCGCCGATGGTCAGTTCCGAACCTGTCTGTTCGCCAATGACGAGTTCGATCTGCGGGCGGCGATGCGCAACGGCGAATCCGACGACGAGGTCGCCCGCCGTATCGAGCGGGCCGTCGGCACGAAGTGGGCGGGTCACCAGATCAGCCAGGTCAACTTCACCCGTCCCACCCGATCGATGAGCCAGATCGGCGGCTGAGCCCCTCCGCCGCGGTGGCCGGGGGTGTGCGAAGTAGTACGGTGCACGGCGTGAAGCGCCTATTGGCTGGGGCGGCGGTTCTCGCCATTTTGACGGTGTCGGCTGCGACCGGGGTGAACGCGGCCCCTGCGCTATCGATCGACGGCCCGGCGATCGACGGGCCGGCAACGGCAACCGCCTATGCCGTGCGCGAAGGGCGCTCGGGCGGGCCGACGCTGGGTGGTTGCCCGATGTTGCCGGCCGACAACGCCTGGAACACCGACATCTCGACCGCGGCCCGGCGGGCGAACTCCGATGCGATGATCGCCACGATCCAGGCGGTCGGCAGCGACAACCTCCACCCCGACTTCGGGGAGAATCCGGCGTACGGCATACCGTTCGTAGTCGTACCGCAGAATCAGGCCCTCGTGCCGATCCGCTACACCGCCTACGGCAACGAGAGCGATCCGGGCCCGTTCCCGATCCCGCTCGAGGCGCCGACCGAGGGCGGCTCCGACGCCCATGTGCTGGCCGTCCGCCAGGGCACCTGTGAGTTGTTCGAGTTGTTCGCATCGAGTCGGGAAGGCGCGGGATGGGCCGCGGCATCGGGGGCCAAATTCAACCTGCGGTCGAATGCCCTGCGGCCGGAAGGCTGGACATCGGCCGATGCAGCCGGGTTGCCGATTCTGCCCGGCCTCGTCCGGTGCGACGAGATGACCGCCGGCCGTATCGATCATGCGATCCGAGTGACGTTCTCCGAGACGCGAGCCGCATACATCCACCCCGCCACCCACCAGGCCTCGTCGTCGGGCGATCCGAACCTGCCGGCGATGGGCCAACGGTTCCGCCTGCGCGCCGACTTCGACATCAGCAGCTACACCGGACAGGCGCGTGTGCTACTCACCACGTTCAAGCGGTTCGGGTTGATCAATGCCGACAATGGCAGCAACTGGTACTTCCAGGGGTCGCCTGGTCCGTGTTGGAACGACAACGACCTCAACCAACTCAAGCGGGTGCCGGGGACGGCATTCGAGGCTATCGACACCGGGCCGATCATCACCTGAGCACTCGGCGCGTTCGCTGTATCCCGGGCGCGCGGACGTTCTCGATCATGAGTCGCACGGCCCGGAGTAGATACTGTGCGTGCAGTGACTGACGCATTGTTCACGCATCTCGATCCGCTGGGGCGGGCCCGGATGGTCGACGTGACCCCCAAGGAACCCACCTACCGCCGGGCGATCGCCCGATGCCGGGTGATGATGAAGACCGAGACGACCACCGCCATCGTCAACCGCGAGGTGAAGAAGGGCGACGTGCTCTCCGTCGCCCGGGTGGCCGGTATCCAGGCGGCCAAGCGCACATCCGACATGATTCCGTTGTGCCACCCTCTGCTGGTCGGGGCCGTCTACGTGAATTTCGAGATCGGCGACGACTTCGTCGAGGTCGAGGCGCAGGTCGACACGATCGAGCGGACGGGTGTCGAGATGGAGGCGTTGCACGCCTGTTCGGTGGCCGCGCTGACGATTTACGACATGTGCAAGTCGGCCGATCGGGGCATGGTGATCGGTGAACTGACCCTCTGGGAGAAAACCGGAGGTCGGTCTGGAACGTATCGGCGAAGCGATAGCATTGCGGAGACCGTTACGAATGTAGTAGAACCGTAAAGTACTCGGCTGTCGTTTGAGCCGTACGGGCTAGAACTAACGTGAACACAACGCCAATATCGGTTCCTCGGGTGGGGGCCGACCGGCATAGGAGTGATCCAGCGTGAACAAACTGGTACTGCTCGTCATCGGAGCAGCGTGGGCAGCGGTCTTGCTGCCACCGTTGCTGCGATCGCGATTGGAGGGCCGTCCCGGCTCATCGATCATGAGCTTCCGGCGTCAACTCACCACCTTGCAGCGCACGATGCCGGGGGGTGGAATTCAGATGCGTCAGATGGCTCGTCCGCTCGCCGGCTCACAGCAGCATGGCAACGGCGCTCGGGCCCACGGCGCGGGCATGGCCCGTCGCGACACGGTCGTCTCGCTCGACCGTCGTCCGGTCGATGGTCGCGCCCACTACGCCGATCCTCGTGTCGCCCGGCAGCGCCAGGCACCTTCGATCGCCCGTGCGTCGGTGAAGCAGCGTCGTCAGAACATTCTCTTCATGCTCGCCGGCTCGACAGCCGTGACCGGTCTGTTGTGGATGATGACCAAGGCCGCCAGCATCGCCTACGCCTTCGTGCTCTCGCTCTGCCTGCTCGGAGGCTACATCTACCTGCTGGCTCAGAGCCGCCGGGTAGAGGTTCCTCGCGTCTCACGCGAGTACTACAACCGCGCCGCCTGAGATTTCGGAATCGGGGAAACCTGATTCGGGAACCGACGCGGAAGTCGCTATCCTTCTGAGCGCCCTACGGGGGTGTAGCTCAGTTGGCAGAGCGCAACAATCGCACTGTTGAGGCCAGGGGTTCGATTCCCCTCACCTCCACCCGGTGAAAGCCCTAGTCAGTTCGCTGGCCGGGGCTTTCGGCATTTCAGGAGTCGCGCCGCCCAGGCATCGACCGGCGGTCAATAGGGCTTGTCGGCCAGCGAGACTCCGTCGGCCATGCTGCCGAGAGCGAAACCTGCCGTGCGTCGATAGCCGTCGGTCACCTCGGCGATCTCGGCCGGCGTGATCACGTCGTTGATGTCGTCGAAGCCATCGGGAGCCCGTTCCTCGACCAGCGTCATCGGAAGCTCAGGTCCCTGGCCGCGGTTGGCGAGCACGATCGCCGAGGTGGCCGGACGGCGGACCTCGTCGTAGCGCTGCAGGATCCGCGGCCAGTCGCCCGGATATGAGCGGACGCAGCCCGCCAGCGTGCGGGCGTCGAGGATCGCCTGCGACGCCCCGTTGGAACCGATCGGATACATCGGATGGGCGGCGTCGCCGAGCAGGGTGACCCGCCCAAACGTCCACTGGCCGACCGGATCGCGATCGACCATCGGGAAGAGGAACGTGCCACTCGACGAGCGCACCAGCGACGGTACGTCGAGCCACTCGAACCGCCATGACTCGAACTCGGGAAGGAAATCGTCCAGGTTGCCCGGCCGGTTCCAATCCTCCTGCTCGGCGAGCTCGCGCTCGTCATAGCGCAGTTCGGCGATGAAGTTGAACACCTGGCGGCCGCCGGGCAGATCGGCGATCGGGTAGCCGACGAACTTCTGGCGCGGGTGACCCGCCCAGATCATCGTGCGACCGTCGAGGATCGGTTCGCACTCGGCCAGGCCGCGCCACAACAGCGCCCCGTTCCACAACGGTGGTCCCTGCTCCGGGTAGCACTGCGCCCGAGCGGCGGAATGAATGCCGTCGGAGGCGATCATCGCCGCACCGCTCACGTCGACCTGGCGTCCGGCGCGTCGGTCGTTGAAGGTGGCCGAGACCCGACCGTCGCTGCCTGTGGCGTCGCCGCTGTCATCGACGTAGACGTTGATGAACGACACGAGCTGGTGGGCGGTATGAATTCGCTCGGCCCCGATGCGCTCGACTGCGGCGTCGTAGAGGATCTTCTGCAAGGTGCCACGATGAATCGACAGCTGGGGCCAACGGTAGCCGGCGGCGACTCCCCGATCCTCCGACCAGATCTGCTGACCGCGTTTGGTGAAGTAGGCAAGGGTCGTCGACGCCACCGCCTCGGAGGCGAGCCGCTCGAGCAGACCGAGGGCGTCGAGCTCGCGTACGGCATGGGGAAGCAGGTTGATGCCGACACCGAGGGCGCGGACCTCGTCGACTGCTTCGTAGACCTGTACCTCGACCCCCGCCTGGTGGAGGCTCAGTGCGGTGATCAGGCCTCCGATCCCGGCTCCGGCGATGATGACATCGTTCGATTCCATGTTCGCCGACAGTATGCGGCCCGCTATCGGGCGCCCCATTCCCCCATGCCTACGGAGTGCTACCCGTGATCGGACAACCGAGATCGCGGGCGATGAGCGCTTTCGCCAGGCGGGC
>JANMJD010000264.1:0-9421 GCA_031371195.1 Actinomycetes bacterium | reverse complement strand
CAAGGCCGCGGTTCCGGTGACGGCGACCGTCATCCACGGTGACGTGCGCGACGCGAGGTCGGCCGATCGCGCTTGGATCTCGATCGGGCCGAGCGGTGATGGAAGTCCCGTCACCGTCCACGTCCGCGCCGTGCCCGACAGACCCTCGACGCCCAGCACGGCCTCCCACTGATACGCGTTCGCCGATCTCGAACCGTCCGGCTGCACCCATTGACCCGTCCCCGGATCACGCAGCCGCAGGCGCACCCGCTTGATGCGATAGTCGTCGACCGCCGTTCCGCTGACAGTCTGCAGCCGTACCGAAGCCCCGGCCGCCGGGTTGGTGATCGCCAGACTCGGCGCAGCCAACTCCCGAGGCTCCTTGGCGATGCCGAAGTCGAACACGGCGCTACGACCGACGTTGACTCCCCGGACCAGGGTGCCGTCGTGGCCGAGCACGAGACCACGGTCGAAGTTCCGGAGGAACAGGACACCGCGGGTGGAGTCGTTCGACCCCGGATTCCAGGTGATCGCCCGGCCGGTCGGCAGGTCGACCCCGGCGAGGTGGGGACGATAGGTGGTCTGCGGCTGGAACACCCCGCCACCGGTGGCCGCGCAGCTGTACTGGTTGCCGCCGGCCTGATTCGGCCAGTACAGCGGGGAGGCCGTCGACTGCTGGCTCTCGGTCCAACAGAAGTGCCCACCCATGTAGGTGGCCTGGTCCGATACGGCGATGCCGTAGGTCGAGTCGAAGTTCTGGGTCACCCACAACGGCTGTACCGCCTCGCCACCGGCCACCGGATAGGCGATCACCGTGTCGTGGATGGGCGGGAAGTTGCCGATGGCGTTGGAGAAGGCGATCATCGTGCCGTCCGGCGACATGTCGCCTTCGATGACCCCGACGAAGTCGGTTCGGCCCTGGTTGCGGGACGGATCCCACAGATCGGCGCGCCAGGCGGTCACCGACGGGGTCGCCGCGGAGATGTTGATCGTCGCCACGCCCCATCGGGTGAGCCCGCCGACCTTGTCACCCCGGTGCTGCACGATCAAGGTCTGGCCGTTCGGGGTGATGTTGAGGGCGCGCACCGCCGGCCCACTCGCTGTGTAGCAGAACCCGTCAGCCCGGCATCCGCTGGATCGCGACCCGGTGACGCCGATGGTGAATGCGGCGCTCAACGACCCGGTCACGGCCGACATCTCGGCCAAGCGCGAGCGAGGCTGCGAATTGACGTTGCCGAACTCACCTCCGACGAACAACCGGCTCCCCGTGCGTGCCATGGCGGTGACCTCGCCGTCGATCGAGGCATTGAAATTGGCGACCGCCCGACCGGTCATCACGTCGAGCTTGGCGATGCGGGTCGCCGTCGCTCCGTTGATCGTACGGAACAGACCGCCGAGGTACAGCGTGCCCGGCTGGTCGCCGGCCTCAATCACCGAGACGGAGCGGTCGAGGACCGGGCGGAACGTCGTCGAGAGCTGCCCGGTGTCGATGTCGAAGGCGGCCAGATAGGGCTGGGACACGACGCTGCCGTCGGGCAGTGTGATCGACGTGAACGTGCCACCGAGGACCAGGAATTGACCGACCCGCTCGGCCGCGTCGATGGTCCCATCGGTGATCCGCGGCCAACCGGTGAGCGGGATCTCGGGGACCACGGCGCCATGGACAGGAGGCGGCGAGGCGGCGGGTGCGGAACCGACACCGACACCCACCAGCACGGCGATGATCGTCAATGCTCCGACGACGCGACGCTGACTTCGTTGTTGCACGGCGTAGCTCCCTGAAGTGCCGAGGGGATGACGAACTCTAACCCATCGACACCGCATGCGGTGCTCGCTCACGCAGCGAGGTCATCGCCCCAATGTCTACGCCGCCGAGTGCAGACCCACGACGGCCTTGACCCGCGTTTCGGCGACCACACAAATCCGCCCCCGGTCGCCGGGGCGAAGGTTCACCCGCGTCGATGTTGCCCGGCCCGACTGCGTTGCGGCCAATGGCGTGCCATGCGCCAGGCCGGCCGACAGTCCGCACGGCCACACCGCGGCGCGCCCCGGACCGGCGCCGGTGAGCGTGATCGTGACGTCGACCTTCGTCGACGATGCCGGAACCCCGGGAAACCCCACGACCTGGACGGCGAACACGACGTTGGCCGCCAATGGCGCATCGGGGCGGAACACCGTCAGCGGCGGGTCGAACCGACCTCCGCCCGACGACGGTTGCGGATTGGGAGTCGTCACCCGGCCATTGCATCCACCGGCGGCATTGACGACGGGGGTCGGATTGATCGACGCTCCACCGAACGGATGGACCTCGAAATGCAGGTGGGGACCCGACGCTGCTCCGGTGTGGCCGACGAATCCGACGATCTGACCGGCGGTCACCCGCTGCCCGGCGAACAGCCCGGGTACGAAGCGGGAGAGATGGATGTAGGTGAAGTACGTTCCGTCCGCCCGCGTCAGGCGCAGATAGTTGCCGCCGAGCGAGCCCGGGCGGTCGTAGACGACCTTGCTGATCACCCCGGTCGCCACGGCGGCCAGCGGCAGGCCCTCACGGGCGATGATGTCGACCCCCTCGTGTTGGCGCCCGCCCGATCGCGGAGCTCCATATGTATCGGTATACGCGCACGGGCCGACCACCGGGAACGTCGCGATCGTCACCACGGCCGCCGCCGGGCTCGGTTGCGGCCGATGCACGGCGACAGTTCCTCCGATCAGCGCGAAGACCCCGAAAACCAACCGCCGTTTCCATCCACCCGACATCCGCCATCCTCAGTTCGTCCGACGCCCGCTGAGGAAACCTTGACAGAGATATGGCTCGGGCGTGCCGTGATGGCCCAGGATGGGCCGGAAGTCCCGTACTCCGCCGCCGTGTTGTTACGACCGCGACGCGTGATGTGTGCGTTGCCGGGCGACCTCGAAGCACAGGATCGTGGCGGCCATGGCGACGTTCAGACTCTCGGCCCGGCCCCGGTGGGGGATGGTCACCCGGGCATCGACGGCCAGGTCGTCGGAGACGCCGTGGGCCTCGTTGCCCACCATGACGGCTACCGGCTGAGTCCAGTCGAACTCGCTGTACGCCACTCCCTCGTGCGACGAGGTGCCCACCACGATCAGGCCCATGGCGGAGAGGTCCGCCGGTGTGGCCGGCCCGATGACGGGAATGTGGAACAGGGCCCCGGCCGATGATCGCACGACCTTGGGGCTGTAGCAGTCGACGGTGCCTGCCAGAGTCACTACCGCCTCGGCACCGGCGGCCTCGGCGGAACGCAGGATGGTGCCCAGGTTGCCCGGATCGGCGATCGCCGCCGCCACGGCGATGAAGGTCGGGCGAACAAGGTCGCCGAGCGACCGGGCCGGCATGGCGGCGATCGCCAGGAGCGGTTGGGGCGTCTCGGTCGATGCGACGCGTTCGATCACGCCCACCCCGAGCTCGAACACCTGGCTCGCCCCGTAGACAGGAGTGCCGCCGGGGGCGACGAACTGCGCCTCGATCGACCAACCGGCGGCAACGGCCTCGGCGATCAGTCCCGGGCCTTCGATGACGAAGGCACCTTCGTCGTAACGCGCACTGCGGCGCCCCACGAGGCGCCGCAGTCGTTGAACCTTGGGATGGCCGAAGCCCAGCGGCTCGTGCTGGGACATCAGCTACGTCACGCCCGGCTCAGCCGAGCGCGGCCTTGGCTGCTTCGACCAACTGACCGAATGCGGCCAGGTCGGTGACGGCCAGGTCGGCCATGATCTTGCGATCGACTTCGATGCCCGCGGCGTTCAATCCGGCGATGAACCGGCTGTACGACATGTCGTGGATGCGGCAGCCGGCGTTGATGCGCTGGATCCACAGACGACGGAACTCGCCCTTCTTGGCCCGGCGGTCGCGGAAGGCGTACTGCCCCGACTTCATCACCTGCTCGTTGGCGGCCCGGACGGAACGGCTCTTGTTGCCGTAGTAGCCCTTGGCCTTTTCGAGCGTTGCCCGACGATGCTTCTTGGAATTGACGGCGCGCTTGACTCTTGCCATTTCTGTGTCTCCTTGTCTTCCCTACCGAATGCCTGGCCGTTTACCGCTCACCGAGCATGCGCTTGATCTTGCGCGCATCGCCGGGGTGCACGTCGACCATGCCGGCGAGGCGCCGGGTCCGGGTGGACGTCTTCTTCTCGAACAGGTGCTGACGGTTCTGCTGCAGCCGGCGGAGTTTGCCGGAGCCGGTCTTGGAGAACCGCTTGGCGGCCGTCTTGCTGGTCTTCATCTTGGGCATGGGTAGGTACCTCGGGTGGGCCGCGAGCTACTAGCGAGCGGCATATCTGGGAAATGGGCGAGGCGCCGGAGCGTCTCGGATCAGGTGGTGGCGGGATCCGCCGGTATTGGTGCTGCTACCGGAATCCCTGCCGCCGGTGCGGTGACCGCGGCCGGTGCCGGTGCCGGGGTGGTCGCGGCATCGACCGATACGGACTCGTCGGAGGTATCTCCGCCGTCTTCCGACTCGGCGTGGGCCTTGACCGGCTTCGGCGGTGGCTTGCGGTCGGGAGCCAACACCATCGTCATGTTTCTGCCGTCCTGGCGGGGGTGGGCCTCGATCTTGCCCATCTCCGCCGTGTTCTCGGCGACCTTGTTGAGCACCTTCGTGCCCAGTTCCGGGTGTGCCATCTCTCGACCTCTGAACTGCAACGTCACTTTGACCTTGTGACCTTCGTTCAGGAACTCGACGATGTGGCGCACCTTGGTGTCGAAATCACCGACACCGATCTTCGGCCGGAACTTCACCTCCTTGATGGAGATGTGGGTCGCCTTCTTGCGCGATTCCTTGGCTTTCTGGGACTCCTCGTACCGGAACTTGCCGTAATCCATGATTCGACAGACCGGCGGTGTAGCCAACGGGGCTACTTCGACAAGATCCAAATCGAGTTCACGGGCGAGGGAAAGCGCTTCAGGCAACGACTTGATGCCGAGCTGAGAACCTTCCGGACCGATGACTCGTACCTCACGGGCGCGAATGCGCTCGTTGTACCGCGGCTCAGGAACCTGGGGCGGTGCTATGGCTGTTCACTCCTGCGCAATGGGCATTCCCTTTCAATACGGTTGATCGACGAAGCCGACGAACCGAACGCCGCGGGGACACCCCGAACGGGGTGTCGACCTCGGAGGCCGGGGTTGCCGACCCGACGCACACCGAAACCGGGTGGCCGGGTGGGGATGACGTTCGGCGACGAGTCGCCGGGTTACACCCCACTTCGCATGAATTGACCTGGCTAGGGTAGCGCATGTGAGTGGACTTTGGACACCTGATGGTGAACACGAGGTGTCGGCCGCTGGCGCCGACGTGGACGAGGACGAGTTTCCCGACGACCAGGTCGCTGCCGTGCAGGCCGAACTCGCCGACGCTCGCACCCGTCTGGCCGAGGTACCGGCCGAAGTGGTCATCCTCAACCATGCGATGGGAATGTACGAGTTGGGCGCCATCCACCTGTCGGCGATGCCGCCACGCCTCGGCGACGCCGCTCTGGCCATCGACGGATTCGCCTGCCTCGTCGAGGGGCTCGGCGACCGACTCGGACCCGAGGTCTCGACGCTGCGCGATGCGCTCAGCCAGATCCGACTGGCGTTCGTGCAGATCAAGGGTTCGGTCGGCGAGCCGGCCTGAATCGGCGCTCCTTGACCGGGCTTTGCTTGACTGGGCTCTGCTTCACAGGGCCGGCCTTGAACCGCCCGTAGATCGCGGCCTTCACCCGGCCGTTGTCGACTGTGACACCCTCGGCTCGCAGCAGTTGGGCCTGCTCGGCCTCATGCCCGGGCACCAGCCGCCCGGCCGAGTTCACCACTCGCCACCAGGGCAACTCGTAGGTGTCCGTCAAGACTGACAGCACATGCCCGACCGCCCGCGAGCGGCCGGGAAAGCCGGCATCGTTGGCGATGTCGCCATAGCTGACCACCTCGCCGTCCCGCAGGAACCGGATCACTTCAACGATGCGTCGTTCGAGTTCACTGGCCATCCGGTCAACGCACTGATCACGAAACCGGCGTGATCGCCGTCGCTTCATAGCGGCCGAGCTTCGCCAGCAACTCAAAGGTCACCGGCGTATTCTCGGCGATGATCCGCGAACCATCGGCGATCTGGGTGCAGTGAAAGATCACGCGCTCCCCCGCTTCAGACTCGATCACTCCGAGCCCCCGATCGACGTCGAACTCGGCGACCTGGCCTCGTTGCGCCGACCCAGGCATCAGTGGCCCGGACATCAGTGGCCCCGACATCAGTGGCCCGGACATCAGTGGACGATCTTCGAGATCGGGATCTCGAGCAGATCGGTTGCTCCGGCGTCCTTCAGGTCGGGGATCAAGGTGTTGATCGTGCGCTTCTCGACGACGGCCTCGATGGCGAAACCGCCATCGGCCAGCTGCGACACGGTCGGCGACTTCGCCGCCGGCAGCACCGCCAACACCGCCTGGAACTGCCCGGCCGGCACGTTCAACTTCACCAGGACCTTGCCGCGGGCATCGAGCGTGCCGTTCAGCAGTGTCATCAACTGGGCCATCGCCCGGCGCTTGTCGGGATCGGCGAACGACACCGGGTTGGCGATCACCTCGGTGTAGCTGACCAGGATCGTGTCGATGATCTTGAGCCCGGCCGCCTTGATCGCCCGGCCGGTCTCGGTGAGATCGACGATCGCATCGGCGATCTCGGGAATCTTCGCCTCGGTCGCGCCATACGACAGTCGCACCTGCGCCTCGACGCCTTTGGACTCGAAGAATCGCCTGGTGAGACCGGGATACTCGGTCGATACCCGCACACCGTTCGGCAGGTCCTCCACCCGGCTGATCGGCGAATCCCCGGCGACGGCGATGACGATCCGCGTTGGATTGCCACTCGCCTTGGAGTAGCTGAGTTCGCCGAGGCTGGCGACATCGCTGCCGGTCTCCTCGATCCAGTCGCGCGCCGTGATGCCCATGTCGAACATGCCTTCGGCGACGTACGTCGGGATCTCCTGGGGTCGCAGGATGCGGACCTCGTCGATGCGGTGATCGTCGATCGTCGCCCGGTACTCGACCGCCGAACTCCGCCGGACGGGCAGGTCGGCGGCATCGAACAACTCCAGCGTCGCCCGTTCGAGCGAGCCCTTCGGAAGCACCAGTCGTAGCACCCGACCGAGTGTAAAGACGCGACGGACGATCCCATTGGTCGAATTCGGCCGCAACTCCTACGCGAGACGACCAGGCAACTCCCCGGAGCCGCGCGCCGACCAGCCGACCCGCCGGGCGCAGCTCCTCTGCCCAACGCCGGGCCGCACCGACGGTGATCAGGTCTTGGGCGGCGAACAACACCGTCGGCGGGCGAGCCGCCGTCATCATCCGGATGACACCCTCACGGACGTCATCCGTACTCGACAGCCCGGCACCACGATCGACCGGTCACCGGCGATCCCCGCTGCGGTCGAGGCCGAGCGATAGCCGTCCAAATGCGCAGCAGATATTCTGAAGTGCCACCACCCGCGTGCGGATAACCTCGCAGAGCACTAGGCCGGTTCAGACATCTGCTGCTTGGCTGATCAACTGTGCCACGCGCTTGGAAGACGACGCCAGGCCTTTGCTCGCTACTCGACCGTTGTTCACTACGTACACGAACGGCGTGACCTCCACCTGGAGCCGCGCAAAGGCCATCTTGTCCGCCACGTACTGACCTGGCGGCCCGACATCTTCAAGGAGTCGGCAGTCATCGCCGTTGCCATCGGTCACCACGATGGCTCCGACGCGTACTGGACTTGCGCGAAGGTCTTTGAGAAGTTGAACACAAAGCGCGCACGTCGGATGAGCTGCGATCACGACCCACTTTCCGATCGCGGGACGGATATCAAGTGGCGCATCGTCGCTGTCCGAGCCCACAAGATTTGGGAGTCGCGTGCCAACCCGCAGTCCGTCGTTGTTGTGACCAATCGTTGTCTCGATCGCAATGACGCCGAAGTGACGCATCACGACCAAGAGGACGACTGAGTTGATCAACGTAAGGATCGCGATTGACGCCACAAAGATAGTCAACTTTAACCTCGTTCACGACTACTGACTTGGATACTGATCAAGATGGCCACTATATCACGTCTTTCGTGTCTGGCGACCTGAGACGAAGTGCAGGAATCGCCAGTCGGCTTGTCGCGCCGAGGCATGCAGCAACGAGCAGAGGAGTGCTCTGCAAGCCCCGAAACTTGGCGTGAGCGGCTGCGACCGCAAGCAGAAGGACACCGAGGTTTCGCACCACGAGTTGGCGCGTGGAGACTTCATGAGCTGAAAAGCAGTAGCAACTACTGATGCCATTCCCATTCCCCTGGCGAGTTCGAGACGCAACGGAGATTACAGTCGCCACAACGACGAACGCAGCAGCGCCAGCAGCAGCCACGGCACCCGGGCTGAGCAGTAGAAATACCGACAGCGCTGCTTCAACGAGGGCTACGAGTCGCGCAAGAAGCTGGGAGTTCCGACCGAAGCCCAACGACTCGAGGTGCGCAGCGAAGAAGTTCCCGGCGACGACTTTCACAGTCGCCGACATCGCGAACAAAATCGATAAGGCGAGGCCAGCAGCATTGTATAAAGACGACATAGTTCAATCACCCAAGATATATAGCTACGATCACTGTCAAACACGTCAGAGGAAGCAGGAGCAAATAGTCCCATCGCTCAGGCGATGAGTATCCGACAGACTCAGGCGACACACCACACGACTTCGGAAGCCTGGTAGCGAAGATCGACCCCGACGCACGTACCGCACCGTAAGTCACGCCTGCGACGACAAGCACCGCGATCCTGCCATGAGCGACCACCGCCGCCAACGCGGCGAGCGGGACAATGCATAGCCTGTCAAAGCCAAGGACGAACGTCGACCCCAGCTGAAGCCCACTACGAAATATCCACGCCAACTCCGATTGGTGAAGCGACATTCTGGAAACCTGTCTTCCGCGACGCACAAGATCAGGTTGAGTCAACCCGAGTGCCGCCCAAGCGAACAATCCGAAGTAGAGAATAAACCTGGCGCTGGAACCAATGAGGCCAAGCGATACGAACACTATGGCAGCGCCGATCGACTCTGACAGCGCGAGAACTGCTTGAGCCTTGGTACTGCGAACTGCGGCACCCAAGTTGGCGACTCAAGGTCCCTTCCAGGCCATGACCGCAGCCGCGGCTGCCACGACGGAGGGACCTACCGCAGCGACGACGTTTCGCACCCTTTAGGCGAGGTGTCTGAATCTGCAGCCGCAGAGGTTACCATCCGGTTTCCTGCAGTCCCAACAGTGATACCAGATGCTATAGGAGGTCACGTAATACTTCTTCGTGCACCAGAATCCATCCGAGTAACCGCCTCCACTCGTAACGGAATAACCATTGCTGCACTTGCCGTTCGTGCCCGTACAAAAGCTCGACGCGCAGTAAACTCCACCAGGGGGGCTGCACGAAGTACTGCCATTG
>JANMJD010000245.1:0-1536 GCA_031371195.1 Actinomycetes bacterium | reverse complement strand
GCTCGATCGAGTCGCAAGACTTCGGCACCGAGATCAGCGAGCGCCATTCCCGCAAACTGCGTGGGTCCGATGTTCGGCAACTCGATGATCTTGATCCCGCGCAGCGGTCCGTGTCCCATGGGAGTCGGACGCTACTGGTGGATCACGGAAGGCCGACGATGAGCGGCGCGGCGAAGATGTGAGGCACCACCACGAGACCGGATCCCAATGCGGGGCGACCGACCTGCTCACCGCCGTTCGTGTCGGTGTCGAGCGAGCGGGTCGCGACGGGTGCGCACACTGGTGTTGCGCCCGCGCAGTTCACCGAACCGTTGAGGTCGAAGAAGGTGAGCTTGAACTGCAGGGGCACTGGAGCAAACGGATTCGGGAACGTGCCGCTCGCCACGACGAGGAGGTTCGCATTCGCCGATGCGTGGGCGCGGTCAAAGGCCGCACCGACCTGGGTACTGAAGAGGCGAGGACAGGTCAGGGGGAAACCCGAACAGCCTGCCGTGGGATTGCGGTCGAAGGCCTCGATGGCTCCGACACCGGGGCTCCCGATACTGTTCGCGAATACGCGAGTTCCGGCGATGATCGGCGCATCACCGTTCGTCGGGGCTAAGAGGTCCGATCTCCACAGCGGTTGGCAGAGTGGCTGGGTGCCGGTGCAGTTGTTGCGCCCGGTGGCATCGAAGGCAAAGAGTTGGCTGCCTGACGTGGTGAACGCCTGTCCGTCCGCGACCGAAACCTCACCTGCCGGGGATATGCCGAGCAAGAAGATGAACGAGCAGGTCCCGGCAGTACAGCCGGCGACCCCGTGTGCGTCGAACACGCCAATCGCCGTGCCGGTCGGGATATAGAGACGACCTCCGTCGACGGTGGGCGATCCCGAGCGGGGACTGACGAACGCCGTGGTGTGGAACAAAGGCGAACACATCAGCGGGCTTCCGGCGCAGTTCGTCGTCCCCGTCGCGTCGTAGGCCGTGACCTCCGTGAAGTGCGTGTCGAGATTCGTCTTCTGCACGAAGACGCGGCCGTCCGCAGCGGCGAGGAGCGGCGGAACTGCGGGTGAGCCAGAACTACGGGTCCCGAACGATCCGACCCATTTCGGGAGGCAACCCTGTGGGGGTGAAGATGTGCAATCCGCGCGGCCGAAGGCATCGAAGGCGTAAAGGTGCCACGCCGAGGCTCCCGCCGATGCGATGTAGACCGTGTCGCCGACGACGACCGGTGCGCTGGATGCGAAGTCGGCGGTGTGCGAGAACCACGTCGGGCGACACGAGTGAGGCGTACCTGAGCAGGACGAGGTTGCCTTCAGATTCCAGGCGTGGATCTCCGAGTCCTGGGCGCCGTAGATGAAATCGTTGGCGACGATCGCTGCGCCCGAGTAGCGAGTTCCGGTCCACTTGGCGACTGCTTGTCCGGCGTTCGCAGTTGTCAGCGCCTTCTCGAAGGGGGCGTATCCCGTGCGTCCGGCGTTGCCGGCGTACTGCGTCCATCCGCAGCCGCTGACGGACACGACGAACGCCAGCGCGAGAACGACGAACCGTGATCTGC
>JANMJD010000211.1:0-3381 GCA_031371195.1 Actinomycetes bacterium | reverse complement strand
GCCCGCGACCCGGCACCAACTACGAGACCGTCAGCCAACTGAAGCCCGTCTTCCGTCCCGATGGCACGATCACCGCCGGCAACGCGTGCCCGCTCAACGACGGTGCCGCGGCCGTGATGGTGATGAGCGACACCAGGGCCGCCGCCCTCGGCCTCACCCCGCTGGCTCGCATCGTCGCCTCGGGTGTCTCGGCGCTCAACCCCGAGATCATGGGCCTCGGCCCGATCGAGGCATGTCGTCAGGCACTCGGCCGCGCCGGAATGACGATCGATCAGATCGACCTGGTCGAGATCAACGAGGCGTTCGCCGCCCAGGTCATCCCGTCGGCCAAGCATCTCGGCATCCCGATGGAGAAGCTCAACGTGCACGGTGGCGGTATCGCCCTGGGTCATCCCTTCGGCATGACCGGTGCGCGGATCATGACCACCCTGATCAACGGCCTGCAGTGGGAGGACAAGACCTACGGCCTCGAGTCGATGTGTGTCGGCGGGGGTCAGGGCATGGCGATGATCATCGAGCGGCTGAGCTGAACTCAACGCTGCAGGACTGCCTGCGGTCGACGCACTCGCAGGCTTCCCGAGCGTAGGGCGACGAGCACGGCCAGCACACCAACGGCGATGGCGCAGCCGGTGAACACCGTCCGAGGGCCCGAGCGGCCATAGCCCCACGCGGCCAGGAACGAGACGACGGCGGCGACCGCCATGTTGGTCGCCCCGATCAATCCCTGGGCCGCGGCGGTCCGCCCCGGCGGCGCGGCCGACGCCACGGCGACCTGCAGGGCGGGATAGGCCAACGCCTGGGCGCACGCCTCGAGCACCCCGAAAACCATCGGTGGCCAGGGCGAATGAAACGTGCCGTAGATGACCGTCAGCGGAGCGATGAGGGTCAGTGCTCCCAGTACGAAACGCACCGGGTTCCACCGGTCGACCAGCTTGGCGCCGAGCGATGACATCGTGATGTACGGCACGGCGTAGGCGGCGATACTGATGCCGACCACGTTGTCGGACGCCCCGAGATCGGTCAGGAAGCGGTCCCACAACGCTTCGTACATTCCCGTCGGCAGGCTGAGGGCCGCCGCCAGCATCACCGCGGTGAGCACGTCGCGTTCGCGTAGCAGCCCGATGGCTGGTCGGCCGGAATGCTCGGTGCGCAACAGTTCGGGGAGCGGCTGGGTGACCACGAGAGTGACGCCGATGAGAGCGAACACGGCGAACAGCACGAACGGCCATCGAAGACCCACGGGGCCGACCAGCGCCCCACCGATGACCGGGCCGATCACGAATCCTCCGAGCTCGGCGGATGCCTGGCGACCGAGACGGGCCGGGCGACCGACGTCGGACAGCGAGGTCATCACGGCGCGCGCCGCCGGGAAGAACAGCCCACCGGCCGCGCCGATGAGCGCCCGTCCGCCGATCAGGACGGCCAGATTCGATCCCGACGCCAGCAACAGGTCGCCGGCGACCGACACCAGGCCTCCGAGCACGAGCATGTGACGGAGCCAGCCGCGATCGGCCAGCGGCGACGCTAGGAGCTGCACCAGCAGAGACGTGACGAACCCGGTGGCGACCATGATGCCGACCGACCGACCGCTGAGACCGTACGTGTCCTGTAGGTTGCCCATCAGGGCAAAGACCACGCTGTTGCTCGCCGACAGGGCCACGCTCGACGCAAGCAGGGTCACCTCGACCCGTCGCGACGTGCTCATCGGCCCCCAGGACCGCCCGGTCGGGCCCGCAGCCGCGCCGTGGTGCCCGTAGTCCGGCTCACGATGCCGGTGGGTATTCGGCGAGCACGGCATCGGAGAACGCCGGCCAATACTGCATCCCCCAGGCGGTGAACTCCCGTTTGGCGAGCGCAACGCACGACACGCCCCGGGCCGGATCAACCCACAGGAACGTGCCCGAACCACCGAAATGGCCGAACGTCCGCGGCGAGTTCATGGTGCCCGTCCAGTGGGGCTGTTTGGTGCCGCGGATCTCGGGTCCGAGCCCCCACGGATTGGGATCGAACCGTCCGACTCCGGGAAGAACCCCGCTGAGCAGGGGAAACTGCACTGTCGTCGCCTCGGCGGCCGTTGTCGGAGCGATCAGGCGTGGGCGGAGGAGTTCACGGGCGAACGCCGTCATGTCGCCGAGGGTGGCGCGGAAGTCCTTGGCCGGCGAGCCGGTGGCGACGGCGGTGGTCATGCCCAGCGGCTCGAACACGGCCTCGCGGGCATAGTCGGAGAATGGAATGCCCGTGCGGGCGGCAACGAAAGCGGCCAGGACCTCGTAGCCGGTGTTCGAGTAGATCCGGTTGCGGCCCGGGCTGGTGATCTGCACGGCGCCATCGAACGAGTAGCCCCCGGCGTGGCAAAGCAATTGGCGTACCGACGCCGGGTGACCGGCGTCGTTCCGCGGGGCGACCGGTGCCTCGAGGTCGACCGAACCGTCCTCGACGGCGATCAGCGTCGCCCACGCCGTGATCAACTTGGAGATCGAGGCCAACCGCATCGCCTGGTCATCGGGGCCCCGGCTCCAGGTCTGCGCCGCGTCGACCACGGCCGCCGCGGCAACGGGCACCGGCCAGGTGTCGATCAACTCCAAGGCGCGCACGGCCGTCAGTCTGGCCGATGTCGCCAGGGCGGCCGGTGCTCAGCCGACGCCGGCGGACCGCATCAGCTCGGCAACGCGGAACGACAGGTCGACGCTCTGGCGGCCGTTGAGACGGGGATCGCACATCGTCTGATACCGATCGTCGAGCTGGGCATCCTCGATGAACTCCGCCCCACCCATGCACTCGGTGACATTGTCGCCCGTCAGCTCGACATGGATGCCGCCCGGCCAGGTGCCTTCCGCCTGATGGGCGGCGATGAAGCCGGCGATCTCGGTGCAGATGTCCTCGAAGTGGCGGGTCTTGCGGCCGCTGATCGAGGTGAATGTGTTGCCGTGCATCGGGTCGCATGCCCAGACCACCGGATGACCGGCCTGGCGTACCGCCCGCAACAGCGGACGCAGCCCGTCTTCCACGTGGTTCGCACCCATGCGAGTGATCAGGGTCAGGCGGCCGGGGACACGGGCGGGGTTGAGCGCTTCGCACAGTTCCAGCACGAAGTCCGGCGAGGCGCTCGCCGATACCTTGCACCCGATCGGGTTGCCGACGCCGCGGAGGAACTCGATGTGGGCGCCGTCGAGTTGTCGGGTGCGCTCACCGATCCACAACATGTGGGCAGAGCAGTCGTACCACCCACCGGTCAATGAGTCCTGCCTGGTCAGCGACTCCTCATAGCCGAGCAGGAGGGCTTCGTGGCTCGTGTAGACATCGACCTCGTGGAGCGCTGCGGTGGTGTCGGTGTCGACGCCACACGCCCTCATGAACCGCAGGGCGCGATCGATCTCGCTG
>JANMJD010000183.1:0-2756 GCA_031371195.1 Actinomycetes bacterium | reverse complement strand
CTTCTGCTGGTTCACCACCCGCCGCCGCGAGGTCGGGATCGGCTACGGCTGGCTGCTTCGAGCGACCTTCTTTGGGCTTGCGCTGGGGGCACTGGCTGCGGCCTGGCGTTCAAGCTGGTCACCCGTTCGCGATGTTGCGACGGCCCTGACCGCGGCGTCGACCCTGGTGGCACTGGCGGTGTCGATCGGTCGACGCAAGGCGGGGGTGCGTGGCCGGCAGGTCGACCATGACCGGCGCAGCGAGCGGGTGGCGGCGATGACCGGCATCGAGCGGACGGGCTCCGGTGTCGAACCGGCGAAGAATGACGGGCCGACTTCGGCCGAGTTCCCGCCGGTGCTCGACCTGGTCCCGGTCGGCATCGGGCTTGTCGGCCTCATCGCCGCCGGGTTTGACGCCGGGGGGAACTCGGCGCTGGCCGTTGCTCGAATCGTCGTCGGCGCGGTCTTCCTCGGATCGGTGACCGACGCCATGCTGCTCGGCCATTGGTACCTGGTGCAGCCCGGCTTGCCGCGCCGACTTCTCAACGAACTCGTCGGCGCGCTGGGGTGGATCTGGCCGGTCGAGGTGGCCGTGATGCTGTTGCCCACCGGGATGGTCACCGTCTTGCGTGGAGGCATCGACGACGGCTGGGGCGGGATGCTCGGCTGGTTCTGGGTCGCCTGTGCCGTGACCACGATCGTGCTCGTCTTTGTCACCCGCGAAGCCCTGAAGGAGCGGGCGTATTCGGCGGTCATGGCGGCCACCGGCCTGCTCTATCTGGCGATCCTGACGGCGTTCGGCACCGATCTCGTCGCCCGCGCCGTGCTCGCCGGCTGAAGATTCACCGACCCCGGAAGCGCTCGCGATTTCCTTTGCCGCCGGAAACAGGCAGAATGTAGACATGCCGCGCCCGGTCTGGAATGGAACCATCAGCTTCGGCTTGGTGGCGATACCCGTCAAGCTCTATCACGCCGTCTCGAAGAAGAACGTCGCCTTCAACCAACTCGATCAGCGGACGATGAGCCGCATCAAGTTGAAGAAGGTCTCCGCCGACACCGGAGACGACGTGCCCGACGAAGAAATCGTCAAAGGCTACGAGGTGTCCAAAGGAAGATACGTCGTCGTCGATCCCGACGAACTCGAGCCGTTCATGCCCTCGGCCACCCACTCCATCGACCTCGAGGAGTTCGTCGATCTCGCCGAGATCGACCCGGTGTACTTCGACAGCCCGTACATCGTCGCCCCCGACAAGACCCCCAAGCCCTACGCGCTGCTGGCCACGGCGATGGAGCAGTCGGGCAAGGTGGCCATCGGCCGCTTCGTGATGCGCAACAAGCAGTATGTCGCCGCCATCCGGGCCGTCGACGGCCGGCTGATGCTCTCGACGATGGTGTTTGCCGAAGAGGTCGTCGACGCCGGGGGCATCGAGGAGTTGAACGTGCTTGATTCGATCGAGGTCAGCGACCGCGAGTCGCTGATGGCCGAGGCCCTCGTCGAGTCGCTCGCCGCCCCGTTCGATCCCTCGAAGTACCACGACGACTACCGCTCGCAGGTGCTCGCCCTGATCGACCGCAAAGCCGCCGGCGAGGACTTCGAGACGCCGATCGCGGCCAAGGCTGCGCCGCAGGTGGTCGACCTGATGGCCGCCCTCGAAGCGAGCGTCAAGGCCGCCAAGGAGGCCAGGTCGCGTCACCCGACGGGCACCGAGGCGTCGGCGGCCGCTTCGTCCACGGCAGACGACGACGATGACGTCATCGACAACGTGACGCCGTTGGCCAAGCCGGCTCGCGCGCGAGCCCGTAAGAGCGCGTGAGCGACCCGCTCACCGTCGAGGTCGGTGGGCGATCGCTGACGCTATCGAACCTCGACAAGGTGCTCTACACCGCCGACGGATTCACCAAAGCCCAGGTCATCGACTACTACGCGCGTATCGCCCCCTACATGTTGCCCCACCTCGCCGGGCGGTGCATGACGCTCAAACGGTTCCCCGATGGCTCGCATACCCCGGGCTTCTTCGAGAAGCGATGCCCCAAGCACCGGCCCGACTGGATCGGAACCCACCCAGGTCCGGGTGATCGGAACGGTCTGATCGGCTACTGCGCCATCGACGAACCAGCCGCGCTGGTGTGGTGCGCCAACATGGCCGCCCTTGAACTGCATGCGCCGATGTCGTTCGCCGCCGACATCGACAACCCCCGCCAGCTCGTGTTCGATTTCGATCCGGGCGAACCGGCGGCGATGCGCGAGTGCTGCACCGTGGCGTTGGCGGTGCGCGATGTGCTGTCCTCGGTGGGGTTACAGGGTTTCTGCAAGACCTCCGGATCGAAGGGACTGCAGCTCTACGTGCCGTTGAACAGCCCGGACGCCACCCAGGATCATGCCGCCGGGTTTGCCCTCGCCGTCGGGCAGGTGCTCGAGAAGCAGCATCCGAAGTTGGTCACGACGGTGATGGCCAAGGCCGTGCGGCCCGGAAAGATCTTCGTCGATTGGTCGCAGAATGCTCGGCACAAGACGACCATCGCGCCGTACTCGCTGCGCGCCCGGCCGCATCCGACGGTGTCGACTCCCGTGACGTGGGACGAGGTCGCGTCCTGTTCCGAGGGCGCCGCAGAGCTTCGGTTCACGGCTACCGACGTGCTGGCCCGTGTCGACGAACTCGGCGACATCTTCGAGCCGGTCCTGCGACTGGTCCAAACCCTCCCGTCCGCGGCGAAGTGAACTTGTAGGTCGAATCGCGCCCCGCATCCCTGACTGCGTGTGGCCCTCGCCCTGGTGC
>JANMJD010000174.1:0-4771 GCA_031371195.1 Actinomycetes bacterium | reverse complement strand
GGTGATACTGAACGAGGATCAGTATCGATGGTTGTGCGAAATCGAACAGGCCCTGTCGTGTCGCACGTGGGGTGAGCTCCGCACCGCGGCACCCCCGGATGTCTATTTGGAGATCCTCGACTTCGCCGGCTTTGGCGAGCTCGCCGACATCTTGTACGAGACGCTGGCCAGTCGGGGGACGGCGTCGTGGCCTGCGCTGATCGTGCAGTGGCAGAAGAGCACGGGGGAACGCCTGCCGCTGGATGGATCGCGATTCGACGCGGAACGCTTGGAACCGGTGCTGGGTGGTGCGTATCCGCCGGACCCCTGGATCCTGATGGCTGACGTGCTGCCCCGCCGGTTACTGCACATGTACGAGCGGGCATGGCAGGAGACGACCGCGTTGGGCATCGATGATCGCGACATCGTGGCGACGCTGCTGACCGATCTGAGTCGCCTGGGTGCGGTGATGCGCAACGTCCACGATCCGCACGAGCGGGCGCGGCGGCTGTCGGCGGCCAGTTGATCGAACGGGCCTCGGCCGTGCGTGGGCCGCTACCTTGACGTGCATGGAATCGTCCAGACGCGCCCTGCTCGACCACGTCATCGCCCATTCGGTGCGCCGAGGCGAGTTCGTCCTCAAGTCGGGAGCGCGCAGCACCTGGTTTCTCGATGCCAAACAGACTGCGTGTCGTCCGGATGGAATCGTGCTCGTCGCCGACGCCGCGCTCGAGGTGATCCCGGCAGAGGCGTCCGCCATCGGCGGTCTGACGATGGGTGCCGACCCCGTCGCCTTCGGGATCGCGGCGATCGCCGCCACCCGGGGTCGGGCGTTGCGCAGCTTCAGCGTGCGCAAGGAGGCCAAGGATCATGGTGTGATGGGTCGAATCGCCGGCGCCCTCGAACCGGGCGACCACGTGGTGATCACCGAGGACACGGTGACCCGGGGTACCTCGATCATGGAGGCGGTCGAGGCAGTCGTCGCCTATGGGGCGATTCCGGCGGCGATCGTGGTGATCGTCGATCGGGGAGGCACCTGTGCGGCAATAGCCGGCGACCGGGGAATCCCCTACTTTCCGCTGTTGACCGCCGTCGACCTCGGTTTCGAGTACGGGAGCTGACGCCGATGAGCGGCATATTCCTGCAGGAGTTGCGTCGACACGACTCCGGGCTTCTGGCCCACGTCGTCGATCGGTTGTCCGAAGACGGCGGGGTCATCGTCCACGACCTGATCTCGCCCGACACGCTGCGACAACTGAATGCCGATCTCGACACGGCGATCGAATCCACGCGGCCGGGGACTCGGCATCCGGGGGATGCGACGCAACGCTTCTGGGGGTCGCAGACCAAGCGTTTCACTCGACTGGCGTGGCGCTCGGCAATCTTTGCCGAGGAAGTGTTGTGCCATCCCGTGCTGCTCGCCGTAGCCGATCAACTCCTCGGACCGCACGCCGCCGACTACTGGATGAACACCGGTCAGATGATGGTGGTCGGCCCCGGCTCACGGGCGCAGTTCCTGCACCGTGACGCCGACAACTGGCCGGCGATGAATCAGCCCGGCGGGTTCGAGGTCACCGTGAGCTGCATGGTGGCGCTCACCGACTTCACCTCCGAGGCCGGAGCAACCCGGGTGGTGCCCGCCAGCCAAGTCTGGGACGACTACGGCCGCAAGCCGACGGCACACGAGATCACTCAGGCGGTGATGCCGGCCGGCAGCGGGATGATCTATACGGGGCGTGTCCTGCACGGCGCGGGGGCAAACACCACCGACGATGTCTGGCGGCGGGGCCTGCATATTTCCTACGTGCTCGGCTGGCTGACTCCCGAGGAGGCCGGACCGCTCGGTGTGCCGGCCGAAACCGCACGCCACCTGCCCGAACGGGCGCGTCGCCTGCTCGGCTGGAAGTCGTACGACCCAGGGGATGCCGCTGCCCGGCTGTGGACGGTCGACTACGAGGACGTGCCGGTCGGTCTCGGTTGGTGACTGCCTGCCTGGCGTTGGCGGATCACCCCCCGGCATACGGCCGGCACGGTTCACCCCGGAGCGCCCCGCAGGCCGGCGGTGGGTCGGGCACGGCGATATCGACGACCGAGAGTACGAGCGACGACGGATGATCGGCGTCGTCGGCGATCTCGACCTTTGCCCCCCCGGCCAACGTCGTCGCGAATGCCCAGGTGGCCCGGTTGCCACCCGGTGCATCGACGACCAGACGGATCCGCGAACCCTCGCGGAACGGGTGGGCGAACGGGAAGACCTCGACGCGTACCGGGGTGAATTCACCCACCGGCAGGGGCGCCGCATCGGCCTTGAGATGGGTTTGGACGGGACGGGTCTCCGTCGATCGCCCGACGTCGAGGGCCCGGTGCGACGCTCGCAGCCAGCCACTTTGCACGTACACCTCCGTGCCGTCCGGACGTACCTCGCTGATCGACACCTCGAGGTCGACGTCAGGCTGATCGGCCCGTATCCACAGATCGACCGATGCCGAGCCGATGTTGACCACGTTGCCGTCGATCGGGTCGGTGATCCACGAGGCGCTCGTGCCGGCCGGGTTGTCGGCCCAGTTGTAGACCACATCGGCCTGCCACACCCCGGAGGAACTACCCTCATAGTAGGTCGACGGGGTGGCGTCGGGTGTGGAGACATAGGCGGCGGGTGCTGCATCGGGCGTCGATTCGGTGACCTTCATGGTGCCGTCGCCCTGCAGATACCAACGCATGGGTTCGGCGGTCGGAATCGGCCAGCCCGGGAAGGCTGCTTCGAACCGGGGGAGCGGAGCCCCGGCGGGCTGGCCGTCGGCCGCCCCCTCCTCGAACAGAATGCGGATCGGTGGATCGGCCTCGAACGCGGCCAGCGCCTGTTCATAGGCCATGCCGGCGAATCGGTCCTGTTCGGGTAGGACGAGCCCGTCGACGCCGGTGATCGAGCCGGCCAGGAGGGGGGCGATCACCCGAGCCGGGCCGAGGTCGGGCACCTGGTGGGCGACATACAGATCGAGGAACTCGACGTAACGGCCGAGGACCCCAAGGCTGAGCGACTCGGTATGAGTCCCGTTCAACATGGTGGCGTAGACGTGCGGTGACCCGGTGAACTTGTCGAGCATCGCCGGGAAGTGCCCACCCGTCTGCTCGTCCTGCCAGGCGCCGGCGAGGAACACCGGCACGTTGATCTTGTCGACGAACGTAGCCGGTGCGATCGGGTCGCCGATCGCCGGATCGTAGAACGGGTTGGCGTTGGTGACGGCGCCAAGATCGGGATTCTGCAGTCGGAGGTCCTGGTTGGTCGCGCACACCTTGTCGCCCGCGTCGGAACGTTTCTTCGCCCACTCCTGACCGAACGGCTTGGCCTGATCCTGGCGTTCGGCCGCCCACGAGACGGCGAAGCCGGTGTTGAGAATGCCGCCGGGATACAGCGTGGAGCGATAGCTGTCGTCGAGGACCGACAGCGGCGTGATAGCGGCCAGGTGCGGAGGCTGGGTCTGACCGACGAACAACTGGCTGATTCCCGGGTACGAGATGCCGACCATGCCGACGGTGTGGAACTCGACCCACGGTTGGGCGGCGACGGTCTCGATCGCGTCGTAGCCGTCGATGCTCTGCATCCACTCGAAGAAGTTGAACGAGCCGCCCGAACAACCCGTGCCGCGGATGTTGACGCCGACATATGCGAAGCCGAGCGTGGTGTAAATCTGGGCGAATGTGGCGTCGTCGGGGTTCGACGGCGAGTAGCCCGAGTACTCAACCACAGTCGGATACGGACCTTTGTCGATCGGCCCGGGCAGCCACACGTTGGCCGACAGCGTCGTACCGTCGCGCGTGGCGATATATCCGAAACCGTCGTTGAGCTGCTGATCGTCGTAGAACGCCGGAGCCGGCGGAGGTGCATCGCGGCCGAGTACCTCGATCGGCTCCGAGACCTCCCACTGCACATCCGGGTTGCCGGAAGCCGGTGTTCTGACGGTGTAGGTGCCGGCGGCGAGTTGGCGGAACAGCGCAGCACCCTTCTCATCGGCTGTCGTCGTCGCAACCGTGACGGCGTTGTCGTCGAGGACCTCGTACGGTCGGACGCGGGCCTGATCGTCGGTCACGAGCAATTGTTCGATGCCACCAACGGCCGCAAACGTGGCTGGTCCATTGCGTAGCGGGTCGGTGGTGGCATCCGCCGGTTCCGGAGCCGTGGTCGGCGCTTCGGGGGCCGTGGCCGCATCGGACACTTCGACGTGGGTCGTCGTGTTGGATTCGGCCGATCCGCCACCGCTGCTGCTACTGCTGCACGCGCCGACGAGGGCGATCAAGGTGAGGAGGCAGCCGCGGCGAATGTTCACCGAGTCATCGTCGCAGATATGTGCGGCGCCATGGGCGGCGGAGCGTCACATCGCGCTCGGCGCCCACCTCATCGAGTCCCTCCGGTGCACCCGTCAGACGTTGAAGTGCTGCGACGCGGAGTTCTCCCGGCCGTTGGTCGTCGACTTCAACCTGAGCGTGATGGTATAGCCACCAGCCGGCAGCACATCGGTACCAAAACCGGGCGACGATTTGAAGCAGTTGCCGTTCGGGTAACGCAGTCCGGTGCCGATCGAAATGGCCCCGTCATCGCTCTGCATGCTCCAGCTGTACGCCGCGCACCGCTCCGCGTCGACCGAGAAGCCCACCGTGCCGTCACCGTTCGGACTCACCGAGATGCCGTTGATGTAGGGCCGGGATCCGCCGCCGGCCACCGTTGTGGTGGTGGCGGGCGGTTGCGTGGTCGCCGGTGGCGGTGGGGGCGAGGTGGCTGGGGTCGTGACCGGTG
>JANMJD010000166.1:0-7378 GCA_031371195.1 Actinomycetes bacterium | reverse complement strand
CCGAGCGGACGATCGACGCCGAGATGAACGGCTCGATCGAGCAGTACCTCTCGGGTGCCGACGACGTCGCCGCCCTCGGCGGTGGGGCGCACGGGCTTCGGCGATTCGCCGAGTCGTCAGCCCGATTGGTCAAGGCCGCCGGTGGACGGGGTCCGCGCCGAGATGCTGGTCCAAGGCTCGATCAAGTCGGTGATCGCCGCCTGTGAGGTCGGCATATTGGCCGTCGGAGCAGCTGCCCTGGGAGCCGGGCGGCTCGACATCGGCGGGGTCGTGCTCGGCTACCGGCTGGTCACCGTGGTTCGCAATCCGGTGGAGCATCTGACCTGGCGGTTGCAGGATTCGCAGGGCATCGCCGGGGCGGCCCGCCGGGTGTTGGAGCTCCTCGCCGAACAGCGTCGCGTCCGCTCCGGCACCGGCCGGTTGACCGGCGGATCGCTCGATCTCCGCTTCGACCACGTCGGGCTGGTCTACGACGACGCCATCGACGGCGAGACCGCGCTGCACGACCTGAACATGTCGGTGGCCGCCGGCCGGGTGGTCGGTCTGGTCGGCCGATCGGGGTCGGGGAAGACGACGATCGCCCGCCTGCTGTTGCGCCTGGTCAGCCCCACGTCCGGCCAGGTGCTGCTCGGCGGAACCGGACTCGATGGCCTCGACGATGTCGAGTTCCGCCACCGGGTCGGGGCGATCCCGCAGGACGTTCAGCTCTTCCCCGGATCGGTCCGCGACAACGTCGCCATGTTCGACGACGTGCCCGATGCCGACGTCGAGCGGGCGCTGCGCGACGCCGGCCTCGGACGGTGGCTCGACGGACTCGCCAACGGCCTCGACACGCGGCTGTCCACCGACGGACGCTCCGACGACGAGGACCGGACCGGACTTTCCTCGGGCGAGGCGCAACTCCTGGCCATCGCCCGGGCGCTGCTGCGTCGGCCCGACGTGGTGGTCCTCGACGAGGCGACCTCGCGGGTCGATCCGGCCACCCAGCAGGCGATCTCGGCCGCCTTGAGCACGCTGGTACGCGGCCGGACCGGGGTGATCATCGCCCATCGACTGGAGACTCTCGACGTGTGCGACGACATCGCCGTCCTGGCCGACGGTGCCCTTGTCGAATTCGGCGCACGGGTGGCCCTGGCCGCCGACCCGAACAGCCGATACGCCGCTCTGCGGGCGATCGGCGAGGACGCCGAGGAGCTGCAATGACGGGCGTATCGCGCCTGGTCGGCGAGCGCCGGATGGTACGGGCGGCCAACTTTCGAGCCCGCTGGTACTGGACCGGGACGGCCGGGTGGATCGCCTACTTCGTCTCGCCAATCGTGCCGGGCTGGCTGACCGGACAGATCTTCGACTCGCTGCAGCAGCACCGCGGCCCCACCCCGCGGCTGTGGCTGCTGATCGCCCTGCTGACGGTGGCCGAGGCGGCGATGATCTGGGGTTTGGCCGTCGCCCACCGCATCTATATCCAGGGCGCCGAGGCGTCCAAGGCGTTGATGCGGGCGAACGTCGTGCGGGCCCAACTCGCCAGCGGAGGCGGGATCGCCGCACCCCGCAACATCCCCGTGGGCGACGTGCTCGTTCGCCTGCGCGACGACCCGTTCGACACGTTGTTCCTACTCGACAACTGGGTGGACCTGCTCGGCTCCACGCTCTACAGCGCGGTCGCCGCCTGGTTCCTGGTCCGGATCGACCCCCTCGGCGCCCTCGTCGGCATCGCACCGCTCCTGCTCGTCGGCTGGGGCAATGGCCTGATCGCCAGCCTGGCCCGGCGCTTTCGTGAGCGTCTGCGAGCGGCGGCGAGCGTGGTCAGCGACTTCCTCGCCGCGGCCTTCGAGGCTTCGCTGACCGTCAAGATCGCCGGAGCCCAGCCGGGCGTGCTGCGCCGGCTCGGCGAGCTCAACGCCCGGCGGGCCAAGGCCGCCATCGGCGACCAGGTGTGGAACGAGGTGATGTGGACCGTCAACTCGACGTTGGCCGACGTGTTCGTCGGCCTGGCGCTGGTCGTCGCCGCCCGCCGGGGACTCACCGCCGGCGAGATCTCCCAGTTCGCCGCCTACCTGCTGGGCCTGGTGTGGATGCCGATGCGGATCGGTGGGCTGATCGCCGGCCGCCGCCGCTACGAGGTCTCCGCCGTTCGGCTCGACGCTTTGTGCGCGCCGTCCGTGCCCGGCGCACCCGATCCGCTGGTCGGGTTTCTGCCCCTCCCCGTGCTCGGCGGGCCATCGGTTCCTCCACCCATGCTCCGACCCCGCCAACCGCTGGAGCGGCTCACCGTACGCGGGCTGACCATCGTCGGACGCGGGCTGTACAACGTCGATCTGACGATCGACCGAGGCACGTTGACGGTGGTCAGCGGGCCGGTCGGAAGCGGCAAGACCTCACTGCTACGCGGCGTGATCGGTCTGATCCAGCTCGACGCCGGCACGGTGACCTGGAACGGACAGCCGATCATCGATCGAGCCGCCTTCTTCGTGCCGCCGCACTGCGCGTACGTGGCCCAGGTCCCCCGGCTGTTCGCCGAGTCGTTGGCCGACAACCTTCGCCTCGGTCACCCGATCACCGACGAAGCGCTCGACGCAGCGATACGTCTGGCCGTGTTCGAGGACGACGTCGCCGATCTCCCCGACGGACTCGAGACGATGGTGGGAGCCCGCGGCGTGCGCCTCAGCGGCGGCCAGGCCCAACGGGCCGCGGGGGCCCGGGCCCTCGCCCATCGGCCCGAACTGCTCGTACTCGACGATCTGACCAGCGCGCTCGACGTCGAAACCGAACGCTTGCTGTGGGACCGTCTGGCGGCGGCGGGCTACACGGTGCTCGCCGCGTCCAACCGTCCCGTCGCCATCGCCCGAGCCGACCAGGTGATCGCTCTCGGCTGACATCCAACGAGCCGCCGGCGGTACTCAGCCCGGTACGGGGTCGAGTTCCATGGCGGCGCGCCACACATCGCCGTCGTGGTAACGGACGACCTTTGCAGGTGAGCCGACCGCCACACAATTGTCGGGAAGTACGCCGGTCACCACCGAGTTGGCGCCCACGACCACGTGTCGCCCGATGGTGGCTCCCGGCAGCACCACGGTGCCGAACCCGAGCCACGAGCCGTCACCGATCGTCACCGGACGTTCGGGCATCACCTGGCGCGAGATCGGCTGGGTCAGATCCTCGTAACCATGGTTCTGGTCGGTGATGTACACGTGGTGACCGGTCCACACGTCGTTGCCGATCTCGATGCGCAGGTGGCCGACGATGCCGCTCCCCTTGCCGATCAGGCAGCGATCACCGATGCTGACCACCGGGTTCATCAGACACTGCTGACCCGGGACCATTCCGGCGGACAACGTGATCTGCGGACCGAACATCGTGCCCTCGCCGATGTGGATGTACTCCTCGTTGAACAGGGTGTTGGCCGGGAAGCAGATCACGCTGCCCGTGCCGAACCTGCCGAATCGCCTGCCCCGGGTGTCGTCGGGTCCGATCGCCCCGAGTTCGACGGCCCGATCCCATGCCTTGCGGACCAACTCACCGGCGGCACGATGGAGGCGCCCACGGAGGCGGTTGAACGTGGTCGGCTCGGGGAGGTCGCGCTGCAGCACGAGCCGTGAGACTATCGCTGTGGCCCGTCGCCGCCCGGGGCGCGCGGCCAGATACGTTCATCGTCGATGACCAGCACCACGACCATCACAACGGGTACCGCAGCATTCGTCGGCACCGAACGGCAGGGCGTCTCCGTCTTCACGGGGATTCGCTACGCCACGGCCGCCCGGTTCGAGCGACCTGTCCCGGTCGCACCCGCCGGGACCGTCGATGCGACGAGGCGCGGCACGCAATGCCCGCAGGTGTTGGGAATGCTGGAGCAGGCCATGGGAGTCGGCGACCTGCCGATGAGCGAGGACTGCCTGTTCCTCAACGTGTGGACGCCCGGAGCCGACGATCGACGACGGCCGGTAGTGGTGTGGATCCACGGCGGCGCCTTCATCACCGGTACCGGGGCTATGCCGTGGTACGACGGGGTGTCGCTCGCCCGGCGCGGCGAGGTGGTCGTGGTGACGATCAACTATCGCCTCGGCGTGTTCGGCTATCTCGGGACCTCGAACCTCGGGACGTGCGACCAACTCGCCGCCCTCGACTGGGTGCAGCACAACATCGCCTCGTTCGGCGGCGATCCCGACAACGTGACCGTCTTCGGCGAGTCGGCCGGCGGCTCGGGCCTGCTCGCCCTGATGGCGATCCCCGGCGCGTCCACGCGATTCCACCGCGGGTGGGCGATGAGCCCGTCGATCACCCAACTGCGCGATGCCCACCGGGCGGCCGGCGCCTCGGACGAACTGCTCGCCGCCGCAGGGGTCGCGTCGATCGACGAGCTGCGGTCGCTCCCGGTGGAGACCCTGCTAGCCGCCCAGCAAGAGGTGTTCAACCGGCCGGGTGACGGATTCACTGCCTTCTCCCCCACCGTCGACGGCGATCTGCACATCGGAGGCATCGCCGACGCTGCCGCGGCGAGCGGCATCCCCCTGGTCATCGGCACGACACGCGACGAGATGCAGCTGTTCAACGCGTTCAACCCGGCCGTCACCGGGCTCGACGATCAGGGCCTGCAAAAGGCGTTCACCGCGGTGTTCGGCGAGTCGGCGCCAACGGCACTCGACGCCTACCGCCACGTGCGACCCGGCGCCACGAATGGGCAGCTGCTCTCGGCCATGCAGACCGACGCCACATTCCGGGCGCCGGCCCGCCGAGCCGCCGAGGCTGCTTCGGCACGGGGCACGCAGGTCTGGAGTTACTGGTTCACGCAGGCGTCGAAGGCGTTCGGCGGAGTGCTCGGGTCGTGTCATGGCATCGACATCCCGTTTGCCTTCCACAATCTCGACGCCCCGGGCGTGGCGATGTTCCTCGGCGGCTCACCGGGGGCGACCGAGGCGGCCGACGCTTTCAGCGATGCGCTCCTGTCCTTTGCCCGTGACGGCGTCCCCGGCTGGGATCGGTACTCGGTCGATCGACGAGCAACGATGGAGTTCTGCGCAACGTCGGGCGTGATCGAGGATCCGGAACGCGAATTGCGCGAGCTGTGGGAGAACGTCCAATGAACACGACCGACCGCGATGCGGTCATCCAGCGCTCCTTCGCCTATGCGACCGGTGTCGATCGTCGGGATTGGGCGTTGTACGCCGATTGCTTCACCGATCCCTGCGAGTTCGACTTCTCGTCGTGGAACAGCCGCCCCCCGTCGATGATCGGCGCAGCCGAGTGGGCCGAGATCGTACGGGGCACCAACGGCAACTTCGATGCCACCCAGCACATGATGTCGAACCATGTGATCACGTTCACGTCAGCGGACGAGGCGGTCGGCGTCAACGAGCTGATCGCCCAGCACTGGTTCTCGGCGTCGTCGATGGCCGATTTCGGCCGGGCGGATGAGGTCTCATGGTGCACCCTCGGCGGCCACTACACCAACCGCTATCTGCGCTGCCCCGACGGCGCCTGGCGGATCGCCCGCTGCCAACTCGACGTGCGCTGGACCACCGGAAACCCAGACGTTTTCACCCTCGCCCGTGGGCGCCGGGCTTCGGCACCGGAGGCTTCTTCCAGCGGATGAAGTCGTCGATCAAACCGGTCTCGACGTCGTAGACGAAGCCGCCGATCGTCTTCAGCTTCGTCAGATACGGCGTGTCGGCCAGCGTGGCGATGTCTTCACGCAACGCCGCCGCATGATCGTCGATCGGATAGAAGCCCAGGTCGGCACCGGTGCGCTCCTTCAGTTCGTCGTCGGTCACCCCGGCCAGGCCGCACTGCGTGTGTTGCATCACCACGACGGTGTCGACGCCGAGCACATGGGTCGACAGCGCCAGGCTGCGCAGCACGTCGTCGGTCACCCGGCCGCCCGCATTGCGGATGACATGGGCTTCGCCCAGATGCAGGCCGAGTACCGCGAAGACGTCGATGCGGGCGTCCATGCACGTGACGACCGCCAGCTGACGACTGGGGCGGGCGTCGGCCACATTCGCCCGAGCCGCGGCGTAACCGGCGTTGGCGGCGAGGAGTCGCGTTACCTGGGTCATGTCCACACCTGGCTCATGCCCACCAGAGTGGCCGCTGCACCACTGGTTCGCAAAACTTGCGGGAACCGGGTGGGCCCGTCGCTTGCAGCTTCAGCGGCGCCCGCCGTCGACGAGGAATTGTTGGGCGGTGCAGGCCGCGCCGTCGTCGGCGGCGAGGAACAGGACCATCTGGGCGAACTCGTCGGGCATGATCCGCCGCTTGATCGCCTGATCATGCATCGTGCCCTCCTCACCTTCGGGAGTCCACCATTTGGCCAGTTGGCGCTCGGTCGGCACCCAACCCGGCAGCACGGTGTTGACCCGTATGCCATGGGGACCGAAGGTGCGCGCCATCGTGCGGGTGATCCCCTCGACGCCGGCCTTGGCCATCGTGTAGCCGGGGAACATGTCCTCCTGCATCATGTAGCTGCTCGATCCGATGTTGATGATCGAGCCCATGCGGGCCTCGATCATCTGCGGGGCCAGCGCCTGGATGGCGAAGAAGTAGTGGCGCAGATTGGTGTTGATCCGGTTGTCGAAGTACTCCGGGGTCATGTCCTGCCACCGATGGCGGTCGTCGCTGGCGGCGTTGTTGACGAGCACGCTGATCGATCCGACCGCCTCGACGGCTGCCGCGGATGCCGTCTGCAATGCGGCGATGTCGAGCAGGTCGACCTCGAAGAACACCGGCGTGTGGGCGACCCCGGCCGCGACGCAACGCTCGATCGTCGCCTGGGCATATGGCACGTTCTTGTCGACGAAGGCGACGCGGCTGCCCTGACCGGCGAACTGCTCGACGATCGCGCTACCGATGCCGTCGGCTCCCCCGGTGATGAACACACCACGATCGACGAGGGATGGGTAGCGGGCGTACTGGGTGGTCACGAGGTCTCCTGTGGAATGCGCGGCGGAACGCCGGTTGGGTCGGTCATCGGCGGGTGTCCCACCAGGCGTGCAGGCGGTGTGCGGATGAGGCGTTCACCACCCGGGGCGGCATCGTGCCGGCGCTGATCGCCGCGACCTGTTCGACCGACGACCGGGCCTGGGCGTCGGCGTTCTCCGGCGTCAGGCCGCCCAGCGGGGGCGTGGCCACGACCCCGGGGCGTCGGGCCAGAGCCGGGGAGGGCCGCTGGTCGGGGGCGCGACCGACGTCCATCGCCAACCCACCGAGATGACCCGAGTCGAGCGCAGCGGCGACCGCATCCTCGTCCAGCAACTCGCCACGCGACACGTTGATCAACATCGTTCCCGGTCGCATCGTCGTCAGCGCCACGGCATCGATCAGGTTGGCCGTCGACGCCGTCGCCGCGGCCAGCGGCAGCACGACCTCCGAACCGGCGAGATCGAGC
>JANMJD010000106.1:0-6125 GCA_031371195.1 Actinomycetes bacterium | reverse complement strand
GCGCCGACCCGATGACAAACGATGGGTGGTCGGTCGCCGCTCGGCGAAGGGAAGCCGCAGCGGTCTGGGCGTCAGACGTAGTCGATGGCGGAGAAGCTGGCGAGTTTGTCGAGGTGGTGGATGGCGTTGATCAGCCGGACGGTGCCCGAGCGTGAGCGCATCACCAGCGACTGTGTGGTGGCACCGCGGGACTCGAAGTGGACTCCCTTGAGCAGTTCGCCGTCGGTGACGCCGGTGGCGGCGAAGAAGCAGTTGTCGCCGGCGACCAGGTCGTCGGTGGTCAGGACCTTGCCGAGGTCGTAGCCCAATTCGATCGCGGCGTCGCGTTCCTCGTCGTTGCGCGGCCACAGGCGGCCCTGGATCTCGCCGCCCATGCACTTCAGCGCCGCGGCGGTGACGACGCCCTCGGGTGTGCCACCGATCCCGAACAACACGTCGACGCCGGCGTCGGGCCAGGCGGTGGCGATGCCGCCGAAGATGTCGCCGTCGGAGATCAGCCGGATGCGCGCCCCGGTCGAGCGGACCTCGGAGATCAGTTCGGCGTGGCGGGGCCGATCGAGGATCACCACGGTCAGGTCGCGCACCGACTCGCGCTTGGCCTTGGCGACCCATCGCAGGTTCTGCGTCGCCGAGGCGGTGATGTCGATCGCCCCGACCGCCTCGGGGCCGACGGCGATCTTCTCCATGTAGACGCACGGCCCGGGGTTGAACATCGTTCCCCGGTCCGACACGGCGATTACCGCGAGAGCATTGCCGCGGCCGAGCGCGGTCAGCGTCGTGCCGTCGATCGGATCGACGGCGACGTCGGTCAGCGGCTCGGTGCCGTCGCCGACGATCTCGCCGTTGAACAGCATCGGCGCCTCGTCCTTCTCGCCCTCGCCGATGACGACGATGCCCTTCATCGACACCGTCGACAAGACGGTGCGCATCGCTTCCACGGCCGCGCCATCGGCTCCGACCTTGTCGCCGCGCCCGACCCAGCGCGACGCGGCAAGGGCGGCGGACTCGGTCACACGGACCAGTTCCATGGCGAGGTTCCGATCGGGTGCCTGGCGATTCGACATAGGGAGTCAACGTACCGCGCCCACCGGTAGCCCTGGGCATCGCACCGCCGGTACCCTCTGGTCGCCGGGCGACCGCTCGGCCTCGCCCGGCGAGTTCGTCGCACCAACCCAGGGAACGGAAGAAACGATGGCCAATCGGTTGTGTCCCGTGTGCGGTGAGGAGTTCATGGAGTGGGCCACCACCTGCTCCGATTGCGGTGTCGCCCTGGTCGACCCCTCGGCGATCGACGACCTGCGCCTGCTCCCCGAAGAACAGCAGGTCGTCTACGAACTCGCCACGTGGTCGCTCGATCAGCGCACGAATGTCGCCGAGGCGATGGCCGACTCCGGCTACCCGCACACCTGGGACGGTGAGGACCTGATCGTCCATGTCGACCACGAGGCCGCCGTCGACCGGTTGCTGGAGCCGATCGAGGCCCAGAGTCCCGTCACCCCGATGGAGCCCGGTGCACAGACCGAGTACGACATGGCCGAGTGGCCGATGTTCGAGCGCGCCCAGGTCGTCGAGCGGCTCACCGAGGCAGGCGTGGCGCATGCGTGGGAGGGCGACCTGTTGCTGGTGCCGGCCGAGGACGAAGCGGTGGTCGACGACATTCTCGACGACATCGAAGAGGGCGGCGACGCGTCGGCGCTGGTCGACGACGGTGAGGAAACGCCGTTCGAAGTACTCGAATCGTTGTTCATCGCCGCCCAGCGTCTGCGTCACGACGTCGTCGACGGCGAGGGACTGCAGCGTCTGGCGGAATCGATGGAGGAGGCCGATCCGCAACGCCCGCCGTTCGGGATGGACCTCGCCGTCTGGCATCGCGCCCTGGCGGCCGCCGATGAGCTGGCCGACGCCATCGGCGGTGAGGAAGGGATCCTGCACGCCGCGGCCGAGCGTTCGGCCGAGCAGCTCCACGACCTGCTCCGCCCGTTCGTCTGACCGCGGCCCACGCCATATGGGAGCCGCAGAGTCCACATTGCTGGCCGAGTTGGAGGTCTGGCACTCACGTCCGATGACGCCAACTCGAAGGGTCGCGCTCGGCCACCTGGTGCTGCCCTGCGACCCGGCCCCCGGGCTCGGCGGGCTCCTGCTCGGCGCCGTCGTCGCCCGGCATGTCCACGACGTGGACGACGAACTGGTCCCCGACCTGCACCGGCTCGTCGACCAGTTGAGTCGGGCCGAGCGAATCGTGCAACCCCGGCTCCGGCACCGTTTCCAGGCCGATCGGCATGGGCTGGCCCGTTCGACGCATCGGCTGGTGAGCTTGAACGAGGAGTTGACCTTCGATTTCGCCAACCAGGGCTCACCGATGCAGCAGGTGCTCGGGGCGGTCTACGCCGTCGAACGCATCGAATACGAGGCGCGGTTCTCGCTCACATCGGTGTTGCACAAGGCCCTCGGTTGGCGCGGACCGATCGGCCCCGCGCTGATCGCCCACTTGGCCGGGGCACGGGCCGCTTCGTTGTCGGCCTTGGCCGACCCGCGGGCCTGGGCGCTCGAGTTGCTCGGATTCCCGTTGGGCACGAGCAAGCCGTCGAAGAAGGACATCATGGGTCGTTTCCGCGATCGCCTGCGCGACGTCCATCCCGACTACGGCGGCGACGAGGCCGTGGCGTCAGTGGCGATCGTCGACATCACCGAGGCCCGCCGCATCCTGCTGGCGGAGTCCGGATGACCGTCGACGCCCTGTTGCTCACCCCCGGGGCGGGGTCGAGCCGTGATCATTCCTCACTGATCGCCATCGAGCAGACGCTGTCGGCCTCCACGCCTCCCGTCCCGGTGGCCCGGATCGACTTCCCGTATCGCCGGGCCGGGCGCAAGGCCCCCGACCGCGCTCCGGTGCTCATCGCCTGCGTCCGCGAGGAGGCCGCGTCGTTGGCGGCGTCGGCCGGTGTCGCCCCGGAGCGGATTGCACTGGGCGGCCGGTCGATGGGGGGACGGATGTGTTCGATGGCGGTGGCCGAGGGGTTGCCGGCCGCCGCACTGGTGTTGATCTCGTACCCATTGCACCCGCCCGGCAAGCCCGACAACCTGCGCATCGCCCATCTGCCGGCGATCACCGTGCCCTGTCTGTTCATCCACGGCACGAAGGATCCATTCGCCACGCCCGATGAGCTGACCACGCATACGGCGTCGATCGCCGGCCCCGTGACCCACATCTGGATCGACGGCAGGGGTCACGACCTGAAGGGCGCCGACGCCCGCATCGCGGTCACGGTCGCCGAATGGCTCGCGGCGATCTGACCGACGCCGGGGCGCCGGCATCCTCGGGATTGAGCTCTTCGAGTTCACGGTGGGCCGTCTCGGGGAACCAGCGCAGCACGATGAAGGCGACGGCGAGTTGCCCGAGGGCGAGTGCGCCGAGCACTCGGGCGTGGGAGTTGCCCCGATCCAGGAAGTAGCCGGTGATCTGCAGGCCGATTGCGCCGCTGCACAGCGCCGCGGCGGTGACCAGGTACCCCGCCGAGCTGCGTTGGCCGGTGTGGAACATCTCGGCCCGATAGACACCGAGCGCGGGGCCGGCGGCGCCGCCGACCACGCCTCCGAACAGGGCCGATACCCACATCGGCCAACCCCCGGTGGCGAACGACCAGAGCACCAAACCGGTGCCGCACACGACGCTCACGGCCCCGAGCACCCGTCGCCCTCGGCGGTCGGCGATCCGTCCGCCGAGCAGGATCCCGAGCCCGGCGGGAGTCTGGGTGACCAGGGTGAACAATGCGATCCCACCCCCCGAATACCCGCGGACCTCGTCGAGGTAGCGGTTCTGGAACAGCGATGCCGGAGCTACGAACAGGTTGGCGAAGAACAGCGCCGCCGCCTGTATCCCGAGCCGTCGTCGGGGCATCGGTGTCGGCTTGTCGGCGATGTCGCCGGCGTGGCGTGGGGTGTGTCGAGAGGAGTGTTCCAGGAATCGGCGGGTCTCGGGAAGTCGGCGGGCCAGGTCGACGGCGACGATCATCCAGATCAGGGCCAGCACATAGACCCAGCGCCAGGCCTCGGGAGCGATATCGGCCAGACGAAGGCTCATCACGCAGACGCCGGCCCCGAGCCCGGCGGCCATCGCCAGCACACTGACGGCATAGGCGCGGGAGTTGCGCGGCATGATCTCGGCGGCCATCACCGCGATCAGCAGATCCAACACCAGTCCGAGCGAGCGCCCGACGGCCTGCGTCGCCGTCAGCGCGGCGAAGTTGGGGGCGAGGGCTCCCAGTGAGCAGATCGCCGGGGCGACGAATGCGAGGAACTGGATCATCCGCCGTCGCCCGATCCGATCGGCGAGCAGGGCGAACGGCAGCCCGAGGACGATGGCCAGGCGCACGACGGTGCCGGCATCGCCCTGGGCCGAGTTGCTGACGTGGAATGTCTTGGCGGCGAATCCGACCGTCTGGGTGAACAGTGTGTTGGTGAACGCCGCACACATCGACGCTGCGGCGAGCAGACCGATGACGAGGATCTGATCGGGGGTCAGGCGATCGGGTGGTGCCCACCACGGCTGGCGGCCGGGTGATTGGCTGCTCGATGGTCGGTGGCGCAGCGTGTGGCGCACGAAGGGGGCGAACACCCAGCCGAACCAGGGCAGTCCGACGCGATATCTCGTCACCTCGTCGATCGATCCGTCGGGGTTGCGGGTCAGCGTGCGCCGGTAGGCGGCGAGGGGGCCCTCGGCCTGGATGTACGCGCCGTCGCCCGCCGCGGTTTCGAGGATCAGATCATCGCGCGGGGACGCCAGCCAGCTCACGTCGGTGTCGCCGTCGGCGGCCCAGTGCCGTCGGACGGTGGGCATCACCATCAAACTACCGCGCCGATCACCACTCTGCGGGGTCAGTCAGGGCATACTGCAGTTTGTCATGGATTCGATCGTCGTTCGCCGCTCCGGGCCGCTGTCGGGCACGATTCGAGCCCCCGGCGCCAAGAACTCCGTGCTCAAGCTGATCGCCGCCACAATCCTGGCCGACGGGACGCATCGCATCTCGAACGTCCCGGCCATCGCCGATGTCGGCATCATGACCAACCTGCTCGCCGCGCTCGGGGTGGCATCGGGCCCCCCGGTTGATGGTGTGCTGACGATGCACAACGACGGAAACATCACCCCCGTTGCGCCGTACGAGCTGGTCGAACAGATCCGGGCATCGATCGTCGTCCTGGGTCCGTTGCTCGCCCGGTTCGGCTATGCCAAGGTCTCGCTGCCCGGTGGCGACGACTTCGGTTCGCGCCCGATCGACATGCACCTGCGAGGCCTCGAGGCGCTGGGGGCGACGTTCACGTTCAGCCACGGTTACGTCGAGGGTCGTGTCGACGTGCTGCGGGGTGCCGATCACACGCTGCCGTATCCGAGCGTCGGTGCGACCGAGAACATCGTGATGGCGGCCGTGCTGGCCAAGGGTACGTCGGTGATCGACAACGTCGCCCGAGAACCCGAGATCGCCGATCTGTGCCACGCCCTGGTCGGCATGGGCGCTCGGATCGAGGGCATCGGCTCATCCACCCTGACGATCCACGGGGTCCCGGCCGACGAACTCCGCCCGATGGATCATCCGGTCGTCACCGACCGGCTGCAGGTCGCCACGTACATCGCTGCCGTCGGCGTCTGCGGTGGTGAGGTTCGCATCGACGAGGCCCGCCCCGAGCATATGGAGACGCTCATCGATCGCTACGTCGAGATGGGACTGTCGATCGTTCCCCAGGAGGGCGGGATCCTCGTCCACGCTCCCCGGCGATTGACCTCGGTCGATGTGGCCACGCTGCCTTACCCGGGCATCGCCACCGACTACAAGCCGCTGCTGGTCGCCATGCTCACACTGGCCGACGGTGTCGGGATCGTCACCGAGAATCTGTACCCGGGGCGGTTCCGCTACATCGAGGAACTGCAACGGCTCGGTGCCGACATCCGCACCGACGGTCACCACGCGGTCGTGAGGGGCAAGCCCGAATTGCAGGGCGCGCCGGGACGCGCGGTCGACATCCGCGCCGGCGCCACGCTGATCGTCGCCGGTCTGCTGGCCGAGGGTGAGACCGTCATTGCCGACATCCATCCCAACGAGCGGGGCTACGACGATCTGACCGGCCGTCTG
>JANMJD010000102.1:0-3027 GCA_031371195.1 Actinomycetes bacterium | reverse complement strand
TACCGGTGACGGCTGCGATCTGCAGGTCGTCGCGCGCCGCGTTCGCATAGCGTGCGAGCTGCTCTTCGAGCGACGGCAACATGACGTCGAGGGATTCGACGGGCTCACGGCGGCGCAACAGATCGAGGACGTCGTTCTGCTCGTCGGCCATCACCCGCTTCATCCGTCGGGCGAGGTTCACGGTCACGGCGTCCAAGGCGTTGTCCCGACGAGTGAGCGGGTTGTTCGATTCGGCGTCATCAACCGTTGACGCATCATCAGCGGCTATCACCGGCACAGGATCGTCCTCCGACGAGGTCGTCCCCGAAGCCGCGGACTCGAGGAGCTGGCGGGCGATGTCGGTCGGCCCGGCCGCCCGCAGACGGGCGAAGACGTCATCGGCCGACCTGCGTTCGAGGGAGTGACCGCTGGGCGGGACAATGCCGCCGAAGAGGTCCACCACCTGGGCCAACGGCCCGGTGTCATCGTCGGATGTCGCCTCGTCGACCGGATCGTCGCCGGACATGTCGGGCACCAGGTCGGTGACGAATTCGTGTTCCTCTTCCGACTCTCCCGAGGCGTCCGTCACGTGGTCCTCGACGGTCTCGACGGTCTCGACGGTCTCGTTCGTGTCATCGGTCTCGGCGGTGCCGTCCGCATCGTTGATCCCGTCGATCCCGTCGATCTCGACGGCATCGCTCGTGTCGTCGATCTCGTCGACCGGGTCGAGTTCGACAGTCGCAGGGTGTGCCGGCTCGAGCCTGCCGTTTTGCTCCGAGGGCGACTCGCCCGCTGCCGGTCGCTGCGAGATCGGCGTGAGGTTCGGCCCCGTGACCTCGATTGCCTCGGCGATCGTCGACGAGGCAATCGGCCCGACTTCCTCGGCTGCGTCGCGCAGGCCGTTCATCTCGGCGATGACATCGTTGGCGGCGAGTCGGGCCCGGTCGAAGGCATCGATGATCCGGTCGCGCCCGGCGGACAGCTGTTGGAGTTGCTCCCGCGATGTTTCACGGCGGCGGGCGACGTCGGCAACCACCTTCTCCCGATACGCGCGGGCCTCTTCCACCATCTCGCGGCCTTGGCGCCGGGCGCCGTCCAACTCGGTCTCGCATTCGCCGGCGGTGTGTTCGCGCTGGCGGCTGACGTCGAGTTCGGCCTGTTCGCGTACTTTCGCCGCTTCCTCCTGGGCCTCGCGCAACAGCCGGTTCGACGCCTCTTCGGCCTTCGCCCGGATCTGTGCGGCGGACTCGCGGGCCGTGGTCAGGACCCTGGCGGTTTCCTCGCCGAGGAGATTCGTGATCGTCTCCTCATCGAGGGCGGACATGTCGATCGCCCGCGGGGCGCGGGTAGCGACGATCTCACGCTCGAGAAACCGCTCTCGCTCTTGGGAGCGGGCCAGTTCGGCGGCCACCATGCGGAGGAAGTCGCGGACCTCGGACGGGTCGAATCCCCGCCGGGCAGTCCCGAAGTTCGCCGCCGAGACTGCCGCCGGCGAAGACGGGTCGGGTTGAGAGAACGACACGGCCATTGCCCCAGCGTACGTATACGCCGCAGGTGATTCGCGGAGGGTCGCGATCAGTGGTAGTCGGCTCCCGGTGTGCCGATGTCGAGGGCATTGCCGCCGTGGTCGGCGAGTACCTGCAACGCCTCGTCGAGAGTGGCCACAGGGAAGACCTTGTCGGCACCAAGGATGCGCCGGGCGCGGGCAAGCTGCTCCGGCGTCTGGTCGGCCGGCACGATGAAGTAGTCGGCGTGGGCATTGCGTACGGCGACCGACTTCTGACGCAGCCCACCGATTGGGCCAACTTTGCCGTCAACGTCGATCGTCCCGGTCACAGCCACTTTCTTGCCACCGGTGAGCTCGCCGGGGGTGAGTTCGTCGATGACCGTCAAGGTGAAGGCCAGGCCCGCCGACGGACCACCGATCTGATCCGTGGCGATATCGACGGCGAATGGCAGCTCGACGCGGGTCGTATCTCCGAGCTGCACGCCGAAGATGCCTCGAGTCGGATCCTCGGTGCCGGCACTGGCGAGCTCGACGGTGGCGGTCTCGGTTTGATCGTCGGGCGCAGTGGCTCGCCGGACGGTCAGACTTACGCGGTCGCCGGGCTTCCTGCCCTTCATCGCTCGATCGAGGTCGGATACATCGGTGATCGTCGTGTCGTCGACGGCGACGAACTGATCGCCAGGCTCGATGAACGAATCGGCCGGGAACGGGACCGTGCAACTCCGCTTGTCGGCGGCGTACTCCTGGCAATACAGGAACTCGACCACGGCCGGCCCCGGGAACCGCTTGGTCGGGTAGCCGAGTTTGGTCAGTGCCACGTAGGGCGCGTCGTTCTTCGCGCTGCGCATCGCCCGGAGATTGATCTGGCGATCCTGATCGGGTGTGCGCTTGCCGTATCGCTCGACGTAGGTGTCCTCGCGTACGTCCGGGTCGAGCCAGCCGATGGCAGCCTGTACCCCGGTGAGCCGGGGGCCGGCCACGGTGACGAACAGGATCTTGCCGCTTGTTTCGAATGTCGGAACGGCGGAGACGGCGAGGCGGGAGTTGACATCGTCGGCCGAGCCGGGAGCCTCGGCGTAGCGGTCGACGAAGATCATCGAACCGGCCATGAAGGCGGCGCCGATCGCAAGTCCGAGCACGGCGCACGGGATGGCCCACCGCCGACGAGATCGGGGAGGGAGTTTGGGGGGCTCCCAGGACGCAGGCCCGGGGGCCGATACGCTCTCGGATTGCGTGACGGCGATTGAGATGTCCACTTCAGCGCTCACTCTACGAGCTGCCTTGGTTGCCGCGGCCTCGGTCCTGCTCCTCGTGGTCGTCGGCCACTGGCGCCCGGTCCGTCGCCACTGGTGGCGTTCGCGGCGCGCCCGGCCACCGGTTCCGGCCACACAGGTCGTGCGCATGCCGATCGCCGAGTACCGCTCGGCGCGCTGGTGGGAACGGTTCGCGGCGATCACCGGGCTTGGTGTCGTGTCGGCGGTGATGGGGGCGATCGTCGCCACGCTGGTGGCCGCTCTGCTGATCTACGTGGTCACGACCCT
>JANMJD010000099.1:0-2503 GCA_031371195.1 Actinomycetes bacterium | reverse complement strand
TCGCAGTCGGTGGCATCTGCATGAAGCCGGCGGCGGGGCTCAGCCGACCGTGGCCGACGGCGGCAATGGTGGGCCTGTTCGTGGGAGGAGCGGGGTTGAACGCATTGGTCGTGCATCGACAAGGCGAGGTCGGCACGGCGTACCTGATGGTGATCGGCTGCGAGACCCTGCTGGCATACGTCTTCGGCGTCGTCCTGTTCTCCGAACGGGTGACCGCGCCTCGTCTCGCCGCGGTCGGGCTGATTCTCATCGGTACCCTGCTCCTCGTTCGACCGGATCGGGCAGCCGTTGCCACACCGCCCGGCCAACCGCTGGCCGCCGTCCAGTCGCCACCGGCGGGCGGCCACCGGAATCTGCCCACCAGGTCCTGCCCGCTGGCGGACACGCCGTCACGGTGCGTGGCCGGCGGAGAGGGCTGCCCGGCGAGCCTTCAATCGCCCGTCGCCAAGTGCGCGTGAGAGTGGACTGAGGCTGAGCCCGCCACCTATGGGGCAAAGTGCCGCCAGTCGGCGCGCGATATCGGGCGCTACGGGACGGGGCGATACCGGGCGTGTCAGAGCGCAGCGGAGGCGTGCGCGGGGTCGGTGGGCGGCGGTTTTGGGTCAGCTGGTGAGGAAGGCGCGTATGGCGTCGATGGTTTGACCGGGTTCGCTGAGGTGGGGGCAGTGGCCGGTGGCTTCGAGGAGCACCATGTGTGCGTTGGGCATGGTGTGCTCCATGTGGTGGCCGACGGAGACGGGGGCGATGATGTCGTCGGTGCATTGCAGGATCAGTGTGGGGATGGCGATGTTGGGGAGATCGGCGCGGTGGTCGGACAGGAACGTGACGCGGGCGAGTTGGTGGGCGACGGTGGGATCGTTGCGACAGAAGCTCTCGCTGAGTTCGGCGCCGAGTTCGGGACGGTCGGGGTGGCCCATGATGATGGGGGCCATGGTGGTGGACCAGCCGAGGTAGTTGGCGTCGATGGAGGCGAGGAGTTCGTCGATGTCGGCGGCGTCGAAGCCACCGTGGTAGTCGCCGTCATTGATGTAGCACGGGGATGGTGCGACCATGACGAGGCGGGCGAACAGGTCGGGGGCGTTCATGGTGGCGAGCGCACCGGTGATCGCGGAGACGGAATGTCCGACGAGGATGACGTCGTGGAGGTCGAGTTCTTCGCAGATCTCGACGAGGTCGTTGGCGTAGCCGTGCAGGGTCGAGTATCGCTGGGGGTCGTAGGCGGTCAGGTCGGAGTGTCCGGATCCGATGAGGTCGAGCAGGACGATGTGGTGGTCCGCGGCGAACGCTGGGGCGACGAGGCGCCACATGTTCTGGTCGCAGCCGTAGCCGTGCACGAAGAGCATGACGGGCCCGTCGGCGCAGCCGGTCACGTGAACGTTTGATTGCTGTGCTTTCGACATGTCGATCTTTAGTCCGTTCGGGCGGTGGTATCGATGCGGGTGATGCACATGAGCACGATGTCGTCGAACTGGTCGTGGCCGCTTCGTCGGTCGAGGATCTGTTGGCACCATGCGGCGGGGTCGGTGGTGTTGAGATCGGTGGCGTCGGTGGCGAGTCGGGCGAGGCTGTCGTCGATGACGGTGCCTTTGGTTTCGATGAGCCCGTCGGTGTAGAGGAGTAGGTGGGCGCCGACGGGCATGTCGGCGTGAGCCGTGGTACGGGCCGACCCCACGCCCAATGGGGCGCCGAGCGCCTGGTTCAGCCAGTCGGTACCGTCGGGGGTGACGAGCAGCGGTGGGAGATGCCCGGCGCAGCTGTAGGTGAGACGGCCGTTGCCAGGGTGGAAGGTTCCGTAGAACATGGTGGTGCAGAGTGCGCCGGGGATGGAGGTGACGGCCCGGTCGAGGCGGTTGAGCAGCGTGTCGGGGTCGGGGGTTTCGGCGGCGTAGAGCCGCACGGCGCTTTGCAGGTGCCCCATGGTGGTGGCGGCGGAGATGTCGTGACCGACGACGTCGCCCACGACGATCGCGTAGTCACCGTCGGGTAGGGCGAACACGTCGTACCAGTCGCCGCCGACGTCATGGTTGCGCAGCGCCGGCCGGTAGTGGGCGAGCACGGAGAGGTGGTCGTGCTCGGCAGCGATGATCGGGAGAAGGGCCCGCTGGAGGGTGTGCGCGGTGTCGTATTCGTGCTCGTACAGCCACGCCCGTTCCACGGCGTGGCCGACCAAGGTCGCCGCTGTCGTGGCGTAGGCGAGGACATCGTCGGCGACGGGTCCCTCGTCGGGGAACGCGAAATTCAACGCCCCGATCGGTTCTTCGTTGACGATGATCGGCACGCACAGGCAACTACGCGTGTGCGTATCTCGAAGGACCAATGCCGCGGGGAAGCGTTCGTCGATGATCTCCAGCGTGGGCAGGTGCAAGATGTCGCCGTGCTCGATCACCCAGGTGACGGGTAGTCGTGTGCTGACCGGCACGTAGGCGCGCCCGGTCTCCGACTCGTCGAGCGGGAACGACGGGAACGTGCGGACCATGGCTCGATCTCGTTGGTCGACCACGGC
>JANMJD010000068.1:0-2129 GCA_031371195.1 Actinomycetes bacterium | reverse complement strand
CTTCTCGACGAGCGTGCGAATCCCGATGACGCCGTCTTTGCCGAGCTTGGTCGACGGCTCGATCACACCGTAGGCACTGACCCGATCGCGTGGGACACGCTTCAGACCGACGACTCCGCCGCCCGTCGTCTCACACAGACGGGCCATCTGATCGAGCAGCGACGAGTCGCCCATCAACTCGTCGGGCAGGAGCACCGCGAACGGCTCGTCGCCCACGGAATCAGCCGCGCAACCGACAGCATGCCCGAGGCCCAGTGGTTCGTCCTGATAGGCGAATGAGACACGGACGTCGCGTCCGATGGCCTCGAGCCGATCGGCCAGAGCGTGCCGGTCGGTCGACCGAAGCTTCGTCAACACGTCGTCGGAAGGCTCGAAGTACGCTTCGATGGCGGGCTTGCTGTGACTGGTGACGATGACGATGTGATCGATGCCGGCCCCCACCGCCTCGTCGATGATCAGCTGTAGCGCCGGCGTGTCGATGATGGGAAGAAGCTCCTTCGGAACCGCTTTGGTCGCCGGAAGGAACCTCGTACCGAATCCTGCCGCGGGTATGACGGCGGTGCGAACCTGCATCTCGGCGATGTTACGGCGCGAGGTCCGTCCGCTAGCATTAGCTGTCGAACATTTCGACTGCTAATGCACGGCGGAGCTCCATGCCTACCTACGTCTACAAGTTCATCGACACCGGCGAGACCATCGAGGTCCAGCAAGCGTTCATCGACGATGCCTTGACCCACGCCAAGCATCCGTCCACCGGTAAGAAGATGAAGGTCAAGAAGGTTTTCACCCCGGTGGGGGTCACGTTCAAGGGCGGCGGCTTCTACAAGACGGACAGCCGCGGAGGTAAGTCGAAGTCGTCGACCACGGCAACGTCCACCGAGTCGTCGTCCACGTCGTCGGAATCGTCATCGGGCACCACGAAGTCGGGCGTCTCCAGCTCGACCTCGGCGACGCCCGCGAAATCGCCATCGTCGGCTCAGGCGCCGGCCGCTAAGGCAGCCTCCTCCGACTGAGGAACTCGGCCGATACAGTCGGCCTCCGACTTCCCCCAAATCGTCGAATCGATGTGTCTATCGATGTGTCTGGGGAGGTCCGGTGCACCAGCTCGCCTGGATTCGCCTGATGGTGGCTCGCCACCCGTGGGTCTATTGGCTGACCATTGCCGCCCTCGCCGCCCTCATCGCGCTCGGCGCGCAGCGTGCCGTGGCCGGGGTCGACGCTCAGCGACGATCGTGGGGCCGGCAGCAATCGGTGTGGATGACCACCACTGCGATCGAACCCGGCCAAGTGATCGCAGCGGGTCGCAACGAGGTCCCGGCTGCGGTCGTACCAGTCGACGCGGCGGACGAAGTTCACGCGGGCATGGTCGCCCGGCAACAGATCGGCGCCGGCGAGATCGTCACGAAGGGCGACATCACCGCCGCAGGAGCCGCGGGACTGATCCCCACCGGCTGGAGCGCGTTTGCTGTTCCGGCGTCTGTCGAACACTTCGCTACCGGCGATCACGTCGGTGTCTACGCCGGCGACCAGTACTTGTCACCTGGTCTCGTGGTCGCCGCCGGTGACTCGGATCTGATGGTCGCCGTCCCCGCCGAGTCAGCTCCTGCCCTGGCCGCATCCCTCCTCGCCAATGCCGTGACCCTGGCCCTCACCCCCGGCCCCTGACCCCGAGCGCGGTTGGCGTTTGGGTGTGCGGGTCAGCGCCAGCCGGTGGCCAGGATCACCAGCACTGCCACCCCGAGAGCGCAGCGGTAGATCACGAAGGGCATGAAACTGCGGGTTCGGATCAGGCGCAGCGTGCCCCATACGGCGGCCCATCCAGCGATCGCCGCGGTGACGATGCCGACGATCATCGGAACACCGAGCCCGTCGGGAACGCCGTCTTTGGCGAGCTTCAGCATCTTGTAGGCGACAGCGCCAGCCGTGACGGGGATGGCCATGAGGAAGCTGGCGCGGGCAGCGGCGTCGCGGGTGAACCCCAGGAACCGGGCGGCGGTCATGGTGATGCCCGAACGCGATGTGCCCGGATTCAGCGCCAGAACCTGAGCCGCGCCGATCTTCACCGCATCGTCTCGCTGAAACTCTGGAAGCGCGCGCACGCCGGAGCGTCGATCGGCGACGGCGAGCAG
>JANMJD010000054.1:0-7492 GCA_031371195.1 Actinomycetes bacterium | reverse complement strand
CCATCCTGCCGGGAATCATCGAGACCGACATCGTGCGCACCACCGGGCCCGACTCGGCGATCGCCATGGGACTGGGCACCTACGACAAGATGATCGAGTTGTTCACTTCGGAATCGGCGATCAAGAAGCCGAACACCGTCGAACAGGTCGCGGCGGTCGCCGTGATGCTCGCCTCGGATGCCGCCCGCAACATGACCGGGGTCATGTTCCCCGTCGACGGCGGGACGATGCCGTACTGAGCGCCGCGGATCACGAGAACACGCCGATGAGCGCCCACCAGATGATCGTCATCGCCGGCTGGATCGAAGTCGACCCGGCCGTACGCGACGAACTCGTCGCAGCCATGGCCCCGTTGCAGAAATCCACCCGTGACGATGAGCCGGGATGTCTCGCCTACGTGATGTCGGCCGACCCGGTGGAGCCGGGCCGGGTGGCGATCTACGAGTGTTGGGAGTCGGCCGCTGCGCTCGATGCCCACTTCTCCCATGCCAACTTCACTGCGTCGCGCACGGTGATGCGCAGCTATCCCAGAATCGGGGGCAGCATCGCCAAACACCGGGTCGGTGCCACCGCCGCCATCGCCGGTCCCGACGGTCAAGCGACCTCCCGATTCGACATCTGACCGACCGGACAGGGTTGTCCAGAAGGTTCCCGTTCGGTCAGCCGAGTGTGCGATCGAACATCGCCAGCGTCATATCGTAGGAACGATCAGCTGCCGCCTCCTGGTAGGCCGGACCGGGGACGCCGAACCCATGGTCGGCTCCTTCATGGACTTCCGCCAGGCCACGGCCGTCGGACATCGCATTGACGGCATCGAGGAACGGCTGGTTGGCGGCCACCGACTGCATCTGGTCGAGCGAACCGATACCGACGTAGATCTCGCCGGTGAACCACGTGGCCACGAGATGCGGGGAATCGTCGCCCTCGGTCACACAGAACGACGGATGCAGGGTCGACCCCGCGGCGAACGCCTCGGGATGGTCCTTGAGCGCCCGCAGCACAGAACGCGCCCCGATGCAGTAGCCGATGCAACCCCGGGGTCCATCGGTCGCAGCCGGATCGCCGTCGAGATACGCCAGCAGGGCAGCCAGATCGGCGGCGATGGAGTCCTCGGATGTGCCCATCAGCCAACCGAACATCTCGGTTCGCATTCCCTCGTTACCAGGCTTGAACGCTTCGGCCGGTTCGATGTGCAGCTGTTCGCCGAGGCGGTAGTAGCGGTCGGGGGCAACCACGTAATACCCCTCCTGGGCGATACGGCGCATCACTTCGTGCGTCGCCTCGCGCATGCCGGGGCCGTCGTGGAACATGACGACCACCGGGAACGGGCCATGCTCGTTCGGGTGTTTGGCGAGCACCGTCTGGGTGCCCTCGCCGGTGTCAAGTTGGATGACGGATTCGATCATGCGCCGAGATTAGGTGGTCGGCGACTCACGTTGAGACGCCGACCACCAGCGGACGTCGAACCGGCTACGCCCGGTCGAGCACGACGTCGAAGCGGGCCTCGAGCTCGCCGTGGGCATCGGGCTTGAACTCACGGATCAGGGTCTTCTGCACCCCGAACACCGCGTCGCCGTCGAGGAAGTCGCTTTCGACGTCGAAGACGTGGGTGATGAGGTCTTTGTAACCGGCATGGCGGACCCAGATGTGCAGGTGGCCGGGACGCCACCAATTGCGACCGTTGGCCTTGAGTAGATCGCCGGCCGGCCCGTCGTCGGGGATCGGGTAGGGCACGGGCCGAACGGCGCGCATCTCGTAGTCGCCGTCGGCGTTGGTGGTGTAGATGCCGCGCAGGTTGTCGGGGCTCTGGATGCCGGGCTGCTGGCAGGCGTAGAACATGTTCGTGGCGTTCTGGAACGAGTCGAGCGTGACGCCGGCGAGCGGGTTGCCTTCGATGTCGGTGACCTTGCCGCGTACGACGACGCGATCGCCGTCGTCGGGATCGACGAGCATCGTCTCGCCGAACCCACGATGGGGCGAGCCGGGCACGTAGAACGGGCCGAGCACCGTGTTGTCGGTGATCGTCGGAGCGCTCGGGTCGAAGGCCATCATCTCGACCAGAGCGGAGACACCGAACGTGTCGCTGAGCAGGATGAACTCCTGGCGGACGTCGTCGCACATCTGGCCGGTGGCGGTGAGGAACTGAATGCCGGCGAACCACTCGTCACGGGTGAGGTTGACCTCGCGGGCGAAGGCGTGCAGGTGCTTGATGGCGGCGACGGTCACGTCGCGAAGACGTGGATTCGGTGATGCGTCGTAGCGGGCGACCACCTCGTCGAGCAGTTCATCGGGCCGTAGATCTGCCATGTCGTTCCCCCTGTATGTGCACCTGATCAGGTACGCGAGCGGTGTCGATTCTCCCACGACGTTGCGGTCTGCGCCCCTTTCCGCGTTCGCAGGAGCGGGACGGCGGTTCCCCGCTGGAACGACCTTCGAACTACAGTGGCAACCCAGTCGACCAACACGGGGGTGCTTGTTATGGCAGATGGACCGAGCCGGCCTTCTTCGGGGGCCGCGGTACAGCATTTGGTGCTGCGCGTACGCGACATCGAGGCGTCGCATCACTTCTATACCGAGATTCTCGGGTTCGAGCAGTGCGCCGCGCTTGACAACGACGTCTACCAGACGATCATGAGGTTCTACCGCGGTGATGCCGACCACCACCACGACTTCGCCCTCGCCCAGATCCCCGACCCGTCGGCGATTCCTGCACCCGATCGCTGGTCGATGTTCGGCAACGTTCCGGGCATCGACCACATTGCCATGTGCTACCCGAGCCGCGAGTCGTGGCTCAGCCAGATCGCCTGGATGAAGTCGCAGGGCGTCGAGTTCATCGTGCGCGGCAACCACGGCATGACCCACAGCGCCTACATCCAGGATCCCGACGGCAACGGCATCGAAGTCCTCTACGACGTGCCCAAGGAAGCCTGGGAAGGCGACGTCAACGCCGCACTCAACTACTTCGAGGTCTTGCCGCCCGACGGTGACGAAACCCTCGAGGACTCCACCGACTACGTCAAGTTCTAGGCCGGATCGGGCCAGGCACGCCGGCGCACGGGTCAGCCGAGATCGTCTCGACGGGTCCCGAAGTAGAGTTTGCTGCATACGATCCACGGACCAGAAGCGACGATTACGTTGACATGTCCCGAGGTGACCTTCGCCGTCTCCGAGCTGTGGGAGGCCTGAACGAAGGCTCAGATCCGTTCGAGGACCAGCACGGGGATCTCGCGGTCGGTCGCCGCGGCGTACTCGTCGAAGTTGGGCATCAGGTCGGCCTGGGCGCGAAACAGCCGAGCCCGCTCGTCGCCCTCGGCCTGGCGGACGGTCGCCTCGAACGTCTCTCCGGGTAGTTCGACGGTCACCTGCGGATTGGCGATCATGTTGAGATACCAGTGCGGGTCTGTCGGCGCGCCACCCTTGGAGGCGATGATCACGACGGCATCGCCGTCGCGCGAGTAGACCAGCGGCGAGGTCCGCCGGATGCCCGACTTGGCCCCGGTGTGGGTGATCAATATCAATGGCGCCTGGGCGAACGGCCCACCGACCACGCCGTCGTTGGCGCGGAACTCGTTGATCAGATTGGTGTTGAACTCATTCATGTCGGCCATAGGGCCGCAGCCTACGGGCAGCCCGACGGTGAACGAACGGGCTACCGGACGGGGGACAGCATCGATTCGACGAGCTCGTAGGCGCGGGTGCGGTCGAAGTACATGCCGTGGAGATGCATCCGGTTGTTGCGCGCCGAACCGAGGTAGTTGCGTTCGTACAGGTCGTTGCGTCCGGCGAGGCCGGAGCCGACGAAATCCCAGGCCAGACGGTGCAGGGCCGCACGGCGCTCGGCGGTCATGTCACCGGCCCCGTGGAGGAACTCGGCCGCCAACGCCCCCACCCGTTCGTCGCGCAACATGCCCCGCGACGGAGCAGCGAGCAGGTTGTGGCTACCGATCGTCACGATGATGTCGCGCACCCGAGGAAACCAGGTGGCCAGCAGCGAACGCAACGGGTGCATGGGGCGAGGATGGGGGAATACCGCCCCATCGCCCCGGTCGTAGGCCAGGTCCTCGGCGTTGTCGAGGGCAGCCCGGGTGATGTCGATATACGCGGCGATCTCGCCGAGCATGTCGGCGGTCGTCGGCTGGGTGTCGTTGACGGCCTCGGCCAACCGGCAGCCGAGGCCGTAGGCGAACTCCAGCTTCGTCAGGGCCCTGGTGGTGGTCTGCTGCATGATGTTGGGCCACCAGCCCGTCGCCCCCATCACCGTCGAGTAGGTCTCGGGATCGCTGTCGATGAACACCCATTCCTTGGGGATCTCGACGTTGTCGAAGATCACGAAGGCATCCTGTTCGTCGAAACGCGACGACAGCGGGTGGTCGAAGGCATTGGAGCCGACGGTCGCCGCGTTGTCGCGGCACAGGAAGATCAGACCCGGGGTCGACATCGGGATCGAGAACGACAGGCCGTATTCGGCCGGAGTACCGGGGGGCAGGGGCAGACCGGGGTACACGGCGAGTTCGTCGGCGAACGGGGCGAGCGTCGACAGGATCCGGGCGCCGCGCACGATGATCGTGTCGGGCGTCTCGCCGACCTTGTGGAGCGGCACCGGATTGTTGACATAGTCGATGTTGTCGATCGCCCGGTCGATGGTCGGCTGCACGATCGTGTGGGTGAGCGACAGGTCATCGAGCGCCAGACGGCGCTGGAAAGCCTGAAGGTTCTCGTGCCCGCCGGCATTTCGACCGGCGGGGCCACTCCACGGGGTGCGCTCACCGGCGAACCCGGCGTAGGTGACGTTCATGTAGTCGGGGGTACGCCCCATCAGGCCGACGGTCTGCTCGGAAATGCGGGCCAGCCCGACCCGGCGACGCTTCAGGTCCTCGACGGAACGGGGGATCATGTGGCTGACGTTGACCTGCTCGCCGGACTCGGCGTCGGTCATCAAGCACTCATCGGCGTGGGTGAACTGAGCATCGAACACCGACGCCAGGGCGTGGGCGGCGCCCGAGAACGCCGGGTGGCCGACCATGTCGTCGACCCGTTCGTCACCCAGCCAGACCTCGCGTGTGCCTGTGCTCAGACCCTTCAGAAACTGCTCGCCGGTCCGTGCTCCCACAACGATCTCCTTTGTCCTGCGTTCCCCTTCCGCACCGTAGATGATGACGAATAGGGTGAGGCAATGCCTGCCGCTCCGGATGCCCCCGACATCGTTCGATCGGCGTACGCCGAGTTGATCGTCACCGATCTTGCGGCGAGCCGGCGTTTCTGGGTCGACCGACTCGGATTTTTCGTGAGCGCCGAAGGGCCCGGGGTGCTGTATCTGCGGGGCTACGAGGAATTCGTCCACCACAGCCTCATCCTTCGCGCCGGCACGGAGCCGGCGTGCTCGCGATTCGCCCTGCGCGTACGCACACCCGAGGATGTCGACAAAGCCGCAGTGTTCCACGAAGCACGGGGTTGTCGGGTGGAGCGCTTTGCAGCCGGGGCGACGCTGGCGGTGGGTCCGACCGTGCGCGTCGAGGATCCGTTCGGTTTCGTCGTCGAGTACTTCCATCACATCGACACGGTGGAGAAGCTGCATCAGCGCTACGACCTGCGGCGCGGTGCCTCGATCAATCGCCTCGACCACATCAACATCGTCACCGACGACGTCGCCGGCTCGTACGAGTGGTACACCCTGTTGGGTTTCGGGCTGTCGGAAACCATCGAAGACCCCAACGACGGCACCTTGTTCGCCGCCTGGATGTTCCGCAAGCAGACGGTCCATGACGTGGCGTTCACCCAGGGATCGTCGCCGCGGCTCCATCACCTGGCGTTCGCCGTACCCGAATCGCATCACATCCTGTCCTTGGCCGACGTGCTGGGCTCAACTTTCGAACAGGGCTGCATCGAGCGCGGTCCCGGTCGCCACGGCGTCTCGAATGCCTTCTACATGTACATGCGCGACCCCGATGGTCACCGGGTGGAGATCTACACCACCGACTACTTCACCGGGGATCCGGGTTTCGAGCCGATCCGCTGGAGCGTCCACGACGAGCGGCGCCGCGACTTCTGGGGCAACCCCGTGGTCCCGGCGTGGTACAACGAGGCGTCGCCGGTGCTCGATCTCGACGGCAACGTGCAGCCGCTGCGCGACCGCAAGTCCGACGAACAACGCATCACCGTCGGCGCCGACGGACTCGGGGTGAACCGCTGATGGCCCGCGGACTCGACGACGCGACGATCGCCACGATCGCCGCCGACCACGAACAGGCCCGTCTGACCGTCCGATCGATCACTGCGCCATCGTTCACCCACGAGGGGATGACCCTCGACGACGCCTATGCGGCGCAACGGGCGTGGGTCGATCTGCAGATCTCCGGCGGGGCCCACCTGATCGGTCACAAGATCGGGCTGACCTCGCGGGCGATGCAGTCGCAGATGCAGATCGACGAGCCCGATTTCGGGGCGTTGCTCGACTACATGCAGATGACCGACGGGGCGATCATCCCGGTTGCCAACCACGTCGATCCGAAGTTGGAAGTGGAACTGGCCTTCGTGTTCAACTCGCGCCTCGAAGGCGACCGGCTGACGCTCACCGATGTGCTACGGGCGACGGAATACGTCCAGCCGGCCCTGGAGCTGATCGACGCCCGCAGCTACCGCGTCGATCCGGTGACCCGCAAGCCCCGCACCATCGTCGACACCATCGCCGACAACGCCGCCGACGCCGGGATCATCCTCGGTGGTCGCCCGGTGCGCCCCGACGCCATCGATCTGCGCTGGTCAGGTGCAATTTTCTCGAAGAACGGCATCGTCGAGGAGACCGGTCTGGGGGCCGGTGTGCTCAACCATCCGGGGTACGGGATCATCTGGTTGGCCAGGCGGCTGATGCCAATGGGTCTGGCCATCGAACCGTCGCAGGTGATCCTCTCCGGCTCGTTCACCCGAGCCGTCAGTGCCGCGGCTGGCGACACGTTCACCGCCGACTACGGGCCACTCGGCACCGTGTCGTGCCACTTCAGCTGAGCCGTATCGACGCGACAGAACCGACGTTGAGACCAGGCTCGACATCGGACGCGACGGCTGGCTCGAACTCAGACGCTGCGTCCGGCGAAGGCGAGCATGCGGGTCTGGGCATCGGCGGCCGAGTCGGTCTCGACGACCTCGGTGAATCGGCGGGGAGCGCGGTTGATCTTCTCGTCGCGGGCGCGGATGATCGCATCGACGTACGCGACCGAGCCGGCGTCGAGGCGCTCGTCGACGCCGGCCCCGCGGGCGATGTCCCAGGTGTGGATGACGGCGTCGGCGCACATGTTGGCGATGAACTGCTCGACGGGCATCTCCCCCAGCGACGACCCGACCGTGCGCTGCAACACGCCCTGCTGGTCGAGCGCCTCCAACACCCGGTCGCGGATCTCGGACCAGGTGGCGTACGGATCGGCGCCCGCAATCGTCGACGGGTTGTCGGCGAACACGTCGACCAGCTCGCCCATCCCGGTGCGGGCGGCCACGTTGT
>JANMJD010000159.1:0-2122 GCA_031371195.1 Actinomycetes bacterium | reverse complement strand
GCGAGCCGGGCGACACCCGCTCGATTACCTACGCGCAATTGCTAGACGAGGTCCAACGCTTCGCCGCGGCCCTCAAGGGTCTCGGCGTTACCAGGGGCGATCGGGTGGCCATCTACCTGCCGATGATCCCCGAGGCGGCCGTCGCCATGCTGGCCTGCACCCGGATCGGTGCGGCCCACTCGGTGGTGTTTGGCGGCTTCTCGTCCGAGTCGCTCCGCGACCGCATCATCGATGCGTCGGCGAGGGCCGTCATCACCGCCGATGCCGGCTGGCGCCGAGGCGCGCCCAGCGCGCTGAAGCCCAACGTCGACGTGGCGGTCGCGGAGTGTCCGACCATCGAGCACGTGGTCGTCGTCAATCGTTGCAATACCGGACCGACGATGGAGCCGGGCCGCGACATCTGGTACCACGATCTTCTCGCCCAGTACCCCAAAGGCACCACCTGCGCCCCTGAGGCGATGAACGCCGAAGACCTCCTCTTCGTCCTCTATACCAGCGGCACCACCGGCAAGCCCAAGGGCATCATGCACACCACCGGCGGCTACCTCACCCAGGTCACGTTCACCCACCGCTACGTGTTCGACCTCCATGCCGAAACCGACGTGTATTGGTGCTCGGCCGATGTCGGATGGGTGACCGGCCACTCCTACGTTGTCTACGGTCCGCTCAGCAACGGTGCCACCAGCGTGATGTACGAGGGCACTCCCGACACTCCCGCCAAGGACCGGTGGTGGGCGATCATCGAGAAGTACCGCGTTTCGATCTTCTATACCGCGCCGACGGCCATCCGGGCGTGCATGAAGTGGGGCGTCGAAGAGCCGGCCAAGCACGATCTGTCGAGCCTGCGCCTGCTCGGCAGCGTCGGCGAGCCCATCAATCCCGAAGCCTGGATGTGGTACCAGGACCACATCGGGGGCCGGCGTTGCCCGATCGTCGACACGTGGTGGCAGACCGAGACGGGCGCGATCATGATCAGTCCGCTACCGGGGCTCACCACCACCAAGCCCGGATCGGCCACCTTTCCGCTGCCCGGCATCGGCGCCGAGGTCGTCGACGACGCCGGCAAGGCGATCCCGGTCGGGGGCGGTTATTTGACGCTGACCCGTCCCTGGCCGTCGATGTTGCGGGGCATATACGGCGACCCGGCTCGCTACCAGGACACGTACTGGTCGAAGTTCGCCGACCGCTACTTCGCCGGAGATGGCGCCAAGCTCGATGAGGATGGCTACCTTTGGCTGCTCGGCCGGGTCGACGACGTCATGCTGGTCAGCGGTCACAACATTTCGACCACGGAGGTCGAATCGGCGCTGGTCGACCATCCGAGCGTGGCCGAAGCGGCGGTCGTCGGCGCCAAGGACGAAACGACCGGACAGGCCGTCATCGCCTTCGTCACCCTCAAAGGCGGGATGGGCGCGGCGGCGGCCAATGACGCCCACGGCCAGGAGCTGCGTACGCATGTGGCCAAGAAGATCGGAGCGATCGCCCGTCCCAAGACCATCATCTTCACCGACGACCTGCCCAAGACCCGTTCCGGAAAGATCATGCGGCGGCTCCTGCGTGACGTGGCCGAAGGCCGCTCCCTCGGTGACACGACCACGCTGGCCGACCCGAACGTCGTGGCCGAGATCAAACGCCGGTCCGAAGCTTCGCCGACGGAGGACTGAAGGGTTGGCGCTCTCGTACAAACCCGAGAACTGGCGCTGGCGGACTGGCCCACTCGAAGGCGGGCGGGCCGTCGTGTTCGACGTCGACGGTGTGTTGGCCGACGCTTCGCACCGCCAGCACCTCATCACCGGCTACCGCCACGACTGGATGGCCTTCTTCGACCATTGCGGCAAGGACGGACTGATCGTCGAGACCGCAACGCTCGCCTCGCTGCTCGACCCGTCCCTCCAGGTGATCCTGTTGACGGCCCGTCCGTCACGGGTCGAGGACATCACTGTCGAATGGATGACCCGCCACGGCATGCGCTGGGACCTGCTCATCATGCGGGAATACGGCGACTACTCCTACGCCCGCGATTTCAAGCAGTACACGGTGCACGAGCTGCGGGCGTTTGGTTTCGAGCTCGAGCTGGCCTTCGAGGACGACCCCCGCAACCAGATGATGTTCGAGCGCGAGG
>JANMJD010000031.1:0-2337 GCA_031371195.1 Actinomycetes bacterium | reverse complement strand
CGCCCAGATCAACAGCAGCGGCACCGGCAACGCGAACAACCAGCCCGCGATGAGGACGGGTTTGCGGCCGTAGCGGTCCGACAGGGTGCCGGCGAAGAAGTTCGTGACCGCTTTCACCGCGCCGAACGCGGCGATGAACGTGAGCGTCGCGGTGAAGGCGGCGAGCCCGAACTCTTCCCGAGCGAGCAGGGGCAGGACGGTGCGTTCCTGGCCGATCATCCCACCGACCAACGCGTTCACCCCGACGAGCAGCGAGAACTGGGCGAGGTTCTCCTTCAACCCGAGCCGTACTGGTGTCGTCGTTGTCGATGCGTTCATTCCGGCACGGGGGCTGCGCCCCGAACCCCATCGCCACCCGATTCGCTGGCGCTCGGTCGGTCGGCATGCGCTGCGCTCATCGGCCGGTCACCAACGGCGTTCCCGTGAGGTGCGACCAAGTGTCGGGGCCACCGTCGAGCACGACGACATCGCCGTGCCGGCCTGCGGCGACGAGGCTTGCTGCGGTCATTGCCCGTTCACCGTGGCCGCACATCATGGTCACCGGACCGGCCGGGATGGGGGTTGTCGGGATCTGTCCGAGTTCGACGTTCACCGCGCCGGGCAGATGCCCGGTGGTGTATTCGTTGGCTTGACGTACATCGACCACGACCGCAGTGACCGCATGCGGCTCGACCAGCGCGATGGTGCCCACCGAGAGGCCGGCCGCGGTCCATGCCTCGACACCTCCGGATAACGCCCCGGCGAGGCGTTCGTACCCGATATCGAAGCATTGGCGCACCAGGTCGTCAGGGTCTTGGTCGGTGTCGAGGAGGAACGCGATCGGTTGGTCTGGGGTGGTGAGCCAGCCGAGCCAACTCGCGAACGTTGGTCGCAGGGTGTTCGAGATCGAGCCGGGCAGATGACCGCCGGCGAACCCGATGATCGGGCGGGCATCGACAACGACACCACCGTTGGCCTGGTGCTCCTCGACGTTGGCCGCCGTGAGGGGTTGGAGCCGTGGGAGTGTGTCGTAGCGGCGGGGACCGAGGCGGTTCACCCCGGGGAGCCGGGCGAAATAGGTGGGGAAGGTGCCGAACCCGGCGACCAACCGCTCGACGAATTCGTCCTCGGTGCGGATTGCGAATAGCGGGTTCGTCGTGCGTTCGTGGCCGAGGGTGCTGGTGCGTTGTGACGTGCCGGGTGCGGAGCAGAACGATCCTGAACCGTGTGTCGGGTGCACGGCGACGTCGTCGGGGAGGTCGTCGAAACGGCGCAGCGAGTGGAACATGTTGTGTGCCAATGGCACGGCCAGGTCGGGCCCGCAGAGGTCGGTGCGCCCAATGGTGCCGACCATCAAGGAGCCGCCGGTGAACAACCCGACCGGTCGACCATGGTCGGTGAGCAGGTAGGCGTGATGGTCCGGGGTGTGGCCGGGAGTGGCGATCGCGGTCAGCGTGATCGCGTCGGCGACGTCGACCCGGTCGGCGTCGTGTATCGGGTGATGCGGCGTTGCCAGATGTGAAGCTGCCGGTGCGACGAACGTGATGCCGTCCCGGGTAGCGAGGTTGGGGCTGCCGGTGATGTAGTCGGCGTGTGAATGGGTGTCGAACGTCCATCGAATCCTGACGTCGAGCCGTTCGGCAAGCGACCGGTGCGCCGTCGGGAATCGCGGAGGGTCGATCAGCACCGCGGTTCCGTCGCCGAGGTGGATGAGGTACGACGAGTGGCCGAGGCCTTCGTCCACAAAGTCGTGCACGTTGATCACGTTGACCCCCGATCAGGTTTGTTCCCGAAGACGAGGACGTAGCCGAGGTACGGGACGGCTTTGGCCATGCGGGGCATCAACCACATCATCTTGCGCATGTGTGCAGGGCGGACCGCGACGCGGCCCATGATCGCCAGGCTCTGACCGAAGCCTTCGTCGGCGAGGAACCCTTTCGGGCTCATCATTTCGAACGGCCCGGTGGTGGTATCCAGCTCGATCAGACCGGCACCAGTGTAGATGCGGGTCCAGTCCTCCAATGTGTCGAACTGCATACCGGGGCACACCTGCCCGAGGAACACCTCACGCGCCTCGGCGGTCGGCGGTTGCCGCCACAGGAACTCGGTCGCCAACACCCGCCCACCCGGTGCGCACACCCTCGCCAACTCGGCCGCCGCCTGTTGGCGGTCAACGAACATTGTGACGGCCTCGGCGATCACCACATCGAACGCCCCGTCCGGATACGCCAGATCCAAGATGTCGCCCGTCGCCACGGTCACCCGATCGCCAACACCGGCGGCCTGCACGTTTGCTCGGGCCCGCTCCAACATCAACGGGGCGATATCGACCGCAGTGACCGTCGCCCCGAACCGGTG
>JANMJD010000006.1:0-3334 GCA_031371195.1 Actinomycetes bacterium | reverse complement strand
TTCATGGAGGTCTGCGGCGGGCACACCCACACCATCTATCGCCACGGCATCGAACATGTGCTACCGGATGGGGTCGAGTTGGTCCACGGACCCGGCTGTCCCGTGTGCGTGATACCGATGGGACGAGTCGATGACGCCATTGCCATCGCCGAGACGCCGGGGGTGATCTTCACGTCGTTCGGCGACATGATGCGCGTGCCCGGCAGTAACGGCAACCTGCTCGGAGCCAAAGCCCGCGGGGCGGATGTCCGCTTCGTCTACTCACCGATGGACGCACTGCAGATCGCCCGGGACACTCCGGATCGTCGTGTCGTCTTCTTCGCCGTCGGATTCGAAACGACGGCACCATCGACAGCGATCACACTGCTGCGTGCGCGGGAGCAGGGCGTGTCGAACTTTCACGTGTTCTCGAACCATGTCACGATCGTCCCGCCGATCAAGGCCATCCTTGAATCGCCCGACCTTCGGCTCGACGGATTCCTCGGACCGGGCCACGTGTCGACCGTCGTCGGCAACCGGCCGTATCGGTTCGTCCCCGAGAAGTACGGCAAACCGCTGGTCACGGCGGGTTTCGAGCCGCTCGACATCTTGCAGGCGATCGTGATGCTCCTCACCCAGATCCGCGAGGGTCGTTGCGAGGTCGAGAACCAGTACGCCCCGCGTCGTGCGCGACGAGGGCAATCCGCGGGCGCTTCGAATCCTCGCCGAGGTCTTTGCCCTACGGCCGCACTTCGAGTGGCGCGGACTCGGATTCATCTCCCAGAGCGGACTCAAACTGCGTCCGGAGTTCGCCGCATTCGATGCCGAACTGCACTACGAGGTCCCCGGTGTCCGCGTTGCCGACCCGAAGGCCTGTCAATGCGGTGAGGTGCTCAAGGGCGTCATCCGGCCGTGGGAGTGCAAGGTGTTCGGCACGGCTTGCACCCCCGAGACACCGATCGGCACATGCATGGTCTCGTCCGAGGGTGCGTGTGCCGCCTACTACAACTTCGGTCGGATGCATCGGGAGGCGGCGGTCACCATCGGTCGCGCCCGCTGACCTGAGCGGGCGCCGGAATGGTCGTACGGCGTCGATGCCCGGCCAGTCGGCGCACCGTGGCGGACCCGGAGGTCAGACCGGTCTGAGCGGTTCCGGTCTGAGCGGCGTTCCGGGGCGCGGGTACCGATGTCGTCCGACGCACAGGGCGAGCAGGACGATCATCGTCAGAACGAGGACATGAATGAATTCGAACGATGCGGCGACCTCATGATCACGATGGTCGATCAAGCCGGTGAGTGCGTTCGCCGAGGCGGCGACCACCGTGAGCAGCAACCCGGCGAGTGCATATCGGGGCCGGACCACCACAAGTACCCCCGCCGCCCCGACGATCAGGCCGAGCGCTCCATCGCGGGTGAGATGCGACTTCGTCGCCTCACCGAGTATGGAATACGGCTCGTACCCGAGTAGCCACGGCAGGGCAATGATCAGTTGAAAGATCGAGATGACGGCGAGGGCGCCGCGCAGCAGGTTCGACGGGCCCAGTCGATGAGGCGCGAGTCCTTGGAGAATCGCTTCGCCGGCCGTGGGATCGTCGATGAGCGCGGCACAGCGCGGGCAGACGCGAGCGTGGGCCGTGGCGCGACGGTGCAGGCCGGGGTCGGCCGCCTGCCCGGTGAGCAGGGCAGCAACGGCATCTCGACAGCCGATGGTGCCGGCCGGCGGGGTCACGCCGAGCGTCCGATGCTCGAGGCAGGTCCCTCGATGCGCAGGACCTCGACATCAGCGTCGGCGATCAGCGTGGCGAGCGCCTGGCGGCCCCGATGCAGCCGGGAACGCAGCGTGCCGATGGGGATGTCGAGCAAGGTGGCGGCTCTGTCGTAGTCGTACCCGAGCAGTCCGCAGATCACCATCGCCTCGCGCTGGGGGAGCGGGATCCTGGCAAGGAGATCGGTCACCTCGTGGGTGGTGTCGGTCGCCTGTTCGGGCTGGTCGTCGAGATCGTCGATCGATTGGTGGATCGGGCGCCGGGTGACGATGTCGATGACGCAGTTGCGGCAGATGCGGATGAGCCAACCCTCGAACGAGCCGTCATTGCGGAACGAGTCCTGGTACCTCCACGCCCGAAGGAACGTTTCCTGGACGGCATCCTCGGCGGTCCACCGGTCGGAGGTCATGGCCCGTGCGTAGGCCGTGACGGCGCCGGCGTGTCGCCGTACCATCGCGTCGAAACGGCGTTCATCCACGGGATCACGGTACCGCGGCGGATCAGAATGACATCAGCAGCGCGCTTGCCTCATGCGCCAAGCGACCTCGGCTCGTCGTGCGACAAATCTCGGGTGGCGATGGAACTCGACGCAGCCCGATCCGGTCTACTCGGTTGGAAGGCGACACATCGGCGCGTCGTTCATGCCGTGCCGATCGACGATGAGGGAGTTCCCGAATGCGCATGCACCCCCGGCGGATATTGGTAGTCGGTCTATTCGCCGTTGGCGCGGCAGCGGTGTTCGCGCCGGCGGCGGTGGCCCATATCGACCCCGACCCCTCAGCGGTGCCGGTCGGCGAGACGGCCACCGTCGGGTTCACCGTGGAGCACGGTTGCGACGGGTCGCCGACCGTGTCGGTGGCGATCCAGATCCCGAGCGGCATCACCGACGCCCGGCCAGTCGAACTCGCCGGCTGGACGGGGACTGCCGCAGGCCAGGTCGTGACCTTTGCCGGCGGCCCGCTCGATCCTGCGACCGCGCAGACCTTCTCGATCACGTTCACCGCCCCGACCGCCTCGGGCGACGCCCGGTTCCCGATCATCCAGACATGCCAGGTGGGCGAGATCGCCTGGCTCGACCAGGAGGTCGAGGGCCAGCCCGAGCCCGAGACGCCTGCCCCCACGGTCCACATACTCGGACCGGGCCAGACCGCCGAGTCAGCCGCGACCGAGCCGACTGTCGACAATACGGCGACCGTCGTTGTGGCGACAGCCGAGTCCGCGGCACCGGTCGCCACCGTGTCGAGCGACTCGTCGAATACGGCACCGATCGTCGGTATTGCGGTCGGAGCAGCCCTCGTCGCGGTCATCGCGGCGGTCGTACTCCGGAGGCGAAGCGCGGGCGGAACAGCGACCGGTCGTTGAGTGCTCCCGGTCGAAATCACCGCCTGCCATCAGCGCCGGCCCCATCGGCTACACTGACTGATCAGTCAGTCGAATTGTCGTCGCTCGCTGGAACGACGACAACTGCAACGGGGAAGCGTGAGCGCCATGGCGATCGTCGACGAAGTCACACCGGAAGCTGATATCGCCATCACGTCGATCGACGGTTTGACGACCGCGAGGAACGGCGATTCGTTGCTCGTACACCC
>JANMJD010000513.1:0-4583 GCA_031371195.1 Actinomycetes bacterium | reverse complement strand
GCAGCACGACCGTCTCTGGGTGACCTTTCAACTTCCCGACGCCGAGAGCCTGCTGGCCGACGAGCGCGTGGTGTGGGGCTACTCCCCGACCACCCGCAACATTCCGAACCTCCTGCGCAACATCAGGCTGTCGTGGCGGATCATTCGCCGCGAGCGTCCCGACGTGATCGTGTCGTCCGGCGCGGCGATCGCTGTGCCGTTCTTCTGGCTCGGCAAGGCGCACGGGGCGCACACGGTGTACATCGAGGTCATCGACCGGATGGACACCCGCACCCTGACGGCGCGGCTCTGCTCGCCGGTCACCGACCTGATGGTGACGCAAGACGAGAACCAGGCCCGGCTGTTCCCGGGATCGGCCCAGATCGGACGCCTACTGTGACGACGCATCGCATTTTCGGAACGGTCGGCACCGACCATCACCCGTTTCCCCGGTTTCTCGAGTGGGTCGATCAGGCGGCAGCCAAGTTCGACACCACCGATGTCATCATCCAGCGCGGTTCCACCTCGGCCGTCGACGGTACCTCGACGGTCGAGTTCATGAGCGCCGTCGACATGGAGGCCGAGCTCCTGGCGGCGACGTCGGTGATCTGCCACGGCGGACCGGGAACGATCTCGGCCGTGCGCCGGTCCGGCCACATGCCGCTGGTCATTCCGCGTGATCCGAGCCGCGGCGAGCATGTCGACGATCACCAGATGCGCTTTTGCGCGCACACCGCTCAGCAGGGTCGGATCATCCTGATCTCCTCGGTCGAACAACTGACCGATCACATCGGTACCGCTATCGACGGTCGCGCACCGCGCGTCACGGAGACCAGCGATTCCGTTGCCGCCGCGCTGCGTTTCGGTACGCTCGTGAGCGACCTGGTCGCAGAGAAACTGGCACCCCGCCCGTTTCGCCAGCGGCTGCTCTTCCGACGTATTCCATGATCCCCCTCGTCTACATCGGCGCCGTCGGGCGGAGCGGCACCACATTGATCGAGCGGGCGCTGGCCAGCGAGAACCATCTGGTCGCCCTCGGTGAGATGGTCCACTTCTGGGAACGCAGTGTGCTGCACAACGAACCGTGCAGCTGCGGAGTCCCGATCCGGGAGTGTCCGACGTGGACGGCGATCATCACTCGGGCCTTCGGCGGATGGGATCAACTCGACGGTGAGACCGTGCGCAGGTGGCAGCACGAGGTCGATCGCAACCGCTATATTCCGCTGCTGATCTGGCCCCGCCTGGGATCCACACAGTTCCGCACGACACTCGGACAGTTCAGCGGCCATCTCGCTCGCCTGTATGCGGCGATCGCCAACGAGGTCGGCGTCGACAAAGTGCTCGTCGACTCCTCGAAACATCCCTCATATCTCTTCCTGCTCCGACACGTCGCCGGGGTCGATGTCCGACTGCTCCATGTAGTGCGCGATCCTCGTGGTGTCGCCAATTCGTGGGCCAAGGTCGTACCTCGGTCCGAGGCGGGCGGCACCCAGGACATGGAACGTCTAGGACCATGGCATGCTGGTGCCCGCTGGACCAGCCACCATCTTCTGTTCATGCTCGCATCGGTCCGCCGCCGCTCCACCCGCCTCGTCTACGAGCGCTTCACGCGTCGACCGGACGAGCTCAGCGATCGGGTCGACAGCCTGATCACCGATGATACGAAGGTCCGGGCCCCAAGATGGCCGGAGCCTCACGTCATGCTGTCGACCGACCACACCGTGTCTGGTAATCCTGTACGCTTCGCCTCGGGCTCGGTCACCATCCGAACAGACGACTCGTGGCGCCAGACCATGGGACGCTCACCGAAGGCGATCGTCGAACTTCTCACTCTTCCCCTTCGAATGGTGCTCTGCCGATGACAACTCCCACCAGTTCTTTTCCCGACGTCTCTGTGGTGATCGCCACCCGCAATCGCCCGGAACTGCTCACCAAGGCCGTCGATGCGATCTTGGGCCAGGACTACCCAGGGGCGATCGACATCACCCTCGTCTACGACCAGACCGAGGTCGACGCCGCCCGCAATGTGAACACGCCGGGGCGGTCGGTCAAGGCCACCGCGAACAGTCGTCAGCCGGGCCTCCCCGGTGCACGCAACTGCGGCATGGCCAACTCGGTCGGCGAGATCGTCGCCTTCTGCGACGACGACGACGAGTGGCTGCCGGGCAAGCTCCGGCGCCAGATCGACGAGTTGAGCGCCCATCCCGACTGCGCCTTCGTGACGACGGGTATCCGGGTCACCTTCGACGGCGAAAGACACGATCGCCCGTCGCCGGTCACCACGCTGTCGCTCGAGCATCTTCTGCACGACCGGACCACCGAGGCCCACCCGTCGTCGTTCCTGTTCCGCCGCGACCTGATCAGCATGATCGGCGAGGTCGACGAGGAGATCCCCGGCGGCTACTCCGAGGACTACGACTTCCTGCTGCGCGCCGCCAAGGCCACCACGGTCCGCTGCATCGTCGAGCCGCTGACGCTCGTACGTTGGCACCAGGCGTCGTTCTTCTCGGATCGTTGGTCGATGATCGTCGATGCGCAGCGATACCTGCTCAAAAAGCATCCCGAGTTCCACGACCACCGCAAGGCCGAGGCACGGATCCGCGGTCAGGTCGCCTTCGCCCTTGCCGCCATCGGCGACCGTCGCAAGGAATGCCTCCGCGAAGTCGGCGCGGTCGTCGGTCGCTGGCCGCTCGAGCGGCGCTGGCCGGTCGCCCTCGCCGTCGTGTCCAAGGCGATCAAGCCCGGAACTGCGCTCAAACTGGCCCACAAGGCCGGCCGAGGGATCTGAGTGGGTTCGCTACCCACCCATCAACCCCTTCTGAAACCGGGGTGGATGGTCTTCGCCCTCTTCACGCTGAACCCGCTGTGGTGGGCACTCGGCTTTGGCGACCTCTCGTGGTGCTTCGCCGCCATCCCCCTATGGATCTGGGTGCTGACCCGCCGCAACTTCGTGGTACCGCCGAGCGTCGGACTGTTCCTCACGTTCATCATGTGGGGCATCATCACCGTTTTCCGACTCGACAAGGCCAGCCGCTTGTTCGCCTTCGGTTTTCGTACGACGTCGCTGCTTGCCGCTGCCGCGCTGGCGATCTACGTGTTCAACGAGCGGCGGGTGACCCGCGAGAAGTTCGTCGACTGGATCGCCTGGTTCTGGATCGCCGCAGTCATCGGCGGCTACATCGGGCTGATCTTTCCCAAGGGCCACATCCCGGTGACCCTGGCCAGTCTCACCCTGCCCAAGGGGATCACGTCCAACGAACTCGTCAAGAACATGGTCCGCCCCGGCTTCTCCCAGCAGCAGGACCAGTTCGGCGTCGCGGTCGTGCGACCCAAAACCCTCTTCCCGTTCACCAACGAATGGGGCGGCAACCTCGGACTCCTCACGCCGTTCTTCGTACTCAGCTGGGTGATGTCGGGAATCAAACGGCGCCGCAACATCGGCATCATCGGCCTGGTTCTGGCCATGGTCCCGATGATCAAGTCGGTGAACCGCGGTCTGTGGATCAGCCTCGTGATGTTCGCCGTCATCTACGCCGTGCGCGCCGTCTTCGGCGGCCGGCCGGCCGTGCTCGTCGGCATGATCGTCGGCGGCATCGTCCTGGCCGTCGTCATCCTCTCGACACCGCTGAAGCAGACGCTCGTCGATCGTCTGACCTCGGAACGCTCGACCGATGCCCGCGCCGGTATCTACGAGGAGGCGTTCGCCGGGGCGAAAGCGTCGCCGATCTTCGGCAACGGTGGCCCCCGTCCGTCGAAGAACCCGTATTCGCCTCCGATCGGGACACACGGTCAATTCTTCCTGGTGATGTACGCCCACGGTTTCGTCGGCCTCGGGCTCTACATGGCATGGGCCATCTCGTCGATCATCGCCTCCGCTCGGCGGGTCGATCGATTCTCGATCGTGATGTCGGTGACCGTCATCGTCGGGGCGACGCAGATGTTCTTCTACAACCTGTTGCCCCAGTCGCTGCCGATCATCCTGGTCGCCGTCGGGCTCTCCTGTCGCCCGCCGGACCAGACATCACGATGGCAGCCCAGCGCCGAGGTGTCGCGTGTCCTCGTCTAGTCCACGATTCTCCGGCCACGTCGAAGCCATCTCACGCGCCGTGTGGGGCGTCGACGCCCGCACGACCGGCTGGAGATCGGCCCATCGATACGTGGCGGCACCGAACGTGGCCACATCCAACCAGCTCCTGGCCTGGTCGCCGGCGACCATCGTGGCGGCGGCTGGGCGGCGCAGTCTCGACCGCCCGTGGACCCGGCGGGTGCGCGATGCCGCCGGCACCACCGCGCTGTTCGCCCGAGCGACGGTACGCCGGGGCGAGCAGTTGGGCATCACGGCCGGCACGACGCCGTTGATCGAAGTGCTGCGCGACGAGCTGAGCCTGCCGATTCACCGTCTCGTGATTCTCTGTGGACCTCCCCGGGCCAATCAGAAGCCGGTGGTCCAGGCCATCGATCGCCTCGGGCGGACGCTGACGTTCGCCAAAATCGCCTGGAACGACCTGACGACCGACCTCCTCGCCCACGAACGGGGCGTGCTCGACCAACTCGCCGGCACCGTGCTCGATCCGGTCGTGGTGCCGCGGGTACTCGGCGCGGGG
>JANMJD010000484.1:0-22172 GCA_031371195.1 Actinomycetes bacterium | reverse complement strand
GGGCGGCGAGCTGAGGGTTGTCATCCTTGGTGTCGCCATCGTCGTTGACACCATCGGTAAGGAACACGACGGCATTGATCTTGGTCGGGTCGTAGCCGGCCTTCATCGCGTCGTGGGCCGCCTGCGCCACCGAGTACAACGGTGTGCCATTGGTCGGGAACAACCCGGCGATGATCGATTGCATCTTCTCGCGCTGGTCGCCGATACGGGCCACCGGGAGCAGCTCGAGGTACTCCTGATCGGCACTCGGGCCCAGGTCGGTGGAGAACTCCCATAGGCCGACCTCGTCGCTGTCGTTGAACAGGTTGAGCGCTGAGCTGGCGGCCTGCTGCGCCAGTTCGAGCTTGGTTGCGTTCCCGCCGGCCGGGTCTCCCATCGAACCCGACACGTCGAGGACGAGCAGCACCCGCGCCGCCTTGCGATCCTTGGCCCAGGCGTCGAGCACGCTGACCAGCACAGCAGGCGGCGGGACTTCCAGCTCCGCCTGTGGTTGACCGGGGTCGACGCCATTGGCGGTCACGATCGGATCCCCGACCGGCACGGCCGGATTGCCGGGTCGAAAGCCGAAGGCGAGCACCTTCGTCTGGTTCTCGGGACGCTGTACGAACGCCTCGAACGCCTTGGCCGCCGTCTTCTGCTCAGGGGTGACCCAGTCGGCGTTGAGAATGAAGAACGGATTGTCGGAGAACAGCGTGCCCTCACTCGGATAGATCGCCACCAACGGCACCTTGGGTGGACGGGGTTCCTCGCCGGGATCGAGGATCCCGTCGGGGTTGCCCGTGTTGTAGTCGATCACCGACTTCTCCTCGACCGCGACGGCGCTGGCGTAGGTGAGGGCCGTGCCCCGGGTATCGGCGCGGAACCAGTTGTTGAGGAAGGTCTGGGTGATGTCGCCGTAGTGAACGACGGACGACTCGACGTTGCCGACGAACTCGCGCACGTCGGTGCGGGCGAGGTCCTCCTTGGTGAGACCACTGGTCTTCCCGGTCGCCGCGTAGTACTCGGCGATGGTGAAGTTCAACCCGCTGGTCGAGAAGTTCGGGTTGGTCTTGCCAAGGCGGAACGGTCCCCACTCCGGGTGTCCGTACGCCGCCCAGCCATCGGGGCTGTTGGCCAGCTTGGCGATGTCGGCGAAGCCGACCGGCTTGGCCGGATAGCCCAACGCGTCGGCCATCGGCTTGGGCATGGCGATCACCAGCGGCGTGAGCATGAACGGGGTACCCGTCGAGGTGATCGGTTTGCCGCTGCGCTCGTTGACGATGCCTCCCCAGCCGCTCGCGGCCGGCGACCACACGACTGGACGGGGTCCGTTGGCCTCGGGGTCGGGCCACCCGTCGGTCAGCAGCTGGGCGGCGGCACCTGAAGCCTTCTTGGCGATCTGGACGAAGGCGCATCCCGCGGCGAGCTTGGCCTCGGCCGAGCTGTTGAAGCTGTTGGCCAACTCGGTGAGCACGGCGATCTTCTCGGAACTCACCGCCATGTCGACGACCGTGCAATCGCCGGGACTACCCGTCGGCGTCAGACCGGGGGAGTTGATCGAGACATCGGTCGAGTTGCTCCCGACCTTGGAGCCGCCGGTACCGCAGGCGACGAGTACGCCGGCCAGGCCGAGGGCCACGGCGCCGGAGATGGATCGAGGTCGGATCACTTCAGGTTGCTCCAGTTGTCGCGAAGGGTGCGTAAGGCACCGGAGGACGGGAGTCCGCTCGCCGGCGGGTCGACGGGAAGGTCGGACCAACCGCCCGACGTCAGGCCGGCCCGAAGGGCGGCCACGGTGTTGTCAGCGAGCGAGACGCCCGGTCGAAGCACCACGACCGCGATGGCGGTGGCCCCCGACGGAGTGACGGTCAGCGCCGAACGTTGGTCGCCGGCGCGTTCGGCGACGTCGGCCTCGGTGGTTCCCACGACGCTGACCAGCTTGCGGCCGAGGATGGCGTCGAGGGGCGAGGCGAGCGGGAAGACGCCGCTCGGAATCGCCTTTTCGAGTTGTTGGAACCAGAGACCGAAATCGACATTCCCGTTGATGTCCGATTGGATGAACGCCGTATCGCCGAAGAAACTGGCGGCCGACGTTCCGAGTGTGAGCAGGCCGGTGGCCGAGCGGGTTGGATCGGCATGACCGGCGAGCAGGCGCCCCCACGAGCCCTGACCCCCGAGATTCGACCATGCCGTGGCCGAGTTCGCCCCGATGCACTTCCAACTGATCGTGCCTCCGCAGGCGGCGGCCAGAGCAGTCGCCCGATCGGATGCGGCAACGATCACCAGCGGCGACGAGGCAAGCTGAGTGGTCGCGTCGGCATAGACGCGCTGATTGGCGTCGTCGAGCGCCATCCGGTCGAGCGGTGCGAGGGTGATCCACGCCGTGGGCACATCGCCACCGGCAATGCGTGAAAGCGTGTCGGCATAGGGCTCGGCGGTGGCGTCGGCTCCCTTGGCCCGAGCTGCGTCGCACGCCGCCGCGAGCTCGGTGACGCACACAATGCTCACCCCGGCGGCCGGCTGAGTCGCCGACGTCGGATCAGAGGAGGTCGGCGCGGCGGGCGCGGCCGAGGAGCTGTCATCGAGCGAGCGTCGCAAGGCGAACGCGCCGACGACCAACGCAACGGCGGCGATCAGGGCGGCGAGGCGCTTGGCGACCATGGTGGACCCAGCGTAGAGCCCTCAGGGCGCATTGCCGATGATGTCGCTTGCGACGAGCGTCGTCAGTTGTTCGGTGTCGGGCTCGTCGAGTGCGGCGACTCGCTCCGCTTGACGGGCGACCGCCTCCTCGAACAGATTGCGGACATAGCGGGCGTTGCCGAACCCGCGGTCGCGGGGTTCGCTGGCGATCATCGCCCGAACGACTGCTGCTGCACCATCCGACGCGGTGTACTCGTGCTTGGTGCCGAGTTTGACGAAGATCTGCACCAATTCATCGACGGTGTAGTCGGCGAAGTGCAGCGTGCGGGTGAAGCGTGACTTCAGGCCCGGGTTGGCATCGATGAACGTCGTCATCTCCTGCGGGTACCCGGCGGCGATGACGGCGAGGTCGTCGCGGTGGTCCTCCATGAACTTCACGATGGTGTCGATCGCCTCACGGCCGAAGTCGTTGTCGCCCCCGCGGGCGAGCGCATAGGCCTCGTCGATGAGCAGCGTGCCGCCGAGTGCCGCCTGCAGTGCGGTCTGGGTCTTGGCGGCGGTTTGACCGACGAAGCCGGCGACCAGGGCGGAACGGTCCGTTTCCACCAGATGGCCCCGGGTCACCACCCCAAGGGCGCGGTAGATCTGGCTGAGCAGGCGGGCGACCGTCGTCTTGCCGGTGCCCGGGTTACCGGTGAACACCAGGTGGTGACTGGTCTCGTAGACCGCCAGGCCCTTTGCCGCCCGCATCCCCTGCACCTGCAGCATGCTCGTCAGCCGGCGTACCTCGGTCTTCACCGCCTGCAAACCGACCAGTTCGTCGAGTTCGGCGAGCAACTCGTCGATCGTCCGCTCCTGAGCCGTGGCAGGCGTGGACGACGGCGTGGGTACGGGAGTCGCCGCGGTCGCCGGTTGCGCGCGGCGTCCGTCTGCTGGGGGAGCATCGGCGGGTCGTTCCGGTGTTCCTTCGGTCGGTGCTCCTCTGGTCGCAGGTCCTGTCGGCGCGATGTTCGTCGGCCGTGAAGCATCGGGAGCGCCGGGACGGGGGAGTCCGGCGACATCGACCGCAGCCAGCATGGTCGAGCGGAACCGGTCGATGGCGGCGATCTCCTCGGCCGACGGAACGAGGTCGACGGCGGCGACTGCGTGGGCGAGGCGCAGGGCCTGCACGTAGTAGTCGTGGCTACGCCGCCGACCGTCGCGCTGATCTGCCCGCACGAGCAGGTCAAGCAGCGTCGACGGCCGCTCGACCCAGGCCCGCTTCCCGTGGGTGATCTTTGCCTCGCGAAGCCGTGCCGGCGGTTCGATGACCGGCGGTTCCAGGCGATGGCCGATTCCATCGACGTAGGCCCATAGTTCTGCATCGGTGGCCCGCCCGTCCGCGTCCATCACCGCGGCCACCAGGTTCGCCGCGTCGGCGACGGCATCGGACATATGAGCAGCCTCACCCCGGCCCGACATCTCGCCGAGTTGACGTGCGCACGAGGCCACGAACGCATCGACCTCGGCCCGGATCGCAGATCGCTCCATATGGCCTCGAAACGTACCGCGCCGATCGGCTCGTCCGCCCGATCGCCGGTGCGGCAATCCGATTGACCCTCGGGTCAAGAGGGCCGGTAAGGTGGCATCGATGGGTGAGCAATTCGAGTCCGTGCAGGCCGTCCGCGAGGGGCTGAAGCAGGAAAAGTACCTGGCCGACGACGACGGCATCGCCGGGGTGGTGTACCTCGCCGACCGCTTGGGGAAACCCGTACTTGTCGAGGGGCCAGCCGGCACCGGCAAGACGCAGTTGGCCAAGAGCGTTGCCGACATGACCGGGGCGCGGCTGATCCGCCTGCAGTGTTACGAGGGCCTCGACGAGTCCAAGGCGCTGTACGAGTGGAACTACAAGAAGCAGCTGCTGCGCATCCAGGCCGACAAGAACTCCGACTCGTGGTCGGAGGTGCACGACGACATCTTCTCCGAGGAGTTCCTGCTCACACGGCCGCTGCTCGAGGCGATCCGCTCGCACGATCCCGTGGTGCTGTTGATCGACGAGGTCGACCGGGTCGAGGTCGAGACCGAGGCGCTGCTGCTCGAGATCCTCTCGGAGTACCAGGTGTCGATCCCCGAGCTGGGCACGATCACGGCAAACCAGATCCCGCTCGTGTTCCTCACATCGAACAACACTCGTGAGCTTTCCGAAGCACTGAAGCGCCGCTGCCTGTACCTGCATGTCGACTACCCGACGATGGATAGGGAGAAGGAGATCGTGCTGGCCAAGGTTCCCGGCCTCACCGAGAACCTCGCCGACCAGATCGCCCGTATCGTGCGATCGATCCGCCAGCTCGATCTGAAGAAGTCGCCGTCGGTCTCGGAAACGATCGATTGGGCCCGCACGCTGGTGCTTTTGGGTATCGAGCACATCGACGCCCAGCAGGCCAAAGAGACGCTGCATATCCTGCTCAAGTACCAGACCGACATCGCCAAGGCCGCCAAAGAACTCTCAGTCGACAAGTAGTCGGGTCGGACGCGCATCATGATCGATCTGCTCGCCGGCTTCGTCAACGAACTCCGCAATGCGGGGCTGCCGGTGTCGTTGACCGAGAACCTCGACGCCATGGAGGCGGTACAGCACATCCCGATGGAAGACCGGGAGGCGTTCAAGTACGCGCTCGGGGCGACGATGGTCAAGAGCAATTCGCATTGGCGGGCCTTCGAGACCGTGTTCGAGGTGTACTTCTCGCTGCGAGGTCCGCAGTACGCCATCGCCAACGGCGACGAGGCCGACATCGACGAGTTGATGCGCCAGATGCAGGAGCAGGGCGGCGAGGGCAAGGGGGCAGCTGGCGGGGGACTCGATTCGCTCACCCCCGAGGAGATGGCCCAACTGCTCTATCAGGCACTGATGAACGGTGATCAGGCGATGATGCGGGCGCTGGCCCGCCAGGCAGTGCAGCGTTTCGCCGGCATGGAGCCCGGCCGACCCGTCGGTGGGACGTACTACCTGTACCGCACGCTGCGGAATCTCGATCTCGACGCGATGATCGACAAGTTGATGGAGGCCAGCCGCCAGCAGGTCGGCGGCGAATTGACTCCCCTCGAAGAACGTCTCGAGAAGGATGAGTACGAGACGCGCATCGAGCAGTTCAAGAAGGAGATCGAGGCCGAGATCCGCCGCCGGTTGGTCGCCGATCGGGGTGCCGAGGCGATGGCCAAGACCCTGCGCAAGCCGCTTCCCGAGGACGTCGAGTTCATGCATGCGTCGCGGGACGAGATGCAGTCGTTACGCAAGGCGCTCTACCCGCTGACCCGCAAGCTCGCCGCCCGATTGGCGCGTAAACGTCGCCACGGCCGCAAAGGTCCCCTGGACTTCCGCAACACGGTGCGTCACTCGCTGTCATATGGTGGCGTGCCAGCTGAGCCGAAGTTCAAGTACCCCCGCCCGGCGAAGCCCGAGCTGATGGTGGTCGCCGACATCTCGGGCTCCGTGGCGGCGTTCGCCCGCTTCACCCTGATGTTCGTGTACGCCATTCAGAACCAGTTCTCCAAGGTCCGCTCATTCGTGTTCATCGACGGCATCGACGAGGTCACCCCGTTTTTCAAGGCCACCGAGGACGTGCAGGAAGCCGTCCACCGGGTGAACACCGAGGCCGACGTGGTGTGGGTCGACGGCCACTCCGACTACGGGCACGCTTTCGAGGTGTTCTGGGAGCGGTACGGTCGCGACATCGGCCCGAAGACCACCGTGTTGCTGCTCGGCGACGCCCGCAACAACTACCACGCCTCGCAGGCGTGGGTCGTCAAAGAGATCCGCCAGCGCGCTCGTCACGTCTACTGGCTGAATCCCGAGCCGCGTAGCTACTGGAACACCGGCGACTCGATCGTCGGCGAATACGGCACCCACACCGACGGCGTGTTCGAGTGCCGCAACCTTCGCCAACTCGAACAGTTCGTCGAAAAACTCGAATAGCCGCTTCGGTGCGACGCCGTCCGTGGCCCTGACTCAGGCACGCCGTTGGCGTTGGCCGGCGATCCAGACGATGGCGAACGCCTTGGAGTTGCCCTCCTCGAACTCCGTCACGCCGTTGAGAATCTGTTCGGCCCGGTCGGGATCGGCGCTGGCGAGGTCCATCGCCAATAGGTCCTGCCAACGGCCCTCGCTGTTCGTCGAGCCCTCCGCGTAGCGGGCCGCAGCCGCGGTGGCATCGTTGCGATACAGCGACCCGAACGTGAACGGGAGGAGTTGAATCCCGACGATGCTGGCCGGGCGGGCGTCGAAGAACGTGGCGAAGTCGACCTTTGCCCCCCACACGATGCCGCTCGTTCGATGCCGGAACGCAGCGGGTCGGGTGAGACCCTCGCCGAGCCAGTACATACGGGCCGTGGCAGCCTCGGTGGCGTACAGCGCGGCCGCCCTTTGAGCCAGTTCGGTCTGCCCGGTGACCACCGCCCAGCGGGTGAGCGACCACCATCCGTGTACGGCCTCGCTGGATGACTCCTGATTGTTGCCATCGGCGAACGGGGCGAATCCCGAGGCGTACGAGTGGCCCTCATATGCGTTGACGACTCGGACCGGGGGAAATCCGCGGGCGCATGAGCCTGGCGCGAGATCGGCGGCCAACAGGTCGATCACGGGTCTGAGCCGATCGATCAGCGTCGGGCGGGCTTCGGCCAGCGTCGCGGCCGCTTGGAGGAGATAGCCGAACTGGAAGAGGTGATCGTTGTAGTCCTGATGGCCGAACTCCGGCACGCCCGCCATCATCCCGCCCCAAACCGGGTCGTATGCCAGCCAACGGGTGTCGGTGTCGCCGTCGTAGGTGACCCAATCGAGTACCCCGGATTCGAGCACATCGAGCAGCCCCTCGGTGGTCGCGACCTTGCCGTAGCGGCGCGACACGTCGACCAGGGTGGCCAGCCGACCGAGGGCCTTGGGTCCGAAGTACGAACCGGCCGGCAGCCCCGAACCGTCACCGATGGCGATCAGCTCGTTGTCCAACTCGGTCTGTACGGTCGACCGCTCTGCGGTGGTCAACCCTACATCGGGCACGTCGAGGACCAGTTCGGTCAGCGGGGCGGACCATTCGACGATGTCGGTCAGCGCCACCCGCAGGTCGCCGCGAGCGGTCGGGAACGTCCCGGCGGAGGTCGTACCGAGCACGCGTGCGCCCAAGCGCTGGTGGGGCAGTGTCGCAATCAATCCCGCGCCGCCCCGACGACGCTTCCATGTCAGCCGCTGGAGGACCTCACGCGGGGCGATCTGCCACTCGGAGTGGGTATCGGTCACCCGATCGAGCCCCGTGGCGTACGCCTGATCGTCCCAGCCCGACCCATGGTCGACCGGTCGGGCCACCAGTCCGAACTCGGGCCGCTCACCCAGGCCGCGGAGATCGGCCGTGATCCGATCGCCAGTCCGTCGCCACGACACTCGCGCCCCTGCCACCACGTTCCACCCGCGACCGTCGGCCAACGTCACGCTGAGGTGATCGGTCGTCAGTTCGCCGCCGTCGGACAGCCGCCCACCATCGGAACTCCGATCGCCATCGACCGCCGTGACCTCGGCGGGTACCGGCAGACTGAACCCGAAGTGGTCGCGGCCGGTGCGAACCCAAACGGCGGGGCTGCCCTGGGCGATCGTCACCCGAGCCGTCTCGACTCCGGTGCCGACGGCGGCGACGATATGGAAGTCGCCATACTCCTCGACCTGCGCCGTGCCCGGCGCCGTGTCGATCACCAACGTCGGCACGAACGGGGTGACAATGGCATTGGCGGAAGCGACCGGATCGCTGACCGACAGCGACAGAGTTCCCTCATCGAAACGTGCGGCCACGGGAAAGCTCCACAACGGCTCGTTCGGCTTCGAGAGAAGTGACGTCCACCACTGGTTGGTCGGCCAGATGGCGGGTGCGCCCTCGGTGACCGGAGGCGGTTGGAGCGAGGGGATCGGGGGCGGTCCCAACGATCCCGACCGGACAGTCGGCGCCGCCGGACCGTGAGATCGGTCGCGGCACCCGCCGAACCAGCCTGATGAGTCGATCATGCCGGCGGCTGTCGAGAGGGGATGGGACGACCGGTCATGGCTGCACGCGCCAAGCGCTGCACTCGCCACCAAGGCCACGGCGACCGACCTTCGGCAACGGCGGAATACGCCGATGCCGGCGGGGGAGCGCACCGAGTCGTCGGCGAGGAGTTCAGGCGCCGGCGCCGAAGAGCACCTTGGGTTGACTGGCGTCGGCGGCGTTCTTGTCGACGGTGCCGTCGACGATCACGCCGGGTACCGCGCCGACCAGTTTGGTGGGGTCTTTCAGGCGGGCGACCAACTGGGCGAGCCGCTCCTCCTTCTTGGTTCCGGCCTCACCGAAGTCCGGCAGCACCCCCGACACGACGGCCTCGACCTTGCCGACGCCCGGGACGTCGAACTCTGCCGCGCTTCCCATGTCGATCGTGGCCGCGTCTCCGTAGGTCATCGGCACCTTGAAGTACAGCTTCGCCGGCTCGTACATGCTCACCAGGTCGCTGCCGCTGAGCAGCCCGACTCCGGGTACCGCCCAGACGTCGGTGATCACACCCTCGGCCGGAGCGGTGACCTCGACCTGCTTGGGGCCGTCGATGCCGTCGTATTCGACGAGCGCCAGCGTGGCCCCGGCAGCGACCTTCGATCCCTTCGCCACCGGGACGTCGATCACCCGCCCGTTGGATGCCGATTCGATGATGATCGGGTCGGCGGTGAGGACCACCTGCGACACATTGAGGTGATCACGGTTGTCGAGCCGGCGGCGGATCTGGGTGATGGCGACCAGCGCGCACACGGCCAGTAGCGCGAGCAGCAGCAGCAGGCTTCGGAACCGCGGACGGGGGCGATAGTGGGGGCGCTCGGACCACTTGTCGGATTCGGCGGACAGGGCGAGTTCGGTCCGATCGGCGCGCGCCGCGCCGCTGCCCTCGACCTTCGTCTGCCCGGTCTGACGGGTTGCCTGATGGGTTTGACGGCTTGCCTGATCGGTTTGACGGCTTGTCGGAGTACTCATGGAACTGATGCCTCCACCGGGGCGGGTTCGGAACGGGACGAACGGGATGCTGCACGGTCCCGGCGGCCGTCGCCGATCGCCCGCCGAACGACGACGATCAGCGCAAATGCGTAGACCAGGCACAGCACGAGGCTGATGACGGTTGGGAAGGAGCTGGACAGCGGGATCAGACCGACGGCGAAAGCGGTCAGAAAGGCGGCGATCAGGGCGATCTGAATCGGCATGTAACTGATCACCGACGGGAGTCGGCCGTCGCGGTTGGTGACCACCCAGCCGTACTTGCGGCGGAACAGTGCCGAGAAGAAGGCCCGGATATGGACGGGCACCGCTACGATCGCCATCGCGTACGAATAGGCGTGCAAACGACCGAGTTGGTAGTAGATCGCCAGTTGCGTCAGCAACCAGAACGGCGCGTAGCGCAACAACCAGCCGATGCCGTCGACCCTCAGCGGCTGGATGTAGAACACCAGGAACATCGGCGGGAGCAGCATGAAGAACAGCACGGCGAACGATTGCAGGTAGTGCAACGCGGGCTGCATGTACTGAATCCGCTGGTCGCGGGTGAGGCCTCGGAGCCGCCAGGGCCGCCCCTGCAGGAGGATCTCGAATGCCCCGCGCGCCCAGCGAAACTGTTGGTTGAGATAGTCGTGGACGGTTTCGGGGGCGAGCCCCTCGGCGAGCACTACCGGCAGATACACGGTGGACCAGCCGCGCTGGTGCAAGCGGATCGACGTCCAGATGTCCTCGGAGTTGGTGTCCTCGAACAGTCCGTTGACGTCGTCGATCGCCGCCCGCCGGTAGATGAGGTTCGTGCCCACGGAGAAGACGCTGTTGTAGGCGTCCTTGCCGGGGCAGATCAGGTCGTAGAACACCCGTTGCGACTCGTGGGAGGCTTCGGCGACCGGGGATGCGTTGCGATTCGAGTAGCTCTGCGGGGTCTGGACAAACGCCACCCGCTGATCGACGAAGTGGGGGAGGGCGACTTCCAGGAAGTTCGGGCCCGGCACGTGATCGGCGTCGAAGATGACCACGAACTCGGCCTCGGACAGGCGCAGGGCATTGTTCAGATTTCCCGCCTTGGCTCCGGCGTTGTCGGAGCGGGTCAGGTAGTCGACCCCCATACGGTCGGCGAGTCGGCGGATCGCCGGGTCATCGGCATCGTCGCAGATCACGGTGCGGTGGCCGACGCGCATGTCGCGCGCCGCCCGAGCCGTCAGGGCGACGGCCTCGATGGGCTCACCGTACGTGGGGATGAAGACGTCGATCGTCGGTGTCCAGGTCTTGGCCAGGAGTTGCCGACGCGCATCCTGGACCACCCGTCGATCCTCGCCCGAGTCTCCACCCCGGTCCCCGGCCAGGATCGTCAAAATCATCACCACCTGGTTGCCAAGCAGAATGATTTCGGCCAGGACAAGGAGGATGTACGGCACGGTTTGCCCACCGTTGTGCGGATTGAAGACGAACAATGCGTACAGCCCCCCGGCCGCAATAGCGACCAGGTAGGCGATGACCGTTGTTCGCTGCAGCCGCGGCAGTTCGGAAGTCCCGCGCGCCGCCTCGCGCTGCAGATCGCGCATCGATGCCGGTTCATCAACCGTCGATACGGCTGATGTCGGAGGAGTCGATGCGGACTTGGAAACTGTGGGCAAGTCGTCGCCGGAAGGCTGCGACTCGCTGTTCGCCATTGGGGGGCTCTCCCTCGTGCTCGTGTCGACCGGGTGGCCGCATATCACCCGGTGTGACTAATCTGTACGCCCAGTGAGAAGCGTAGCCCAGATCTACAAGCTGAACAGAAGAAAGTCAGACGAAGGTCGGGAATCTGAACAGAGTCAGTAATTACCGTCTGAGCGGCGGTAATTAGGAGCTTCGTGTGTGATCGTCACATCGTGAGGATGTGATTCGTCCCGACCGGCGGACGTCACCCGCACGAGCTGGGCGGATGCCCGTAACTCGGCAAGTTCCGACGCTCCTGCATACCCCATACCGGAGCGCAATCCACCGACCAATTGATGGAGAACCTCGGCTACCGGGCCGGCATATGGCACCCGTCCCTCGATGCCCTCCGGGACGAGTTTGTTGGTGCCGCTGCCGCCACCGGCCCCCTGACCCGACCCATATCGGTCCCGGCCATAGCCCTGCATCGCCGCCAGTGACCCCATCCCGCGGTAGCTCTTGTACCGGCGACCCTCGAACAATTCCTGCTCCCCGGGAGCTTCGTCGGTGCCGGCGAGCAATGAGCCGAGCATCACCGTGTGTGCTCCTGCGGCGAGTGCCTTGACCACGTCGCCGGAGTAGGTGATCCCGCCATCGGCGATGATCGGAATGCCGTAGCGCTGGGCTCGGCGGCTGGTGAAGTGGACAGCCGACAGTTGGGGCATTCCGGCACCCGACACCACGCGGGTGGTGCAGATCGACCCCGCTCCTACGCCGACCTTGACGGCATCGGCACCGGCGCGCACCAGCGCGTCGACACCGTCGGCGGTGACGACGTTGCCGGCCACGATGATCATCGAGGGCCATCCGGTCCGGATGAGTTCGATGGCGCGGATGACCCCGGCGGAATGGCCGTGGGCCGTGTCGATGACGATGGCGTCGACGTCGACCGCCACCAGGGCGCTGACGCGCTCGTCGAGATCGGCTCCGACCCCGACCGCCGCAGCAACGCGCAGCCGCCCGGCGGAGTCGTGGGTGGCGTGGGGGAATTCCTGACGCTTGAGGATGTCCTTGACCGTGATCAGACCCCGCAGCCGGCCCGCTTCGTCGACCAGAGGGAGCTTCTCGATGCGGTGCTTCTGCAGGATCGCCCGGGCGTCGTGCAGTGAGGTGCCGACCGGCGCGGTGACCAGGCCGTCGGCGGTCATGAACTCGGTGACCGGCCGGGCCAGGTCTGCGGTCGAGCAGAAGCGCACGTCGCGGTTGGTCAGGATTCCGACGAGCCGCCCGTCGGGATCGGTGATCGGCACGCCCGAGAACTTGTAGCGGCCCATCAACGCCTCGGCCTCGGCAAGCGTGGCGCTCGGGGGCAGCGTGACGGGATCGGTGATCATGCCCGACTGCGACCGCTTGACGCGCTGCACCTCGGCCGCCTGGTCGGGGATCGAGAGGTTGCGATGAATGACGCCGATCCCCCCGCAGCGGGCCATGGCGATGGCCATGCGACCCTCGGTGACCTTGTCCATCGCCGCGGAGATCACGGGACTGGCCAACGTGATGTCGCCGGCGAAGGTCGCCCTGGTATCGACGGCGTCGGGGAGGACGTCGCTGAAGCCGGGAACGATGACGACGTCGTCGAACGTCAGCGCCTCGAAGCGGTCGAACAGGGCGTCGCGAGGATTCGGCGCCTCGGTCTCGATGAGATCAGCGAGCGGCGTGGACGTCGTGGTCATGATGATCCTCCTGGGCGAGTACGGAGCGGAGTGCGGCGATGAGCAGATCGTGTTCGGTCGCATGCATGCGAGCCTCGAGTGACTCGAGTGTCTCTCCAGCGGCGATTTCGAGACGCCGGGTGGCGATCACCGGGCCGTCGTCGACCCCCTCGTCGGGGACGAAGTGGACCATGACGCCGGTGTACCGGCGATGGCCGGCGGCGGCCTCGGCATGGGCCCGTTCGATGGCGCCGAGCCCGGGAAGCTGCCCCGGCAGCGCCGGATGGAGGTTGATCACCCGGTTCGGGAACCGCCCGAGGAAGGCCATCGTCAGCAGCCGTCGCCAGCCGGCGAGGACGACGTAGTCGGGGCACGATGCGCCGACCACCTCGGCTAGTTCGCAGTCGTAGGCCTCACGATTACCGCCTGGCGGTGCCGGCAGCGTCCGGTGCGGGATGCCGTGCCGACCCGATCGATCGATCGCCTCCACCCCGGCACGATCGGTCACGACGAGGCCGATGACCGCGTCGAGTTCCGCGGTGGCGCATGCATCGATGATCGCCTGCAGGTTCGAACCTCCTCCCGAGGCGAGGACCGCCAGGCGAGCGGTCATCGCAGGCGGACCCGGCGTGGTCCGGCGACGATCTCCCCGATGATCCAGGTCGGCTCGCCCAGGGCGGCCTGCACGGCTTCGGCATCGGTGGCGGCGACCACGGCGACCATCCCGATGCCCATGTTCAGCGTGCGGTACAGATCGTCGCGATCGATGCCGACGGCCACTTGGCGGACCAGTTCGAACAGCGGCGGGATCGGCCACGATGCCGTGTCGATCACGGCCTCGCAGCCGTCGGGGAGTACCCGCGGTAGGTTGTCGATCAGTCCGCCACCGGTGATGTGGGCCAGGGCCTTGAGGCGTGGATCGCCGATCAAGGGCTTGATCACCGCCAGGTACGAACGGTGAGGTTCGAGCAACGCATCTCCGAGCGGAACGGTGAGCGGAGCCGGAGTCGCATCGAGTGAGATCCACTCGAAAAGTCTTCTGAGCAGCGAATATCCGTTCGTATGCGGCCCTGAGGAGGCGATGCCGATCAGCACATCACCCGCTGCGACCGTGGGTCGGGGCAGCATGTCGGCATGTTCGACGACGCCGACGAGGGTGCCGGCGATGTCGAACGAACCCGGTGAGTACACGCCGGGCATCTCGGCGGTCTCCCCACCGAGGAGCACGCATCCGGCGGCCTCGCAGGCCTGGGCCATCGCCGTCACCACGCCGGCCACGCGGTCGGCGTCGAGATGGCTGGCGGCGATGTAGTCGAGGAAGAACAGCGGCACGGCGCCTTGCACGAGCACGTCGTCGATGCAGTGGTTGACGATGTCGGCGCCGACGGTGTCCGGTCGGCCGGCTCGGGCCGCGAGTTCGACCTTGGTGCCGACCCCGTCGGTCGAGGCGACCAGCACAGGTCGATCGAACGCCTTCAGCCGGCTCACGTCCAACGCACCGCCGAACGCTCCGATACCGGACAGCACGTCGGACGTGTGAGTCCGCTCGACCGCGCCCTTGAGTTCGCTGACCGCCCGCGTGCCTTCGGCGATGTCGACGCCGGCGGCAGCGTACGATCGCAGGACCGCACCGGGTGCCCGCCAGGCGATGTCGCGACGAACGTGCATGCCGTCGAATTTGATGTCGTCGAGTCGTCGGTAGGCCGCCGCCCGGGCCATCCCCAGATCGCTCCCTACCCCGGTGACGGTCAACACCCGCCCGCCGGTCACTTCGAGGCGCTGGTCGTGGCGCATCGCGCCGGCCAGGAACACGATCGCGTCCGGGGTGTCCGATCCGAGGTCGATGGGCTGGCCGACCACGGGTGACACCGGGTAGCCCGGTGCGGCGGCGACAACCGCACAGGCCGCCTGGTCCGACCAGCGGACATCGATGGTGTCGAGTCGTCCTTCGACGCAGGCGAGTGCGACGGTGGCCAGATCGCTCTCGAGCAGGGGCAGGATCGCCTGGGTCTCGGGATCGCCGAAGCGGCAGTTGAACTCGATCAGCCGGGGACCGTCGGCGCAGAGCATCAGCCCGGCGTAGAGCACGCCGACGTATGGGGTGCCGGCCGCGGCCATGGCGGTGACCACCGGGTCGATGAACGTCCGGCGCAGTTCGTCGGCATCCACCCCCGGCGGGAGCGGGGCGGGGGCGAAGGCTCCCATCCCGCCGGTGTTCGGTCCGGTGTCACCCTCATCGATCCGCTTGTGGTCCTGGGCGATCGGCATCGCCACCGCCCGGGTCCCGTCACAGAAGGCAAGTAGTGAGCATTCCGGCCCGCTGAGGCGCTCCTCGACGACGATGGGGCCGCGGTCGGCCAGTTCGGCGATCGCCCGGCGCGTGGCGTCGTCGCCGTCGGGGACGATCACCCCTTTGCCTGCGGCGAGACCGTCGAGCTTGACGACGACCGGTCCGCCATGGGCATTGTACCAGCTCAGGGCACCGATCGAGTCGGTGAGTCCGGACGTTCGTGGCGAGGGAATGCCCAGTCGGTCGGCGAGTTCGCGGGCGAACGCCTTCGATGCCTCCAGCTGCGCCGCCGCGGCGCTCGGACCGAAGCAGGCGATGCCCCGGGTGGAGAGTTCGTCGGCGAGTCCGTTGGCCAGTGGCTCCTCGGGACCGACGATGACCAGATCGGCGTCATCTGCCGTGTCCCCGATCTGGTGTCCGTCGGCCTGCAGCTTCCAGCGGATCGACGACTCGCGCCCACCGGACCCGACGACATGAACTCTCACGCCAGCGCTCCCTCGAAGTCGAGCTTGGCGGGCGAAGCACGGATCTCGAGCGGGTATTCGCCGGTGAAGCACGCATTGCAGTAGCCGTCGCCGCGACCGTCGCCACGGCCCAGGGCGCGCATCATGCCGGCCAGCGAGAGAAACCCGATCGAGTCGCAGCCCACCTGCTGGCGCATCTCCTCGACACTCAGGCGTGAGGCGACCAGGTCGCCGTCGTGGCCCATGTCGACGCCGAAGTGGCAGGCATGGGTGATCGGGGGACAGGTGAGGCGGAAGTGGACCTCGGCCGCACCGGCATCGCGTAACAGTTTGACCAGTGGTCCGGCGGTGGTGCCACGGACCAACGAGTCGTCGACGAGAACCACGCGCTGGCCCTGCAGATTGGCGGCCAGGGCATTGAACTTGAGGGCGACGCCGCGCTCGCGCATCGACTGGGTCGGCTCGATGAATGTGCGGCCGATGTAGCGGTTCTTGATCAGGCCGTCGTTGAACGGCAGGCCACTGCGCCGGGCATAGCCGATGGCCGCGGGGATCGAGGAGTCGGGTACGGGCACCACGACGTCGGCATCGACACCGGATTCATCGGCCAGTTCCTCGCCGAGTCGTTGGCGGACGTGATGCACACTCTGGCTGTCCCACACCGAGTCCGGCCGGGAGAAGTAGACGAACTCGAACGTGCATCGCGCCTGGTTGACGGCTGGATTGAGTACCTGGCGCCGCTCGATTTCGGCCCCCATCAGGGTGACCACCTCCCCTGGCCGCACCTCGTCGATGTCGAGACACCCCAGGGTTTCCAGGGCGCACGTCTCCGACGCCACCGCATGCCCGCCACCGGGCAGGCGACCGACCGACAGCGGGCGAAATCCCCACGGGTCGCGTACCGCCAGCACCCGATCGTGGGCCAGCACGACGAGCGAGTACGCCCCCTTCCATGCCGGCAGGGTGCGCTCGAGGCGTTCCTCCCATGTGCGCCCTCCGGCCGCGGCGAGCATCAGGGCGAGGACCTCGGTATCGGACGAGGCCGTGAGCCCGAAGCCGCGCTGGAGCAACTCGGTGCGCAGGTCGGTGGAGTTGATCACGTTGCCGTTGTGGGCGACGGCCAGCGGCCCGTGCATCGTCTCGACGAGGAACGGCTGGGCGTTGCGTTGCCCGGGGGCCCCGGTCGTCGAGTAACGGGTGTGCCCGATGGCGTGGTAGCCGGCCAGTGGAAGCAGCGTCTCGGGGCTGAACACCCGCGACACGAGGCCGACGTCCTTGTGCAGTCGGGCGCGTTGGCCATCGGAGACGGCGATACCGGCCGCCTCCTGACCGCGATGCTGTAGAGCGAAAAGACCGAAGAAGGCGAGTTGGGCGACTCCCTCGCCGTGAGGTGTCGACAGCCCGAGAACCCCGCACTCCTCGCCGATCTCACCGCTCATGAGGTGATCTCGGCGTCGGCGGCGGTGACCTTGGCGAACTCGGTCGCCCGGCGCTCGGCGAGGCGGGCGCCGAGCGCCGGATCGACGAGGGCGAGGATCTTGGCGGCCGCCAGACCGGCGTTGGCCGGGTCGAGCACGACCATCGGGGCGACATCGGCGGGCATTCGCAGGCTCGACCAGACGTCTTCGGGCATCGCCAGCGGTGGGCAGGAGATGACCGGGGCGGTGACGGCGGCCTCGACGAACGCCGAGAGCGCGTTGGAACGCCCGGCAATCGTCACCCACACCTTCGGTCGTGGATCGGCCTCGTATTCGTCGATGATCCGTAGTACATGAGCTGGGGTTTTGTGCGCCGAACCGACACGCTGCACCACGTCGATGCCCAGGGCGACGGCGACCGCGGCGACCTTGCCGGCGTGCTCGATATCGGCGCCCGAACCCATGAGAATGACGATCAGTGGGCTCACAGCAGACCTGCCGTGCGCAGGTTGGCGGCGATTCGCGGTTCGACGGGATACCCGCCGGGGACGAACGTCTGGCCGGTGAGCCGTTCGTAGGCGGTGATGTACCGGCGGGTCGTCTCTGTCCACACCTCGGGGGCGAGGACCGGCGGTGCGCCGTCACCGCCGTAGCCCGCGTCGGCGAGTGCTCGCCGGATGACTTCCTTGTCGAGGCTTTCGGGTTCCTCGTCGGCCGCAAGGCGATCCTCGTACGAGGCCGCCTCCCAGAACCGCGAGGAGTCGGGGGTATGCATCTCGTCGATCAGCAGCAGCCGCCCGTCGGGAGCCAGGCCGAACTCGTATTTGGTATCGGCGAGAATCAGTCCGGCGGCGGCTGCCACCTGCTGACCACGGGCGAAGACGGCCAGTGCCGCCTCCTGTACCTGCGCCCACAACTGCGGCGCGACAAGACCATGCTCCGTCACCTCGGCGCAGGTGAGTGCCTCGTCGTGGGCGCCCGCCTCGGCCTTGGTCGTCGGTGTGATGATCGCCTCGGGAAGTGCGGTGTTCTTCTGCAGCCCGTCGGGGAACCGGTAGCCGTAGATGGTCCGGGCGCCTTCGGCGTACCGCCGCCACAGGGATGTCGATGTCACTCCGGTGATGTAACCGCGAACGATCACCTCGACGGGCAGCGGGTCGGCGGAAATACCGACGAGCACGTTGGGGTCGGGGGTGGAGATGGCGTGGTTGTCGACGATGTCACGGGTCTGGTCGAACCACCATGCCGCCAGTTGATTGAGTACTTGGCCCTTGTAGGCGACGCCGTTGATGATCCGGTCGAAGGCCGAGAGCCGATCGGTGGTCACGAACAGTCGTTGCTCGTCGGGCAACGAGTACGACACCCGCACCTTGCCGACCCGGCGGTCGGGCAGGTCGAGTTCGACATCGGTGCACGGCTCGATCTGATGGACAACGGTCATCGGGGTTACAACTCCTTGGCGTGGCGAACGCCTTGTTCGAAGAGACGGAGCCCCAAACCTGCGCCGTGGCGGCCGTCGCGGCGACCGTAGAGCGGGTGTTGGCGGGGCAGGACATGATTTTCCGGGTGGGGCATCAGCCCGAGCACGAGGCCGGTGTCGTCGCAGATTCCGGCGATGTCGGCTCTCGAGCCGTTCGGGTTGTACCCGGACCCGCCATCGCTGGAGCCACCATCGCCGGAGCCACGATCGCCGGACTCGGCTGTCACGGACGCGGCCGGTGCGTACCGTAGGGCGATCCGATCGTCGCGCTCCAGGAGGGCGAGCGTGTCGTCGTCACAGGCGAAGCGCCCTTCACCGTGGGCGATCGGACAGTCGATCTGCTCGGTCAACCCGGCGGTCCAGACACATCGCTGCGAGACGGGCGCCAGCCGCACCCATCGGCAGGCGAAGTATCCCGACTCGTTGTCGCCGAGCGCACCGCACAGCTCGCCCCCGGACAGTAAACCAGCCCTGACCAGGGCCTGGAAGCCGTTGCAGATGCCGATCACCGGTCGGCCGTGCGCGATGTGAGTCCGCAGCTCGTCGCCCAGCGCCGAGGCAAGTTCGTGGCCCAGCAGACGCCCGGCACCCAGGGCGTCGGCGTACGAGAACCCGCCGGCGACGACGACGATCCGGGCGCGACCGACGAGCTCGGGCTGCGCGATGATCTCGGCCGCCGTGGCGATCTGGGGTTCGGCTCCGGCGAGGTCGAGCGCCAGGGCCACGTCGTGATCGCGATTGGTTCCCGGGGCGCGCACGATGAGGGCGACGGGCCGGCTCATGACGTGGTGCCCCAAGCCGTAGCGAGATCGGTGAGCGGGATGGGTCTGCCCCCGAGGATGGTCAGGACCCGCTCGTCGGTCACCTCGCCGATCACGAGGGCATCGTCACCGAGGTGCTCGCGCACCGCCTCGAGCGAGTCGCTTGCGACCTCGACGACGAAACGTCCGGCGGTCTCGGCGAACCAGGCCACGGTGGTGTCCTGATGGGGCAGGGCATCGATCGTCGCCCCGAGCCCTCCGCCGATGCACATCTCGGCAACCGCCACGGCGAGCCCGCCTTCGGAGCAGTCATGACACGACCGCACCAGGCCGTCACGGATGGCGGCGTGGAGGGCGCGATACCGTGCCGGAGCGGTCGTGTCGGGCGGTGAGACCCGCCCTGGACGGGCCGAGTCGCCATCGACGATGTCGAAATGGCTGCCGGCGAAGTCGACGGTCGTCGGGCCGAGCAGGACCAGTACGTTGCCGGCGTCCTTCAGGTCGGGGGTGACACAGCGGTCGGCGTCGGGCACGTGGGCGACGGCGGTGATCACGAGCGTCGGGGGGACCGAGCGTCGTTCGCCCGACGCGACCACGTACTCGTTGTTCAGCGAGTCCTTGCCCGACACGAATGGGGCCCGGTGGGCGATTGCCGCGTCGCAGCAGCCCTGCACGGCGGCGAGGAGTTGACCGAGGGTCGAGGCTCGGCGGGGGTCGCCCCACGAGAAGTTGTCGAGCAGGGCGATCATCGACGGATCGGCCCCGACGGCGACCACGTTGCGGATCGCCTCGTCGACGACGGCGTGCGCCATCCACTCGGGGTCGTGGACGCCGTACCAGGGATTGACACCGATGCCGACGGCGAAGCCGTGCGAATCGGCGGGCTCGGCGATCACCACCCCGTCGGCGGGTCCCTCGCCATTCCAGCCGACGAGCGGTCGCACAACCGTTGCGCCGCGGATCTCGTGGTCGTACCGCCTGATGACGGCCGCTTTGGAGGCGATGTTGGGATGGGCGAGCAGGCGGAGCAACATCCCGGTCGGGTTCTCGCAGACCCGGACCGAGCCGGCGTCGCGCGACGGTGCGCTCGGGGTGAACTCCATCGTGCGCTGCGGGCGGCCATCGTGCAGGAAGCCGGTGTCGAGGTCGAGCACCACGTCGCCGTGCATCCGCACGACCAGTCGTCCGTCGCCGGTGAACGAGCCGAGGTCGGTCATTTCGACGCCGTGGTACACGCAGCGCGCGGCCAGTTCGGTGAGCCGGGTGGGTGGAACGGCGATGACCATTCGTTCCTGGGCCTCCGACAGCCAGATCTCCCAGGGGGCGAGGCCCGGGTACTTCAGTGGGGCGAGCGCCAACTCGACATCGGCGCCCACGCCTTCGGCCATCTCGCCGACGGAGGACGACAATCCACCGGCGCCGCAGTCGGTGATCGCCGAATACAGGTCGCGTACATCGTCGAGCAGGTCGATGAGCAGCTTCTCGACGATCGGATCGCCGATCTGCACGCTGGCTCCGGCAACCCCTCCGGTCGACGCGTCCATCGTCGCGCTGGAAAAGGTGGCGCCGCGCAGGCCGTCCCGGCCGGTACGTCCACCGAGGACGACGACCCGGTCGCCGGGGAATGGCCCACTCGGGATGTCGGCTTCGGGCGCAGAGCCGATCGCGCCGCAGAACACCAGGGGATTGGCGGTGTAGCCGGGGTCGTAGAGCACGGCACCGGCCACTGTCGGCAGGCCGATCTTGTTGCCGTAGTCGGCCACCCCGGCCACCACTCCTTCGCGGATACGCAGCGGGTGATGCACCCCGGCCGGGAGCACGTCGGAATGGTCGGGCGGACCGAAACAGAGGATGTCGGTGACGGCGATGGGACGGTGGGCCGCACCCATGACGTCGCGGATGACGCCGCCGACGCCGGTGTTCGCTCCACCGAACGGCTCGATCGCCGAGGGATGGTTGTGGGTTTCGGCCTTCAGTGCCAACGTTCGCCCGGGGGAGAAGCTGACGATCCCGGCGTTGCCGACGAAGGCGCTGCGGACGAACGGGGCGTCGATGGCATCGGTGGCGTCGCGGAGTTGTTTGAGCAGCGGCGTCGTGACCGCACCGTCGGGACCGGTGAGCAGCGCCCGGAACGTCTTGTGCGAGCAGTGCTCGCTCCACGTCTGGGCGATCGTCTCGATCTCGACGTCGGTGGGATCGCGGCCCGCAGCGGCGAAGTGGGATTGGAGGACACGCAGCTCAGCGGGGTCGAGCGACATTCGGCGCTCGGCGTTCAGGGCTGTCAAACCGTCGTCATCGAGCCCTCGGATGGCCACGATCTCGACGGTGGTGATCGTTGCGGGCGGCGCTGGAATCACGTCGATCGAGTCGGCATGCCACCGTTCGATCACGTCGTTGGCCAACAACTGCTCGGCAATCGCGTCGCGTCGCGCCGCATCGTCGAGGCCGTACATGGTGTAGCGGCGAGCGACCACGGCCTGATCGATCTCGACGTCGAGCCGCTCGGCGAGCAGGCGTGCGGCATCGGCGATCGGGTCGGTCACCCCGGCCAACTTGGCGACCTCGACGACAGCGGCGCCATTCGGCGTGGTGGGCCGTTCCCAGGCTCCGCGCTGCAGCACCGGATCGATGAGCACCTCGCCGAGGAGGTCGCGAGCGGCCTGGTCCAGGTCGCCGACGAAAAAGATCACGTCGTCCACACCGATGGTTTCTGGTCCGGCGGCCCCGGGCCCGCTCGAGTCAGTGAGCGTGGCGATGTCGGCAAGCAG